>NZ_PVXN01000011.1 GCF_002995795.1 Clostridium thermopalmarium DSM 5974
TACAGAAGTAACTTTGGTATCATTGAATTTTGCTTTCATGTTCAAAAATCTAATTTTCTTCTTTAAATTTTTTTGATTTTGTTGTAAACTATTCATAGAAATCACCCTTTTGTGTTTTGTTTTTTTTCAATTATATTTTAACACTTAAAAGGGATGATTTCTTTTAATTTTTTTGAACAAAAAATTCTTTAATTTCAATGCCTTTCGGCATTACTTGCCGAATCCAAGTTTAAATTCTTTACTGCTTCTAATATGTTGTATGTACCAATCATGTTCACCTTCATGGTAGTCACAGGATTTTTGATAACTGTATCTATTCCAGCTACCGCCGCTAAGTGAATTACAATATTAGGCCTGAATCCATCTATGACTGATTTCAGATAATTAAAATCTAATATATTACCTTGAACTAATTTAACATTAGTTTTGTCTAATAAATTTGTATTTTTAATAGAATTCCTGTTTAAGTTATCATAAATTAAAATTTCATTATTTTCATACAATAAATTACATATTCTTGTACCAATAAATCCTGCTCCACCAGTCAAAAGTACTTTTTTATTTTTAATCATTTTTTCCTCCTTAATTATGCCTTAAATAGATTTATATAAATCTAGCAGCTGTTTAGATATTACATTCATATCGTGATATTTTTCTACATACTTTCTTCCTTTATTACCAATTTCGCTTAACATATCTCTATTATTAATAACGTATTCTAATTTTTCTTTAATGTTATCTGGACTTGCTGATATTATTGGTAATTCTTTAGGATATGTGTCCTTTAAATGATCACTTATGAAACAAACTACTGGTTTTCCCATTGCCATGGATTCTATTGCAAACAAACCATATGAACCACATAATATTTGATCTATTATTATATCCGCTTTTTGATAAATCTTTTTTGCTTCTTCATGAGGCATACCTTGAATAAGCTTGAAATCAAAATCATATTTTTGTTTTAATTCTTCAATAGCACTTAAAATATATTTTGTTCCTTTAATTTCTGGTGATGATGGAGCATGAACAATAAATAACTTGTTATTTTTATAATTCTTAATTTTATACTTTTCTAAGTCTATGGCTTGTCTTATCAAATGAACATTAAAATAGAAATCTTTCACATAATTGTACAACTCATAGTCACTTACTACGCAATGAGATATATGCTTTGAAATAAATTCTAATTTTCTTTTAATGCTATCTTCATCCATATTTTTAACTTTTACATATGGATTAAATTGTATAGCTTTAGAATACATTCTCACATCCGATCCCCAATGATGCATTAAAACTTTTTTACCTAGCTCATTGAGTAAAGATAAGTCAGAATAATCTAAAGTTAAGCTAGTTCCAAAATGAAAATGAAACACATCATTTTCTGAAATTACTTTAGCTGCTAATTTTTTAGTCTCTATATTAGCTTCATTTACATTATTAAAAGAACTAATATCTAAAGTATAATCAGATTTATATCCTAAATAATTAGGATAGTAATTTAATGTTTTAGCATCAATTCTTATTCTCTTTAAACCTGATGTTAGCGTACACATCTGATTAGCGATCTCCATAGTTCCATGAATAACCTTTAAATTGTTATTATCAATAGCCTTTAAATCGCATATAATATCATTAACTTTTACATTGCTATTTGGGTTGAATAATTTTGCAGTACTAAAGCACTCTAATGATTTTTTATTTTTTTTAGTAATATCCATTAAATAACTCAAGTTGTATAATAAGTCTTGGTTAAATGGTTCTTTTTTTAAGCCACTTTTTAATATATTTTCAGCTTCTGAATATTTTTCTTCCATAATAGCTATAACAGCTTTTATTGAATAAATTTCTATATCATTATGAACTATATCTTCGTATTGTTTAATTAACTCTTTAGCTTCTTCTAAATTTCCACTACTTATTAAAGTGTTAATATTTGATTTAACTTGAGTTTTATATTCATCAAATTGTGATTTTTGTTTTTCTTCGATTATGTCTTTTTCACTAAATAACAAATCATTTTTATAAATATCAATATATTTAGCCATTGCTTCATAAGTATTTAAAGCTTCTAGTAAGTGATTTACTATAGCTTTTTTATTATCATTTAATAAATCTTGATTAACCAAATACATAATCAAAAAGAATCTATCTTCCATATTGCTTACGCTTTTATAAATTAAAGATGCTTTTTCTATTCTATATAGTTCAGATATAAACTTAATTCCACATTTTATATATTTATCAAAAATATTTTTATATTTATCATTTATTGTGCTATTATCTCTAGCATTTATTAAAAGTAAAACAGACATTAATACTATATTTACTCTTAATACATTTATATCTGCTGCTGATACTACTTCTTCCTCTAATTGTGAAACATATTCTTCAAAAGCATTTATAAATCTTTTATCTTTTTCAATTAAATATTGAAGTATTTTTCTTACATTTAATGTTTCAACTTTTGTTAATATATTAATAAGAAATGGAATATCTTCTTTAAAATTATTAAGTACTTCTGCATAAAACAGAGGTTCTTTATCTAAGTCTAAATTTTGCAATATTAATTTTATTAAGTTTGATTTTATATTTACATCATCGGTTAATCTCAATTGATTTAACAATCCATATATATCTGTATCAGAACTAAACCGTTTGTAAATTTCAACTCTATTATTATATTCTACTTCATCTAACTTGCTCTCTAAAGTTACTAAAAATGTATCTTTTTCTTTTTTATTTGTTAAAGAAATATATAAATCATAAAGTTCATCATGTTTCTTTAACTTTATTAATATATTTATACCTGAATAAATTTTTTGATTTACAAGTGTAATATGTTTATAATTTTTGTAAGCCTCCAGATATTTTTCCTCATTTAGATAATGCTGAAATATTTCAAAATATCCATTTGAGATAGAATTTTTATCCATATGATACATAATAGTTGTTAAATCTTTAGCTATTTCTAACTTATCATATTTTTTAACTAAATCAATATATTTATTAAAATATTTAAAGGATTCTTTTTTATTTCCTAACTGCTTTTCTGATACTGCAATAATATAATACATATCTACATATTCAGATTGTACACTTATAACTTCTTTAGCAACTTTTATTGATTCACTTAACTCCCCATTTGTATATGCTATTCTAGCATGTGAGCCAAGTATATAGGTATATATATTTTCTTTAATTAAATTTTTATTTTTTAATATATTATACGCTTTTCTAAATTCCTTTAACGATTCATTATGGTCTCCATGCATATCATAACTTACACCCAATTGATATAAGTAATATAGATTTTCTGGATCTTTTTTCAATTCATATTTAAGCAATTCAACGGTTCTTTTATACTTTTTTTCCATCAATTCTTTATCAGTACTAATATATCCAAAATGCGTCAAAGCAATATCCACACTCAAATTAGGGCCTTTAAAAATTGGTTGATTATGAACTGCTCCTTCATATCTAAATTCTCCATCATTTCTGAATAATCTTGGAGAAAGTATTAAATTATATCTATCCTCATCTTTATAATCATATAAATTCTTTACTTGTACTAAAACTGTATTAAAGTTATTTAGCTCATTTGAATTTAGGAGAGTTATCATTTTATCAATATCGTCTAATCTTTCATCCGCATCTATAATAAAAATCCATTCCCCTTTAGCATAAGAAATTGACTTATTTCTCATTTCTGAAAAATTTTTATTCCACTTATGAAAATAAACTTTATCCGTATACTCTTTAGCTATTAATACTGTATTGTCTTGTGATCCTGTATCTACTATAATGAGTTCTGCTAATCCTGTATTAATTATAGGTTTTAAATTTTCAAGACATCTTCTTATGTTCTTTTCTTCATCCTTAACCATCATACATATACTAAGTTTCATAACTATACCTCACAAAATTATATTATTATTTATATTATCGTAAATTTTAATAGAAACTTAAATAGATGACTATACACATACTTATCATTTATACTTTTTTATTAATCTATTTACTTAACTAATAAAAATAGTCAGAGATTTTCTCCGACTATTTTTATTAACAAAATTTAATTTTTTAATTATCTTAATAACTGAAGAACTCCTTGTGGTTGTTGATTTGCTTGAGCAAGCATAGCTTGAGCAGCTTGTTGAAGAATATTATTCTTAGAATAATTCATCATTTCTTTTGCCATATCAACATCTCTTATTCTAGATTCTGCTGCTTGTAGGTTTTCTGATGATGTATTTAAATTATTTATAGTATGTTCAAGTCTGTTTTGATATGCTCCTAATTTTGCTCTTTCTGTAGATACCTTATTAATTGCAGCATTAATAGTACTTATTGCTTTTGATATAAGTGTTGCACTAGTTGTATTATCAATTTTAACACTTGCTGCTGCTACACCTAATGATACTGCTGTCATATTTCCAATATCTAGTTCTATAATTTGATCTTTATTAGCTCCAACCTGGAATACTATAGTACCAGCTCCAGTATTAGTGTTTAATAATTTCTTAGTGTTGAACTCAGTTTGGTCAGCTATTCTATCAATTTCAGCTTGTAACTGAACAATTTCCTTACCAATTTGATCTCTATCTTCTCCAACATTTGTGTCATTTGCACCTTGAACTGCAAGCTCTCTCATTCTTTGAAGAATTGAGTGAGTTTCATTTAAAGCACCTTCAGCTGTTTGAATTAAAGAAATACCATCTTGAGCATTTCTAGATGCTTGGTCTAATCCTCTGATTTGTCCTCTCATCTTTTCTGAAATAGCTAATCCTGCTGCGTCATCTCCAGCTCTGTTTATTCTTAAACCTGAACTTAATTTTTCCATTGCTTTTGCTGCTGAATTAACGTTTGATGTCATGTTTCTGTGAGCATTCATAGCATTTAAATTGTGGTTGATAATCATAATAAAATTCCTCCTTGAATTTTTATTTACGGGAATCCTTTCCCGTTTTATTTTGTTTACACTTACTATATCGTCTAAATTTTATATTACTTTATATATTTTATTAAAATTTTTAAATTTTTTTATTAAAAAAAACGGAACCTATTGAATATATTTTATTATAGCTTTTATTGGCATTGTTACGAATAACAAGTTTATTCATATTATTTATCAAACTAGCTCTTTTTTCTTTTATAAGTTCTAGTAATTTTTGCTCAATCATTAATATATCCAATTCTTTACATACTTCTATAAACTCTTCTTTTGAATAGTCTAGTTTATCCATTGTGTTAATTATATTTTGCCTATTAGACATTAACTGTTCTAATGCATCATAGTTTTCTTTTTCTACGCTGCTAATTATATCTAATGTTATGTTCTTATACTCTTTTAAGCCATCCTTTAGTTCCATATTACTACCACTCATTTACAATTATTTTAACTCATTCCTAATTGGCTATATAGCCAATTTGCTTGAGAATTTAATTGATTCATAGCTGTTTCTAGGCTAGCAAACATTTTATAATAATTTTCCTGCTTTGTATAATACTTATTTTGTAGCTCTTGTATGGCTTCTTCCTTTGCTTGTATATTTTTATATAAAGTATTACTTGTTGCCCATCTAGTATTTGTATAACCTGCCTTTTGGATTAAACTACCGCTACTTCCTACATACGTATCTAATAAATCATCTATCTTCTGAAGTATTCCTTTTTTATTTTTATCAGTAGAACTTTGAGTAAATAATTTTTGTACCTGGTCTCCTCTTGTTTCTAAAGCTGTCTTTAATTTATCTTCATCTATCTTTAGTTTTCCATCTGTAGCTTGATATGTTGATATACCAATGTCTGTTATACTAATTCCAGCTCCTTCTACTGCGGAATAAAATATTTCTCTCATTCCATTCAAAATACTTGTTAACTGCAAATCTCCTCTTAATATGCCTTGCTTAGCTTTTTCATTCCACTTTTCTATATCATCATCTTCCATTTCTTCTTCCTGAGCTTTTGTAAGAGGTTCATAATTATAATTTTTCTTTTCTGTCAACTTTCCATTTATTTTATCTACTAATTTATTATACTTTTCAACAAACTTTTTAAATCTTTCCACAGTCTCAGTAGCATCAGCTTTTACTGTTATAGTAGTTTCCTTTAATCCATCTTCAGGATTTATTGGGTTAGTGTCGATGACTTCTGATATGGCTATTAAATTATATTGAATATTGTCAATTGTAAAACTATTAGAGCTCCTTTCTACTAGTGTAAAGTCACTCTCTCCTGGTGATTTTATATAAACTTTAGCATTCTGTCCATATACTGCTCCTGTTGTAATACCTAATTCGTTAGCAGCTGTACCTGTAATACTTAATTTTGCATCTGCACCCGTATCACGAGTTTGTATTGTTAACTTTCCTGTAAGTTCACTATAATTTACTGTTATATAATTTCCTAATACGTCAGAACTGTTATCATCAGCTTTTGCATTCCTAAAATTATTTATTAAATCGCTTAATGTTTCAGTTTTAGCTCCATTTTCGTCTTCAGTTTTATTTACATCAATTTTAAAAGTTTTACCTTTTACTTCTATTGTTATTTCTGAAGCTTCTATACCTAAATCTGAAAGCTTTGTAGCAGTTGTAGCATTAATATCTTTTCCATTTGGATCTTTTATGGTAAAAGCATTACTCTGCATTTTAGCAGCTTCTGCTACTTGATCTACTTTAACTTTATAAACTCCAGTTATTGCTCCTGCATATGTTGTAGCTGTAAGAACATTCTCATCTCCACTTGTAGCTTTGGTTCCAGAGTAAGATGCACTTTTCATCATATTAGTATCATTAGAAGCAGATATACTCAAGTAGTCGTCTTGAAACTCTTTTAAATCCTTTATTATATCTACATAAGCTTCTTGCTGCCATTCTAATTTTTGCTTCTCTTTATATGTCTTATCTATTTTTGACTGTTCAGTAGATAGCATAGACTTTACCATAGAATCCGTATCCATACCAGTAGCAAGACCTGTTATTCTATTACTGCTGCTAGTACTACTTACACTGCTTATACTACTCATTTAATCACCCCAAACTTATATTTTTTTATTGAGAATTGAAAACCTTATACTTATGGTTCTTATTCTTCATTATTAACTACTTTTTATCTCATTCCTTTTGAAGCCTTATACGCATCATTCCAAGTATCCCTCACGTCCTCAATTAAAGGAATAACTTCATTCATTATTTCAACACTCTTTTTTATATTAGCGTCAGTTAATCTTCTTACTATAAAATCATATATACTCATTAGCTGATTTCCCCAATTCCCAGCTTGTTTAACATCAAGGGTTGCCATCAATTCATAAAATATATCTTGAGCCTTTACTATGTTTGCATGTGCTTTAGGGATATCTTTATCAATTATTGCTTGTCTACCTATTTTAGCAAACTTCACAGCTCCATCTACAAGCATTAATAATAGCTGCTCTTTTGAAGCATAGTTTATACTATTATTTTTATACGTATTATATGCATTACTTGCGTACATTGAAAAACCTCCCATTGCATAGGTTGTTATATTGTTAAGTCATAGTTTTTATCGTTATATTCTGGAAAAACTTTAGCATGCAGTACTCACCTGCATGCGGTTATCGTTTGGTATCTAGAAACCTTCCTTGAACTAAATTTGTTTCTGCCTTTGATGCCTCTATATTTACTTTTTTTATTTTAACTGCATCTACAAATATTTTCTTTTTTTTAGTTTGCTTAGCTAATTCTTTTTTAAAACTTTTGGTGTTTTGCTGCTGTTTTTCTTTTTTGTCCCTATTAACCTTTGATGAGTCTTTACTTCCATGAACCTTTCCCTCTCTTGTAGCATCATTAACTATCCTATAAGTCTCAGGTTCTATTTTATTTAATTTATATTCCATATAGAAACACCCCATCTTTTTTAATATATTAAGGATCTAATCCGCAGAACCTAGTACATTATTTTTATTAGGCTTTTTCATCCACTATAATTCCAGCAATTTTGTACATTTCTGCTACCATATCTAAAATCTTTTTCGGAGGTATTTCTTTTATTACTTCTTTAGTGTCATTGTTTATTATTTTAATAATAAATTCATTCTTTAATTTATCATGTCTTTCATATTCTATATGAGTTTCTTCCCCTTGGAGAAACTTATTTAATTTATCTACAGCTCTTTTTATATGATCTTCTTTTATATTCTTTTCATTTCCATGATTCATATCCTTTGAGGATTTTTGGTTTTCTGTTATCGGTAAATCTATTTTTTGATTAATCACTTCAGACTTATTTATGAAATTTTCATTACTGGATATTGTGCTTGTATTTATCTGTCCTCCTTGACTTAATACATTAACACTCATTTTTCTCACTCCTTTGAGAATATAATTAATCTAATCATTTATAATTTTGTATATACATTGGAATCTACCTTTTCTTTAATGACTTTAGCATAGACGTATCCATATTAACTGCATTCTTATTCTCTTCTTCTATTTCTTTATATAGCTCTTTTCTTAAAATTGCTACATTTTTAGGTGCATTTATGCCTATTTTTACAGAACCATTTTCTATGCTGACTATGTTTATTTCTATATCTTCGCCTATAAGCAGTGATTCTCCTTCTTTTCTTTTAACAACTAACATTAGAGCTCCTCCTTGAATAATGGGTGTTTTATTAAGTATTTCTCATTATCCAATATTATTTGTTCCCCTAATTTTTCTTTTATATTTATAATGATTGGAGCACGTAAGTTTATAGTTATATTTTCAAGCTTAGAGCTTAATGTAACTGTATTTATAACTAAAACATCTTCAGCTTTTTCTATTTTTAGCCTTTTAATAGTCTCATCACTTAACTTAAATTCATATTCACTCATAACATTGAAGGGAGAAGTTACTATAAGACCTATGTTACTATCTTCAATAGAATGTAGTATGCTAAAAACCTCATTGTCCTTTACGGGAAAAATTATAAACTTAGTTAAATTGTCAAACCCGGGAATACCCTTTTTAAAAAATATTACATCCTTTTCACTATATTCTTGTATACCGTGATACTTTGTTTGTAGTTTCAATGTTTAACACCCCGTTCTTTTAAAATTGACAATTGTCAATTTGTTTCATTAAAGATAGTCTATAAGTGATGGCTGCAGTACTTTAGCGCTGGTTTGAAGAGAAGCTAGATAAACTGTTTGCATAATTGCGTATTCCATAATCTTTTCTGTTATATCTATATCTTCTGTCTCTGATAATATCTCCGTCATATTAAAGTTTGCGTCTGTATTTTTTTCTTTAGCACTGTCCATTCTGTTTTGTTTTGCACCAACCTCTGAACGAATCTTAAGTAAATTGCTTATGGCATCATCCATATTTTTCAAGTCTTCACCTGTTAACTTATCTACAGAATTTTCATCTCCTAAATGATTTACTATATCAGTAAGTATTTGACGAAGATCTAAAACTTCTCCATCGCTGTTGGTAAATTCTAGTATATCTATAGCGGATACACTATAATCCATGGTAACCCCTTGAGAAATTTGAACCTTTAACTTAGATGCTATCATTTCATATTGAATGTTTCCAATTGGTTTATCATATAGTTCATCACTTATATCTGCTACTGATGTGGAATCATCTTCTGGCTTAAGAAGCTTTATTTCATTGGTTTCAAGAGAAGTCAGTTTAATATAAGATTTTGCTCCTTCTTTCACTAATTCCGCCTTCATTTTTCCCTTTAAGTTCTCATTTTCGTTAATACCATTATTAATACTTTTTACTATCTTTTCTTCATCTGTTAATGGTTTAGTTGGTGGCTCTGGATCCTCTATTGTAGAAGTATCTATTACAACTTCTAAAGGTGTATCTTCACCATTAACTTGAAATACAAGTTTCTTTCCTTGCCAGTTATCTATGTTTGTATATTGGATTAATGTTTTAATAGGTAATTCACTTCCATCTTTATTGTAATATATTAATCTTGTATTTCCACTTTCAGCAATAGTGGTTGGTTTAACTGTTACTTTATCAGCTTCACTTGGTATTCCATCGATTACTATATTATCTCCTGTGCTGTTTATAAATCTAATAGAATTTTCGGAATAAACAGGCATTGCTTTTATTCCTTCTATGCCTGCAGCTTTTAATTGTTTGTTGATTTCATCGGATAAATCACTTAATGTAAATTTAGACATATCTATACCACTTAAATCTATTGAGCCATCACCCGTACCAAGTGGATTATCATCCTTATCAAAAAAGCTTATCTTCTTTTTCCAATCTTCAATATTATTTACTACTGTCTTGTAGTCTTCTTTATAAATAAGCTCTCCAGTTACATCCACAGGCTTAGTCGTTCCCCTTGTACCGCCAAATATATATGCTCCATCAAAGTTTGTATTTAATATCTGAGCTAATTCTCCTATTTTTTCGTTTATTTCATCTTTTATAGCTTCTCTTTCATTAGAACTATACCCAGCATTTCCAGCAGACACCAAAAGTTCTCTCACTCTTTGAAGAACATCTCCAATTTGACCTAAAGCTGTATCTGTTGTATTTAACCAGTTTATTGTATCTGTTATATTATTGTTATACTGCTTATTAGCATTAATATCTGTATGTAGCTGCATAGCACGAGCAACTTTAAATGGATCATCAGAAGGTCTTCTTATTTCCTTTCCCGATGTCATCTGCTCTTGCAGCTTTTTCATATTTTCAAGATTTACCCTCATGTCTGACAAAAAAGTGTTTGATAACATTCTGTTTGTAACGCGCACTTTATACCCTCCTCAAATTAATTGACAATGCACACTGGACAATTTAAATTATAAATTTATAGTCCACTGTCAATTATCTTTTTAAGCCATTTATCACCACATCTAAAAGTTCATCAACGGTTGATATAATTTTTGCATTGGCTTGGTAGGCATGTTGATATTGGATTAAGTTTGCCATTTCTTCATCTAGTGAGACCCCTGAAATAGAGTCTCTTCTCTGTTGAAAGCTTAAGAGAAGTGTTTCTTGGTTTTTTACAACTCTTGCTGCTTCCTGCCCCTGAATTCCTAATTTATCTATGGTATCTTTAAAATAGTTATCTATGGTCATTCCTTTTATGTCGCTTTTTATAGTATTTAATCCTAAATCCATATTATATTGAAGTTCTTTTATAAAGTCACTTCTGGTAGTTTCATCTCCAATGTTTTGTATCTGCAATAAAGTATTTCTAAGCTGGGCTATGGCTAAAGCTCTCTTACCATCTTTTTCACCATCTATACTATTCAAATCTGCAGTAGCAAACTTATCATCATTTGTTCTAGTCTTTATCTGCATTACATCATCCACAAGCTGCTTGTTAATGGATATGTTCCCTGCAGTTATTTCACTCTCATGATCTAAAGCTGAGGATAGATTATCTATTTCTCCATTATACAATACTCTCTTACCAGCAGCAGTAGTTTCATAAACAGTAGTTTCAGAATTTACAAAGAAAGGAGTATAATCCTTATCTACTTTGCCGTCACTTCCATCATTAGGAACCCCACTGTGAATGGCATTAACAGAAAAAGCTAGAGCTTTTGCTAACTTATTTAACTGATCTATATAATCATCCACATCCTTCTGAACAGACATATACCCTTTTAACTCTCCTCTAAATTTATCATCTTTCAGCTCAAAAAGGGCTAGATCATTTATGTCTACAGTAGCTCCATCTTCAATAGCCTCTCCATCTTTGGTGAGAGCTAATCCATTCGCAGCATCATTGTTATCATCTTTTTGAGACCATAGTATTCTACATTGATCTAACTGTTTAAACTTATCTTCACTATCGATTCCAGTTACAGTAATAGTTCCTATGTTATCTTTATCACCGTTTTTATAATAAGTAATCGTATAGCTAGATACTCCGCTATCAAAATTTTCAGGTTCTATGCTTTTTATATAAGAAAATCTTCTTACTGCATCGTTTGGATTTTTTCTAACTAATAGTGAATCCTCTCTATCAGTCTGTCCACTTTCATCTGTAGGTCTAAGATTTATTGAATAAAAGTCATCTTGTTCTATATTTATATTAAATTTTTCACTGAGTTCATCTAAGAGAAGATCTCTACTGTCTAACAAATCGTTAGGCTCCATTCCAGAAACTTTTACGCTGATTATTTGTTGATTTAATTTATCTATTTTTTCTAAAATAGCATTAATATCAAAAACTGCCTGACCTATAGATTCTTGAGCATTTTTTTTGATCTCAATTAATTGATTATAAGTATGATTTAGTTCATCTGCTAAAGCTGAGGCTTGAGTTATAAGAACTGTTCTTGTATTGGAGCTTTCAGGCTGCTTTGATACCTGCTCCCAGGCATTGAAAAATTGTCCTATTAAATTTGAAAGTCCAGTATCAGATGGTTCGTTAAACACACCTTCTACCTCGCTTAAGTATTTATCCCTTATTTCATATTGTCCTAGTGTACTCTTTTCATTTCTAACTTGAAAATCCATGAAAGTATCTCTTATCCTTTGAATTGTTGCTACATTTACTCCAGTTCCAATCTGACCTGGTCCTGATGCAGAATTCATGCTAGGCATACAAAAAGGTCTTGTAGTTTCCATTATGGCTCTTTGTCTTGAATATCCTTCCGTATTAGCATTAGCTATATTATGTGATGTTGTATTTATAGCCTGCTGCTGTGCAAACAATCCACTTTTTCCTATATTAAAAGTTCCAAATAAACCAGACATTTTAACACCCCTTTTTAATAACTAGTTATTATCTTATTATTTTTCCATATCCATTGTAGGTCTTTGCTTGACGATCAGGATTTAGTGTTAATAGCATCCTATTAGTAAAGCTAAGACCTTGTTTTATTAAAAGCTCATTAGTATCTTTTTGAAGTTGTATCTCATGCAATAAGCCTCTGATTTTTTTAAAACTATTTTCCAATTCTTTATCCTTCATTTCCTCAATTAATTTACCAAAAGTTTTATTTTCTAGTAAACCTTTTGTTATATCTCTTCTTCTGAGCTCTAAACTTGCTATTTGTTGATTACATTTTTGTATCTTCTCCACCACTGCTTCCATATTGAAAACATCATTTTTTACTATATATAAGTGCTGCTCTTCTAAAAGATTAAGCAAAACTCCAAAAACCTTTAATTGAAGCAGCATTAATTCCTTAAGCTGTAACTTTATTTCATTGTTAGTCATGGTGTCACCTCACTTTTAACGGCTAGTATTTTTTCATTGCTTCTATCATTTTTTCTGCTACAAGCCTAGCATCTACCTTATAAGCTCCTTTTGAAATTTCATCTCTTATTTTTTCTAGCTTTTCCTTAGGCATTGAGGTTATATCTCCTTCTGCAAAGGAACTTAGAGTTTTTCCAAGGCTTGATATTTCCACAGTGTCCTTTTTAGTTATCTCCTTGTTTTTTTCAAACCCTTTTTTATTTATTTCATACATATTTATAATTTTATTCACTGATGTTCCCGTAACCTTCATTTCTCTCTCCTCGATTCCATATTAATCTTAATTTATTATCGACTTGTATTTGTATAAGTTTATAGCAATATTATAAAAAGTCCATAAGCATGCAAGAATTAATTCATATTTAAACAAAGAATAAGAGTGTTGAATTAAACTTCCTTCAATTCAACACTCTTATTCTTTTTATATTAAACTTTCCATTAAACTTCTAAACGCTCTAAAATTCCAAAACATCTCCGCCACTCTTGTCTATCCTTTTAAAGATTTAATCCTTTCTTCATTACTTACTATACTTACAATCCTAACGCCAAAGTTTTCGTCAACAACAACAACTTCTCCATAAGCAACCTTTTTTCCATTAACATATATTTCCACAGGCTCCTCAGCAAGCTTATCAAGTTCTATTAAAGATCCTGTACCAAGAGCTAGAACTTCCTTTATGGTCTTTTTGGTTTTACCAAGAACCACCGAAATTTCAAGAGGTACATCCAGTATTAAATCTATGTTTTTAGGCGCTGAATTTACAGCTACCTCTTCAAGGGGCTGAAAATTTGCGCGCTGAATGTTTACAGGCTGCTGAGGCATAGTATACTGAGGCTGATAATAAGTTTCTGCCGGCTTAGGCTCCACAATAGATTGTGGTGATGCATTTGCAGCTTGATGATGAGCATGGGATTCATTCTTTTGTGCTTGTGATGGGATTTCATCCTTTTTTGAATTTGTTTGTGATTCATCTTCTTGTCCCATCATTATAGATACAATTTTTTTAGCAGTTTCCATAGGAAGAATTTGCATAATATTGCTGTCAACTAAATCGCCAATAGTAAGTTTAAACGAAACCTTAACTATTTCTTCATCTTCGTCTATACTTTCTGATAATGGCATATCAGAAGAGCCTGTCCATATTCTAGAAATTGGAGGAGAAATATTTACTTCTCTTGAAAACATAGTTGCCATAGAAGTAGCTGCAGAGCCTATCATTTGATTCATGGCCTCGGAAACAGCACTCTCTTCAATTTCTGTAAGTTCTTGCTTTGGCTCTATCTTTCCATCTCCACCCATCATTAAGTTTGCAATTACTGCTGCATCTGGAATTTTCATCACCAATAAATTTCCACCTACAATACCACTTGTGAATTTTACTTCTAGAGCTATATTAGGAATCTCAAAAGTATTTCTTAATTCTTTTAAAGTGGTCACTGTTACTTCTGGTGTGGTTATATTAACTGGATTATTTAATATTGTAGAGAGGGCTGTCGATGCTGAACCCATGGATATATTTCCTATTTCTCCTAGTAAATCTATTTCTATATCCGAGATAGAACAGTGTTTAGCAGATTCTTCTTTTTTAGTTTCTGATATGTTTTCTGAAGCGGAGTCTTCAGAAGATGGATTATCAGATGGATAAGTTTCGCCCCCATTTAGTAGAGCATCTATTTCATCCTGAGAAAGGAATCCATTATCGCTACTCATAGTTTTCCACATCCTTATCAATAATATCTAATATTTGAACACCTCTGTTTTTACCTATAATTCCTGGTTTCGCCCACATATATGGCTGATTTTCAACTACCATTTTAACAGGATCTGAAGTTTTATTATCTAAAGTTATTACATCCCCTATAGAAAGGTTTAAAAAATCCCCAACTGTAATGTTAGTAGTTCCAAGTATTGTTGTAAGAGGTAATTCAATAATATCCATTCGCTTTCTAAGTTTTTGTTTTGATTCCTCTAATATTTCTATATCGTTTTCTCTAAACCAGTATTGAACCACAAGCTTATCTAACAGTTTCTCTATGCTCAAATAAGGTATACAAATATTAATAAATGTATTATTTCCACCCATTTCTGCTGAAAAAGTGATTAATGCAACTGGCTCATTAGGAGCCAGTGTCTGATTCAATGCTGGATTTGTTTCCAAGCCTTCAATTTCTGGTTCAACATCTAGTATATCTTCCCATGCAAGTTTAAGGTTAGATATTAGCCCTTTATTTACTTGCTTTATTATATTTTTATCTATATCGGTGAATTCCCTCAACTTATATTGACCTACACCTGACCCTCCAAGAAGTACATCTATAATCTGGTAAACAAACTGTGGATTTGTTTCAAACAATATAGACCCACTAAGAGGAGGCATTTTAAATATAGTCAATATTGTAGGATTAGGGACTGAATGAATAAATTCCTCATAAGTTATCTGCTGTACAGTCTCTATCTTAATTTTAACATTGGTTCTAACTTGTGCTGTTAAATAGTTCGAAATTATCCTTGCAAAATTATCATGAACTAGCTCCAATGTTCTTATATGATCCTTTGAAAACTTCTGAGGACTTCTAAAATCATAGGGTTTAACCTTTTGTTTTTCTTCTTCATTTTCCAGTTCCTCAGGATTCAATTCACCAGAGTTCAGGGCAGATAAAAGGGCATCTATTTCACCTTGTGTTAAAATGTCTGCCATGTTTGTCCCTCATTTCTATACTAATTTGCAAAAAGCTTATCTATATCTATAAGGGTTACTACTCTATCCTTGAAATTAATAACACCTTTTATATAGGGCTTTTTATAATCCTCAATCTTTTCTATAATATTCTCCTCTATTTCTAGTACTTCATCTACTTGATCAACAGTTATTCCAACCTGCTCCTCTTCCATCTTTAATATAATTATATTGCTTTGTCCTTCATCTTGTTTTTTAGGAATGTTTAGCAATAGATTTATATCTAAAAGGGAGATAACGTTTCCTCTTAAATTTATTAATCCTTTTATATGGCTGGGTGCCTTTGGAACTTTTGTTATTTCCATCATATCATTTATACCTTGAATCTTTGATGTTTCAACAGCAAACTGTTCATCTTCAAGCTTAAATATAACAACTTGCATATTTATTCCCCCTATTAGCCTATAGCTTTTCTAATAGCCTCAAGTACCCTATCTGCTTGGAAGGGCTTTACTATAAAATCTCTTGCTCCAGATCTTATAGCATCCATTACCATGGTTTGTTGTCCCATTGCGCTGCACATGATTATTTTAGCTGAAGGATCAAAGGCCTTTATAGCCTTTACTGCCTCTATACCATCCATATCTGGCATTGTTATATCCATTGTAACCACATCTGGTCTTTCTGATTTATATAATTCTACAGCTTTAATACCATTACTAGCCTCTGCAACCACTTCATGTCCATTTTTTTCTAATATATCCTTTATCATCATTCTCATAAAAGCAGCATCATCAACAATTAATACTCTAGCCATGTGTCTATAACCTCCATTAATTTACTCCTAATGTATTTAATATTTTTTTCAATGAACCAGGCATTGGAATATAGTAAAAATGTCCACTGATTTCTTCATGTTTATTCTGCAGAAATCTAGTTTCCAAATCAAGAACCTGGTCATCAAACTGTCCTGATTCAATAAAAGTTGTAGATAATATAGCTCCCAACATATCATAAGTAACAGCTGGCACTGAAGGAATTATTACTAAGTTAGTAAATTTAGCTATAGAATTCATATATGAGGAAGCTATTATATTACCTATTTCACAAAGGACTGAATTGCCCATTTCTGTTTGTTGGTCTGATTCTTCTACAATTAAAGTTTTTATAATTTCATCTGCAGTATTTTTTTCAAGGACAAATAATATATTGCCAGGTATATCACCAAGAACTCTTACAATGATACCTATAACGACTTTTTCTGCTCCTTCCCCTGAAAAAACTTCATCAAAAGGCAAAATGTTAACTGCAGGTACTGTCATATCAATTTTTTTATTTAACAGCTGAGACATAGCTGTTGCTGCATTACCAGCTCCAATATTCCCTACTTCTTTTAGTGCATCCAACTGCATAGGCGTCATATCTAGGTAACTCATTCAAACTCCTCCTTATATTAGTGCAGCGACGTCCAATATTAAAGTTACAAGTCCATCTCCATAAATAGTTGCACCTATATATTCTTTTAAATTCTTAAGTGTCTTTCCTAAAGGTTTTATTACAGTTTCACGCTGTCCTAACAAGCCATCTACTAGAAGTCCTACGGTCTTTTCTCCTACCTGTACAATTACAATATAATTCTTTGAACTATCTGATTTTTCAAGACCTAACTTTTCATATACTCTTATTAGTGGTATAACATTATCATTATATATGATAACTTCTCTATTGTCAGTTTTCATTACTTTATCTTCATTATAGTCTATAACTCTATCTATATATCCTAAAGATATAGCCATAGTTTCTCCTCCTACCTTAACTAGTAAGGCCTGAATAATTTGTAAAGTTAAAGGAAGTCTTATTATAAATGTTGACCCTTTTCCTTCTTCACTTATAACATCAACTGTACCTCCAAGAGAACTTATTTTTGTTTTAACTACATCCATACCAACTCCTCTTCCAGATATATCTGTTACTACTTCATTAGTACTAAATCCTTGAGCAAAGATTAGATTTTTAATATCGCTTTCACTCATACCTTCAGTATTTATTCCCATTTTATTAGCTTTTTCACGAATCTTTTCTACATTTATTCCAGCACCGTCGTCTTCTACTTTTATGATAGCTTTAGTTCCTTCTTGGTAAGCAATAAGTTTAATAGTTCCTGTAGGATTTTTCCCCTTTGAAATTCTTTCTTCTCGGCTTTCTATACCGTGATCTGCTGCATTTCTTATTAAGTGAATTAAAGGTTCTCCTATTTCATCTATAACAGTTCTATCAAGTTCTGTATCTTGCCCCTTAATTATAAAATCGATATCTTTATTTAATTCTACAGATAAATCTCTTACCATTCTTGGAAATCTGTTGAATACTGTTTCAAGAGGCAGCATTCTTATCTTCATAACAAGATCTTGCAAATCAGAAGTAGTTCTTGCTACTTGCTCTAGAGTTTCATTTAATTCTGCAGATTTATAGTTTGCACTTATTTGTTCTAATCTTGTTCTATGAATAACAAGTTCTGAAACCATGTTCATAAACTTATCTAATCTTTCCAAGTCAACTCTTACAGATTGGTGAACTTTTTTGTGCTTCCTATTATCTGTGTTTTTATCTACTTCTTTTGGTTTTATACTGTTCACACTATTTTTCGAAGTTGCATCTTGCACTTTGTCTTGTTTTTGTACATTGGTTTTCTGTGGTACTTTTTTTATATTATTACTATCTGTATTTTTAGATATCTGCATATCTTTAACTTCTACTTCTGCAACTTCTGAAATATTTACCAAAAGTTCTTTAATATCTTTTTTATTTTTATGAGTTACATAAAGCAACTGTATCTCAAAGTCAAAATTTTCATTTTCTAAATCATCAGCTGAAGGAACACATTTAATGATTTCTCCAAATTCCTCTAGGCTTTTAAATATTAGGAATGCCCTTGCTGATTTTAATAAGGTATTTTCATCTAAAATCACCTTAATCTCATAAGCATTAAACCCCTTATCTTCTGCTTGCTTTATAACATTTATATCATATTCATTTATTTCTGATTCCAATTTGTTTTCAGCCTCTACTTCTTTCTTAGTAGAAGATAGCTCTTCCTTCTCTTCACTGCTCTGCTCTTCACCGCCTTGCACAATAGCCTCTAGGCTGCTCATTATATCCTCTATAGAAGTCGCTTCTTCTAATCCTTCTGATATATTGTTTACCATTTGTTCTAAAGTATCAAGGCATTTAAACAAAACTGTTACTACCTGCTGTGTTACCTTTAACTTCCCTTCTCTAAACTCAGAAAGTACATCTTCCATTTTATGAGTTAACTCAGCCATTTCATTAAATCCCATAGTAGCTGCCATTCCTTTTATTGTATGAGCAACTCTAAAAATTTCATTTAATTTGTCTATATTATCTGGTTCCTGCTCTAATTCTAGCAATGAATCATTTAAAGTTTGAAGATTGTCAATTGACTCTTCAAGGAACATTGATAGATATTGTGAAGTATCCACAGTTTCCCCTCCTTACAGTTTCTTGTATATAAACGTGGAAGCTTTTTCAAATCCATAATCTTTATAGTTATATATGCTCTCAGTAGCACCTACAAATAGCAAACCACCTTTTTTTAATGAAGCACTAAATTTTTTATAAATTTCATTTTTAACATCTTGATTGAAATAAATTACTACATTTCTACATACTATTAAATCGAAGCCTTTCTCATAGTTGTCCAATATTAAATCATGCCTTTTAAATGTAACCATATTTCTTATTTTGGGAGCTATGATAAACTTGTCTTCTTTTTTACCAAAATATTTTTTTATATATTCAGGTTTTACATTTTTCATTTCTCCAGCTGTAAACTCGCCTTTCTTAGCCCTTTCTAGAATGCTGGTATCTATATCTGTAGCTAGAATACTGTGATTTCCTTTTATTTTCAAATTATCTAATATCATTGCTATGGAGTAAGGTTCTGCCCCTATGGAACATGCCGCACTCCATATCTTTAAATTTTTTTCTCTTAATATTAAATCATTTTCTATTTTTTTCTCCAAATCATTAAAAATTTCTGGATTTCTAAAAAACTCTGTTACATTTATGGTTATGAAATCTAAGAATTTTTGTCTTTGGTTCTCATCTTTTTTTAAGAGAGTTATATATTCTTCTACAGAATTAACACCAACTCTCGACATAATGCTTAATATTCTCCTATGAAGCTGATTAGACTTATATGCTGATAAATCAATATTAAATTCTCTAAATACCCATTTTTTAAAGTCTTCTAAATCCATACCACTATCCTCCTAAAGCTCCTGTCGTATTCTTTACTATAGCCTCTGCAATCTCATCAATAGGTAGGACTTCATCCACTTTACCAGTTTCAAAGGCAACCTTTGGCATACCATATATGGTGCAAGTAGATTTATCTTCTGATATTGTGATTCCTCCTTTATTTTTTACCTCTATGGTGCCTTGAGCCCCATCCTTTCCCATGCCTGTTAAAACTATGCTTAAAAGGTTAGAGCCATAGACTTTAGCTGCAGATATAAATAGCTTATCTACTGCTGGTCTAACTCCCCATATAGGCGGTTCTGTTGTTAAATGAATTTTTTTGTCTAACCCTATTTCCATATGAAAACCACCTGGTGCCACATACACCACATTTTTTTCTATAGACTCTCCTTGAGTTGCTTCAACAACCTTTATCTTGCTATTAGAATTTAATCTTTCTGCAAAAGCTTTAGTAAAACCTACTGGCATATGTTGAACTACAAAAATTGGAACTTCTAAATTCTCAGGTAATTCAGTTATTACTTTATAAAGAGCCTTAGGACCTCCTGTAGACGCTCCTATGACAACTGCATTTATCTTTTGATTCTTTCTTTCTATTCTATGAGATAAATCTTTTCTTTTAACATGGATTTTAGATTTTAAAATACCTTTTTCTTCTTGACTTGTCTTGTAATAAGCTAGTCTTATTTTATTTATTAGCTCTTCTCCTATTTTTTCTATATCTAAAGATATAGCTCCTGATGGCTTGGCAACAAAATCGAAGGCTCCATTTTCGAGACACTCCATAGTAAGTGCCGTCCCATTTTTAGATATACTACTAAGCATAATTATAGGAACAGCATAGTTTCTTAATTTCATTTCCTTTAGAGTAGTTATGCCATCCATCTTTGGCATCTCCACATCTAAAGTTATTACATCTGGAACATCTTTGCTTAACTTTAAAAGCAAATCTTCTCCATTTCTTGCTGTGCCTATAACCTCAATGTCCTGCTGTGAGTTTAATATATCTGACACAATTTTTCTCATTAAAGCTGAATCATCTACAACTATAACTCTAATTTTTTTCAAAATAATATCACTCCATTAAATTTCTCTTATTCCAACTCCCACAGTTTTTATTTGAACGACACCATTTGTTGTATCAAAAATCATAGTTCTTCCTTTGTTTCCCCCAATATCTTCACTTATGATGGGTATATCAAGTTCTTTTAAAACCTTTTTTACAGAAATACTATTTCTATTGCCAATATCCATAATCATACTCTTATCTGAGAAATTAAACATAGAAGCTCCTCCAGCAATCTTAGCTTTTAAATTCCTCTTTATAGCTCCTTGTTTTTGCATTCTTTCTAAGAGTATTGGAATTGCAAGGTCAGCAAACTTCATAGGATTAGTAATATTATTGAACTGAGTGCTATCAGGAAGCATAATATGAGCAAGCCCCCCTATTTTATTATTTGGATCATATATAGCTATACCAATGCAAGAACCTAATCCTACAGTTATTAACTTTTTAGGAGAGACTGCAGTATTAAGGTCTGCAATTCCAACTCTTATTTCTTCGTTATTCATATGATACACCTTACTTTAAAATGGATTCTTTCTCTTCTTGAGTTAACACTGTAGCCAGGTTTAAAAATATTATTATTTTACCATTTAATTTTATAAGTCCTTTTATATAGCGTTTTGATATACCAGATACTATCTCAGGAGCTTCTTCTATGTTATCTGCCTTTATATCAGAAACTTCCGAAACCACATCAACAATTATTCCTATTTTACTATCATCCTGTTTTGCTACAATAATTTTAGCTTCATTATTAGCACCAGTATATGGAATACCAAACCTTTTTGCCAGACTCATTATAGGAAGTATTCTTCCTTCATAATTAATTACACCTTCTATAAAGTCAGGTGAATCGGGAAGCTGAGTTGGAGTTTCATATCCTAGAATTCTTTCTACTTCCATAATATCTGTAGCATAGTACTCATTATTTATGCTAAATATAAGTACCTTCACATCTTTATTGTTCATTTTATCTATCCTCCTATAACCTATAATACAAATTTATCTACTACTATTTCTTTATCCTTATCTAGATATGCATGAATATCTTTGCTTGCCACTTCCAAAGTATATTCTCTTTTTCCTATAATAAAAGTTGTGTTTTGATAAGCAACATCAACCCATATATGTCCTTTTTCTTCTACAATAAGTTTTGTACATACTCCTCCTTC
The DNA here is from genome assembly GCF_002995795.1 of Clostridium thermopalmarium DSM 5974. GTDB lineage: Bacteria > Bacillota > Clostridia > Clostridiales > Clostridiaceae > Clostridium_H > Clostridium_H thermopalmarium. The sequence goes on from NZ_PVXN01000011.1 coordinate 22,420, forward strand.
ACTACCTACACTTTTACATCTTATTTCATCTTTGGCCTTTATAACTCCGCCCCTGGCTAAACTTCCATAAGATTGAAATTCTATACTTCCATTAGCAGTTATCCTGGATACATATTCGCCTTTGCCTGTAATTGTTATATTACCTGAGCTTGTTATTATGGAATCTTGACAATAGCTTATTTTTATATTTACCGGTACACTCAATGAACCTTGCAATATATTTATATATTTATCTATTTTTTTTGTTAAATCATCAAGCTCTAAAACATTTTTAATATTTAAAGGTGAAAGGCCTATTAGAGTTTCTTTTAATTTTCCTACTATACTCCTTTCTTCATCATTACCATTTACTGCTACCTTCATTATAAAATCATTACACAGTTTTGCTATATACTTAAATTTATTTTCTATAAGAACTTTTATAATTTCTCCATCATGAACTTCTTTTCCCAGAAGATTAAATTTTTTAATACCATCCACTGTATTTATCAAGTTATAGATATTTTTATTTAAGCTCTCTAGTACCTCCAACTTACTAAGCTTAACTATATCTCCTCCACCTGCATTAAGATTTGAACCTATTACATTACCTAAAACTATCATATCTCCTTTTGAATATAACTTTGCATGTTCTACATTTTTATTTACTATAAGGTTATGACCGGCTCTTACTTCCATACCCTCTTTTATATTTCCGTATATTATAACATCACCTGTAAAATCTATATTGCCAGTTTTAATATCTACATCCTTGCTCACTTCATGAACCTTATGAACCCTTATTACATTGCCACTTATAGAAGGCTTGCCCTCTATTGATGCAACTATAGTATTCTCATCTTTGAACTCACAGCCTTCTCCAGCTTTTAGCTTTATCCTTTTAGCTATCTTATGTCTTTTTACTCCTCCTTTTACATCTATACCATCTTTACCTTCTCTTCCATCTATTTTTACTGCTAAAACTTGCCCTTTTTTTACTGTATTAACATATCCTATACTCTTATAATCTATCCTACCTCTATTGTCTTCTACAAGCTTTTTATCCTCATTTTTATCGAATTTTAAATCTAATATATCATCTGTAGCATCCAATGGTTCTTGCCCTTTTGCAACAAGAAGATTATTCACATTTTTAAGCTCAGTTAACCCTTCTAAAACGCTTTCTAATATACCAAACTTAACTCCAGCTAATCTGAGTTGTTCCTTTATTTCCTCTACAGTGTATATTGGGGGAAATATCTGTTCCTTCAACCTTAACTTAGGAGTTAATTCATGAACTTCTTCTGAATCCTCTATATCGTAAATATTTTGTGGTATATAGTATATATTTATATATGCTTTCATCTTATCAGGGCTTATATTTATATCTAATTTTCTTTCAGCAGTATTTTCATTAAAAAAGAATTCTATTTTGCTGCTTTCAAAAACTTCTACTTTATTTTTTATTTCCTCGCCATTAACAAAAACCTTAACCTCTTTATTTGGATTAATACAAGCTGGATTTCCACCCTCTTTAGGATTTTTAACTACAATTTTTCCGTCCTTTATACTTATACTTCCATTTATGTTTTCCTTAGGTTTTTCTTCTTCCACTTCAACAGAAATGGTAACCCTCTTTCTAAAAACACCTTGCCTTTTTTCTATTATTTTATAATTTAGGTTTTGCTTTTCTATTTTTAGCTCGGAAGCTGCTAATCTTAAACATTCATCTAGGGTTTTTGAGGTAAATACTTTTCTATCCAATTGACCAACTCCCTGCATCATTTATTATAAGAAAAGTATACCATATTTTTATCCATTATTTTAATTATTTTATCGTTATTTTATTTATATACTTTATAATCAAATCCATAAAGTGCTATTAAAGAGTAATTTTAAAAATAGGTAAAAAACAGAATGCGAACCAAAATTCCATAAAGAATTTTTAAATTCGCATTTTTAAATCTATCTATTACTATTTATATATTCTTCAAGAATTCTGTCGTACTCATTCATTATTGCAGTTATAATTTTATTTTTAGCATCAAATTTTTTATTTTCTACCTGAGAGACAGGAAGTACCTTAGGAGATGTGCCAGATATAAATAAACCTTCAATGTTTTCTATATCCTTATAATGTATACTTTCCTCTATAACTTCATATCCTAAATTTTCACAAGCCTTTATTATATAATCTCTTGTTATGCCTGGAAGCACTTTACAAACTGGTGCAGTATATACATTGCTATTTTTTATCATAAATATGTTGGACCTGCTTCCTTCTGTTATATATCCATCTTTATTGACTAAAATTACTTCATATACTCCTCTTTCCTGTATTATTCTATCTGTAGCTTCTCTAAGATTAGTATTTATAACTTTTGCAGTTGGATTTTCTCTTTCTGCTTGATATAAAACTGTTTTAACTCCCTTTTCATACATTTCCTTAGAAGGGTACTTTGTCCTTATGAAATAGCACAAAAAATTCTTATTATTATCCTTATTATAGTTAAATATTATCTTAACGTTTCCATTTTCTATGCTGTTTATCTTTGAAAGCTCTTTAATGCTTTTTTCTATATCTTCTCTTTTAAGCCATATTTCTAAATTTGTAGTCTCAGCAGATTTATATAATCTTTTTAAATGATCTTCCAAGAACAAAGGTACTCCTTTTATTATTCTTATTACTTCATATAATGACTTTCCATCATATAAAAATTTTTCATTGAACTCAGATTTTTCTTTTATACATTCATTTATAATAAATTTATCACTATAACATTCACTCATATTTTATCATCCTTATCTCCACTTTAAATTTTTTATATTATTATATTTTTTCTTAGAATTTATTAAATAAGCATTTCCAACTAATTTAAATAAAGGTAGGTCCGATAAAGAATCTGAAAACATATAAGAATTTTTAAAATCCACTTGTATATTTTGTTTATCCAGCACTTCCTTAAGCCTTCTTACTTTCTCTTCTCCTTTGTTGTTTTCGCCTTCGAATACACTCTTATATACTCCATTTTCTTTTTTAAGCTTTGTACCTATTATCATGTCAACTTCTTTTATATTATATAATTCTTTTAAATATAACTCTGGAGATGCTGAAATTAAATAAATCTTACACCCCTCAGCTTTTAACTTTTTCATAGTATCTATGGCATCTTTATATAATATTTTGCTTAGCCTTTTTTCATAAAACTCTTTTACCAAAGACTTCATATCTTCCTCGTGAATTCCTTCTAAGAATTTAATAAAAGACTGCTTTGCACGCCCTGCATCATATATTTTAAAAGCATAAAGGATTCCAGATATTATAGCTCTTGGTATATGTAATAATAATTTAGGATCTTTTTTCAACATAAACATATATAATTCCATTAATGTCTCTCGTTTAGTAAGAGTATAATCCACATCGAATATGGCCAGTCTTTCCAAAATACCACTCCCTATGTATATAAAATAAGCCCCTCTTCTGTATCCTTAGAGAATTAAAAAATAATCAAAAAATTATAATATTGAAATATATGTTTATGAAAAAAGTCGATGCAAATGCAGCGACTTTTTTTTCTATTCTTCGTTTTCTAATAAACTCTCATAGTATGCTGTAGCTTCCTTAAATTCATCATCCTCTGGTACAACTAATTCTCCATCTTCGTCTTCTCCAATGACTTTAAATAAATATACTGAACCATCCTCTGGATTTTGTACAAGGGCATATTCATTATCTTTATATTCAAAACCATCTACTACTTCACATGGAACTACATTACCGTTTTCATCTTCTAATTCAACAATTAAACTTTCATGATCGTGATCATGGCAGCCGCATCCACATCCGCAGCTTTCATCTTCACATCCACAATCATGTAATTTTTCATTATCCATATTATACCTCCTATAGTTACATTTCTTATTTTTAATAATTTATATAGCAATATTTTTATTGTAACCTTTATTTCACAATATTAAAAGTATTTTTTTCATTTTTTAATAAAAAAATAAAATACTTCATCAATCCTCATAAAACAAAAGTGCTGAATTAAGCAAAGCTTAATTCAGCACTTACAGATTTTTATTTAGAATTTTAAACTTCTAAATTACTTCTTTTAATATACTGTGCTTTTTATTGATTAGCAAGTCTCTTGTAGTTTTCTAATCTTTCGAAAGCATCCTTCTTAGTCTTTTCGAATAATTGTTCAGCTACTTCTGGGAATTGCTTAGCAAGTGAAGCATATCTTACTTCTCCCATTAAGAATTCTCTGAAGTCTCCTGTTGGTTCTTTTGAGTCTAGAATGAATGGGTTCTTTCCTTGTTCTTTTAATGCTGGGTTGTATCTGTATAGAGCCCAGTATCCACATTCAACAGCTTTCTTAGCTTCATCTTGAACCTTAGCCATACCACATTTTAATCCATGGTTGATACATGGTGAGTATGCGATTATTAATGATGGTCCTGGATAAGCTTCAGCTTCAGCTATAGCTTTTAATGTTTGATTTTTATCAGCACCCATTGATATTTGTGCTACATAAACATAACCATAGCTCATAGCCATCATACCAAGGTCTTTCTTCTTAGTTCTCTTACCAGATGCTGCGAATTTAGCTATAGCTGCTGTTGGAGTAGCTTTTGAAGATTGTCCACCTGTATTTGAGTAAACTTCTGTATCAAATACAAGAACATTTACATCTTCTCCTGATGCAAGAACGTGGTCTAATCCGCCGTATCCGATATCATAAGCCCAACCGTCTCCACCGAAGATCCAGTTTGATCTCTTAACTAAGAAGTCTCTATCTTCATATATTTCATTTAATAATTCATTGTTTCCTTTTTCAGCTTCAAGTAAAGCTATTAGTTTATCAGCTCTTTCTCTTGAGCCTTCTCCAATGTTCATATTTTCTTTCCAATCTATAAGAGCAGCCTTTAACTCTTCGCTTACTCCAGCCTTAATAGCTTCTTCAGCTTTCATAGCTAATCTTTCTCTTATTTGAGTAGCTCCAAGATACATTCCGAAACCATATTCAGCATTATCTTCAAATAATGAGTTAGCCCAAGCTGGTCCATGTCCTCTGTGGTTCTTAGTGTATGGAGTTGATGGTGCTGATGCTCCCCAAATTGATGAACATCCTGTAGCGTTAGCTATAGTCATTCTATCTCCAAATAACTGAGTTACAAGTTTAGCATATGAAGTTTCCATACATCCAGCACAAGATCCTGAGAACTCAAGTAAAGGTTGTTCAAATTGGCTTCCTTTTACAGTGAACTTGTTCATTGGGTTCTTCTTAGGAGATACATTCATAGCGAAGTCCCAAGCTTTAGCCTTTTCTAATTGGCTATCAAGCGGCTTCATTATAAGAGCCTTTTCTTTTGATGGACATATGTTAGCACAGCTTCCACATCCTGTACAATCAAGTGGTGATACAGCTATTGTAAACTTAAGTCCTTTAGCTCCTATAGCATCTTTAGCTTCAAATGAAGCTGGTGCTTTAGCTAATTCTTCTTCAGTTGTAAGAATTGGTCTTATAGCAGCATGTGGACATACATATGCACATTGGTTACATTGAATACATTTATCCATTTGCCATTCAGGTACAGTTATTGCTATTCCTCTCTTTTCATAAGCAGCAGTTCCATGAGGGAATGTACCATCTTCCATTCCTATGAAAGCACTTACAGGAAGTTTATCTCCTTCTAGTCTATTCATTGGATTAACAATCTTGCTTATGAATTCTGGAACTTCAACAGCTGCAGCTGCTTCTTCTTGTGCCTCAGCCCATGAAGCTGGAACATCTATCTTAACTAATGCTTCAATACCTTTATCAATAGCAGCATGGTTCATATCAACAATATCTTGTCCTTTTTTACCATAAGAAGCAACAACAGCATCTTTTAAGTATTTGATAGCATCTTCAACTGGAATAACATTTGAAAGTTTAAAGAATCCAGCTTGCATTATCATATTAATTCTTCCGCCAAGACCTATTTCTCTTGCAATCTTAACAGCGTTTAATGTATAGAATTGAATATTATTTTCTGCTATAAATTTCTTATAAGAAGCAGGTAATTTTTCTTCTAATTCTTCTGGAGTCCAGATAGTATTTAATAGGAATGTACCGCCTTTTTTCAATCCGTCTAATACGTTATATTTATAAACATAAGATTGGTTATGACAAGCAACAAAATCAGCCTTATTTATTAAATATGGAGATTTAATTGGCTTCTTACCAAATCTTAAGTGAGAAACTGTTACACCACCAGATTTCTTAGAATCATAGAAGAAGTATCCTTGTGCATACATATCTGTATGGTCTCCTATGATCTTAATAGCACTCTTATTAGCTCCAACAGTACCGTCTGATCCTAGTCCCCAGAACTTACAAGCTTTAGTTCCTTCTGGTGTAGTATCTATATCTTCTCCAGCTGGTAATGAAGTATGTGTTACATCATCAACTATTCCAACTGTAAATCCATTCTTTGGAGCATCTAATTTTAAGTTATCGAATATTGGAAGGATTTGACTTGGAACTGGGTCTTTTGAACCTAATCCGTATCTTCCTCCAACTATTACTGGTTGCCATTCTTTGCCATAGAACGCATTTTTAACGTCTAAGTATAAAGGCTCACCAATTGATCCTGGTTCTTTAGTTCTATCAAGAACAGCTATCTTCTTAACTGTCTTTGGTATATACTTGAAGAAATGTTCGATTGAGAATGGTCTATATAAATGAACAGTTAATAAACCAACTTTTTCTCCCTTTGCCATTAAATAATCTATTGTTTCTTCTATAGTCTCACATACAGAACCCATAGCTACAATCATTCTTTCAGCATCTGGTGCTCCATAGTAATTGAATAGATGATATTCTCTTCCTGTTAACTTAGTTATTTCTTGCATGTATCCTTCAACAATTTCTGGAAGTGCATTATAGTAATTGTTTACAACTTCTCTTTCTTGGAAGTATATATCTGCATTTTGAGCAGTACCACGAGTTACTGGATGATCTGGATTTAATGCATTTCTTCTGAAAGCTTTAACAGCATCCATATCAACTAATTTTGCTAAATCATCGTATTCTAATACTTCGATTTTTTGTATTTCGTGTGAAGTTCTAAATCCGTCAAAGAAGTTTAAGAAAGGAACTCTTCCTTTTATTGCTGATAAGTGAGCAACTGCTCCTAAGTCCATAACTTGTTGAACTGAGCTTTCTGCTAACATTGCAAAACCTGTTTGTCTTGCTGCCATAACGTCTTGGTGGTCACCAAAAATGTTAAGTGAGTTTGCAGCTAAAGCTCTAGCTGATACGTGGAATACTCCTGGTAGAAGTTCTCCAGCAATCTTATACATATTTGGGATCATTAGTAGAAGACCTTGTGATGCAGTATATGTAGTAGTTAAAGCACCAGCTTGTAATGATCCATGAACAGCACCTGCTGCTCCAGCTTCAGACTGCATTTCCATAACCTTTACAGTTTGTCCAAAAATATTTTTTCTTCCTTGAGCTGCCCACTCATCAACATGTTCAGCCATTGGAGATGAAGGTGTTATAGGGAAAATAGCTGCAACATCAGTAAATGCATAGGAAATATGTGCTGCTGCAGTATTTCCATCCATTGTTTTCATCTTTACCATCTTATATACCCTCTTTCTATAATAATTTTTAACTCACTATGATTTATGTTAGAAAACATAATAAGTTAACTGACTGATTATATTACTTTCTTTTACCAAAGAAAGTTTTGATTATTTAATATTTAAACGGAATACTCAAACATATGGAAAAATCAATAACGAATGTGTATTTCTTCCATATGTTTTTGCACTATATGATATTAAATAAATCTGACTTACTTGATATAAAATATTACTTCTTACAGTTAATATATTTTTAATATATTTTATTATATATTAATCTGTTACATATATTATATAAATCTGTTTCATTCTTTGTCAACCATTTCATATGGGATGTAAAGACTAAAATTCTATGAATTTCTAATGAATTCATAAAAATACTTGCTTTTATAATAAATAAAATCTATCTATCTCGAAATATCTACATTATTTTCTTATTTATATAAAGTTTATTTATCATAAAACTTTTTACCTATATAAAGGATACTTATAACAGATTTCTTTAACTCTATTTCTTATTTCATCTAAGTTTTTATCTTTATTATCTATTACATAATTAATTAAGTATGCAATTTCCTTCATTTCTTCTTCTCTGAATCCTCTAGTAGTTACAGCTGGTGTTCCTATTCTTATTCCACTAGTTATAAAAGGACTCTTAGTTTCAAAAGGAATAGTATTCTTATTTACAGTAATACCTACACTGTCTAAGAGTTTTTCTGCATCCTTGCCTGTTATATCCTTATTTGTTAAGTCTATTAAAAGCAAATGATTATCTGTTCCACCTGAAACTATTCTAAAATTATATTTTTTTAATTCTTCTTCTAAAACTTTAGCATTTTTAACTACCTGATTTATATATTCCTTATACTCTGGCTTTAGAGCCTCTCCAAAGCATACCGCTTTAGCTGCGATTATATGCATTAATGGCCCTCCCTGTATGCCTGGGAAAATTGCCTTATCTAAATTTTTCGCATATTTTTCTTTGCAAAGAATTGCGCCTCCTCTTGGACCTCTTAAAGTTTTGTGAGTTGTTGTAGTTACAAAATCCGCATAAGGAACTGGTGAAGGATGATACCCTGCCGCTACAAGCCCTGCAATATGTGCCATATCCACCATAAAATAAGCCCCTACTTCATCGCATATGGACTTTATTCTTTCAAAGTCTATTATCCTTGAATAAGCACTTGCTCCAGCTACTATCATTTTTGGTTTATGCACAATTGCCAAGTTTCTTAACTCATCATAATCTATAAGTTCTGTTTCTTTATTTACTCCATAAGATATAAAATTAAACAGCCTTCCTGAGAAGTTTACAGGACTTCCATGAGTCAAATGTCCACCATGGCTTAAATTCATTCCAAGTATTGTATCTCCTGGATTTAAAACTGAAAGATATACAGCCATATTAGCTTGAGATCCAGAATGTGGTTGAACATTAGCATGTTCAGCTTTAAATAATGTCTTAAGTCTTTCTATAGCTAGTTTCTCAACCTTATCTACTTCTTCACAACCACCATAGTATCTTTTATCCGGATACCCCTCTGCATACTTATTTGTAAGACATGAACCCATAGCCTCCATTACAGCCTTACTGGTGAAATTCTCTGATGCAATGAGCTCAATATTATGGTTTTGACGACGACTTTCCATTTCTATAATTCCGTATACTTCTTCATCTACTACTTTTAAGTTATCAAAATTCATATATTGTTCCTCCTCACTTTATTATTTCTAGCCTAAACTAAATTATTTTTCTCACATACAACTATGGTTTCCCCCCTATAGCTTCCTATACTCTTGAGATGAAAGTAAATCACTGTATAATTTAGTGTTAGTTAGATTATAATTCTTTATTCTCATATTTTCAACAAAGTAAGTATTATTTTCTTTGAATGCATTCATATGAAAATACTTAAAGTAAAGTCTAATAAAAAATTTATAAAAATTGTGATATAATATCATTATAATTTCCATAGAAAGGATTAAAATTTATGAAAGAAACTGATAGGGTAATTCATCTAGCTGCAGAGGCTGGAAGGATAATTTTACAAAGCGGTGGCGAAACTTATAGAGTTGAAGAGACTATACTCAGAATTTGTTATGCATTTAACGTAAAAAAAGCGGATAGTTTTGTTACTCCTACTGGGTTAATGATTTCTCTTACAGATAAAGATGGTAAAACCATTTCCCTTGTAAAAAGAATTAGCAGTAGGACTGTTAATCTAGAAAAAATTTCGCAAGTTAACGATCTATCAAGGGCCTTAAGTAGTAAATCTCTATCTTTAGATTATGTTGAACAAAGATTAGAAGAAATTGATAAAGCTCCTGGCTACAGCGATAAGATTTTAATATTAGCCTCAGCCCTTATTGCTGGTTTTTTTACTCTTCTATTTGGTGGAAACTTAAGAGACTTTTTTGTTTCATTGCTAATTGGTGTAATTGTTAAATTATTATCTTTATCACTTAATAATATACGTATAAATGAATTTTTTATAAATTCTCTTGGTGGAGCAGTAGCTTCTCTAATTGCACTTATAAGTGTATATTTAGGAATTGGTCAAAACGAAGATAAAATTATAATTGGTTCCATAATGCTCCTTGTTCCTGGTCTTATAATTACCAATGCTATTAGGGATACAATAGCAGGAGATTTGGTTTCAGGTATATCAAGAGCTGTGGAAGCGACTTTTATAGCTATTGCTATTGCAATTGGCTCAGGTACTGTTATAAAGCTTTGGTTTACATATCTTGGAGGGTTCAATATATGATTTTGAATTCAATATATGCTCTATTATCCAGTTTAGGTTTTGCATTTCTATTTAATATTAGAGGAAAAAACTTAATTTTTACCTCTTTTGGCGGAGCCATAGGTTGGTTTCTTTATCTTTTATTCATTAATCATTCTTTTTCAAAAGTATTTGCTTTATTCATAGCTTCTATATCCGTAAGCGTTTATTCAGAAATCATGGCAAGAGTTTTAAAATCTCCTGTTACTATATTTTTAATTTGTGGTATAATTCCTCTAGTACCGGGAGCCGGAATGTACTATACTATGTACGAAATCACCATGGGTAATATTAATGCTTCTCTATCTATAGGTTTAGAAACTATAAGCAGCGCTGGGGCTATTGCTGTTGCTACAGTTTTAGTAGCCTCAACTACGAAAGTTATAGTTATGTTAAAAAAGGCACATAATGCTTAAAACATTATGCGCCTTACTTTACTTCATAAACATAGTTAAAGTGGCTACTAACTCATCTATTTTGGCTTCGTAATCACTATCTTTTTTATCTCCCATGCATTCCTTAGCATAATTTTGAAGTATTAATGCACCTACTTTATTTATAGCAGCTCTAACTGCTGCTACCTGAACTAATACATCTTTACAACAAATATTACTTTCCATCATTTTCTCTATGCCTTTTACCTGACCTTCTATTCTTCTAAGTCTTACTTGTATATCTTTCTTGCTATTCTTCTCATTTGCCATGATATTAATCCCTACCCTTTATTACAGATTAGAAATTAAAAGTTAGAAACCCAAATCACTATTATTGTTGCCTTCTAACTTATAATGTATAATATCTAACCTTTAACACTTGAATTGTAATTTCTAACCCGAGCCTGTTATACCTATGCCCCGTATCTAACATTCAAATAGATTATATCATTATGCTTTTTTAATTTCAATAAAAAATTCCTGCTCTACCGTAAAGCAAGTAATAGTTGAACCTGTTCCTAAACAGGTGGGCATCTCCTTTTTGCTTCCTGTCCTTTAAATAATATTAAAGTTTCATTCCACAAAAAGAGTCCGATTCCCTCATTAATAAGTGTTGGGTCAATATATACTTGCATTACCAATATCGCAGGAATTTTTATTTCAATTATATTATACTACATTTTCTCTAAATTATAATATATATTTCATAAGATTTAATTATTTGATTGCAGATTTATTCCTAACTCTCTTAATTGTTTATCATCTACTACATTCGGAGCCTCAGTAAGAGGACAATAAGCATTTTGATTCTTAGGAAATGCTATAACATCCTTTATATTATCTGTTCCTGCTAAGAACATAATCATTCTATCAAATCCATAGGCTAATCCACCATGTGGAGGTGGTCCAAATTTAAAGGCATTTAGTAGGAACCCAAATCTTTCCCATGCGCTTTCCTTTGTAAACCCAAGGACATTAAACATTTTTTCTTGAAGAGCAGTATCATGTATTCTTATACTTCCTCCTCCAAGCTCTTCTCCATTTAATACTATGTCATATGCCTTTGCTCTAACTCTTCCTGGATCTGTTTCTAGATAAGGTATATCTTCCTCCATAGGCATTGTAAATGGATGATGTTCAGCTTGATATCTTCCTTCTTCTTCGTTATATGATAATAATGGGAATTCAGTAACCCATACAAATTTGAATTCTTTATTATCCTTTAGCATCTCTAATTTTTTAGCCATCTCCAATCTTAAAGCACCAAGAGATTGAAGAACCACACTATCTTTATCTGCAACTATCAATATTAAATCTCCAGGAACAGCATTTAGTTTTGAAATTATTCCCTTAATTTCTTCTTCTTTTAAGAACTTTGAAATCGGAGATTTAATTTCTTCTTCTTTATATGCAATCCATGCAAGACCTTTTGCTTTAAATGTCTTTACAAATTCAGTAAGCTTATCTATTTGTTTTCTTCCCATGTCAGCACTGTTAGGTACTTTTATAGCTCTTACACTTCCACCTGATTCTATTGCATCTTTAAACACCTTAAACTCAACATTCTTAACTACATCAGTTATATTATTGATCTCCATGCCGAATCTTAAATCTGGTTTATCAGAACCATATTTGTCCATAGCTTCTTTATATGTTATTCTTTGTATAGGAAGTTGTATCTCTACATTTGCTACTTCTTTAAAGACTCTTTGAATTAATCTTTCGTTTAAGTCAATAACATCTTCCATATCTACAAAAGAAAGTTCCATATCAATCTGAGTAAATTCTGGCTGTCTATTAGCTCTTAAATCTTCATCTCTAAAGCATTTAGTTATCTGGAAATACTTATCATATCCTGATACCATTAATAATTGCTTAAATAATTGTGGTGATTGAGGTAGTGCATAAAACATACCTGGATAGTTTCTACTTGGAACAAGATAGTCTCTAGCTCCTTCTGGAGTGCTCTTAGTAAGCATTGGAGTTTCTATTTCTAAAAACCCATTCTCATCCATAAAATCTCTTACTACTTTAGCTGTTTTATGTCTTATTTTAAATATTCTCTGAATATCTGGTCTTCTAAGATCTAAAAATCTATATTTTAACCTTACTGCCTCGTCCGTATCAAGATTTTCTTTTATGTATATAGGTGGAGTTTCTGATTCAGATAATATCTTTATACTTTCTCCTTTTAATTCAACCATTCCTGTAGGCATATTTTCATTAGGAGATTCTCTTCTAACAATTTCCCCCTCTACAGCTATACAATATTCTGACTTTACTAAATCAGCCTTTTCAAAAGCTTCTTTATTTATTTTTTCACCAAAGACAACTTGAAGAATTCCTTCTCTATCTCTAAGGTCTACAAAAACAAGTCCTCCTAAATTTCTCTTCCTCTGGACCCATCCCATAACTACATGTTTTTGTCCTATATGTGACTCTCTAAGTTCACCACACATTATGGTTCTCTTAAGGCCACCTAATGTTTCTCCCATTCTTTCTTCCTCCCATTCTTATTAGTAACCATTGACAATCTTCATTAAACTTCTTTTACAAGTTTTACTATTTCATCCAGGTTGTTTAGTGATACTTCAATCTGGTTTCCATCTTCCATTCTTTTAAGTTTTGCTTTGCCTTCTGATATTTCTGTATCCCCTATAATCATACTATAAATTGCGGCAATTTTATTTGCATATTTCATTTGAGCCTTGACAGATTTACCCATATGGTCACAATCTGCTTTTATACCTTTTTGTCTTAAAGCATTAGTTATTTTTAAACTTTCTATTTTCCCTTTTTCGCCCATAGAACCTATATATACATCCATATAATTTGGTTCAGGAATTGATATGTTATTTTCTTCTAAGGTCAAAAGAAGTCTTTCAATTCCCATACCAAATCCTACTGCTGGTGTTGATTTTCCTCCTATTTGTTCAATAAGATTATTATATCTTCCACCACCGCACACAGTTATATCATTATTGATTATTTCAAATACTGTTTTTGTATAATAATCAAGACCTCTAACTATATAAGGGTTAACTTTATATGTAATATTAAGAGCTTCTAAATATTTTTTTAAATTTTCAAAATGCTCCTTGCAATCATCACAAACATAATCTAATATTATAGGAGCATCTTTTCCTACTTCCTTGCATTTTTTGTTTTTGCAGTCCAAAATTCTCATTGGATTTCTATCGTATCTGCTCTTACATGTATCACAAAGCTCTTCATATCTTTCATTGAAATAATTTTTTAAAGCTTCATTATACTTACTTCTACATTCTGGACAACCTATGTTATTTATGTTTAATTCCAAATTATTTATACCAAAATTTTTAAAGGCTGTCATAGCTAAATTTATAACTTCAGCATCCACAGAAGCTTCTGTAGAACCAAAAATCTCTATCCCAAACTGATGATGCTGTCTTAATCTGCCTTTTTGAACATTCTCATATCTAAATACTGGAGTAAAATAATACATTTTTATAGGTAAGGCTTCATTAAAAAGTCCATGTTCAATAAAAGCTCTTGCAGCTGGGGCTGTTCCTTCTGCCTTTAATGTAACACTTCTATTTCCTTTATCTAAAAAAGTATACATTTCCTTTTGAACTACGTCTGTAGTTTCACCAACTCCTCTTTCAAAAAGCTCAGTATGCTCGAATATAGGAGTTCTAATTTCTCTGCATCCATATAGTTTTGCTATGTTACTTAGTTTTTCCTCTATATACTGCCATTTATATGAATCCATAGGAAGCAAATCCTTTGTACCCTTTGGAGCTTGGATGGCCATATTTTCACTCTCCTTTTGTTTCATGAATTAGTCATTGCACTAAGTATAAATTATAAAACCAAAATGAGAAACTGTAAACTGTTTACTCATAAAGAGCTTCTAAAAACCTTATTTTTCCTTCTACTTTCTCTTTTATCCTATTTATATATTCTTTAACATCTTTTAAATTTCCAAATCTCTCTATTTTATTTGTTTCTAAGAAAACTGCTTTAGTTACAGCATCTGCTCCTAGGGCTATTATAGTTTGTTTATCTTCAATCATTTCAATATTATATAATCCTTCTTTGTTAGGCTTACAATATCCCACATTCTCCATATTGCCAACCATATTCTTTTGTCTATACATATAATAAGGTTTCATATCAAGTCTTTTAGCCAATTCAGCAGTTTCCTCATACATTTGAATCAATTCATCTTGCTGTTTCATTTCTAACTTTTTATTAAAAATCTGCTCATGAAGTATTGAGGCTCTCTTTAAAGACATTCCATGTACCGTTATACTATCTGGATTCAGTTTTAAAATTTCCGAACAAGTTTTCTCTATATGTCTTAATCCCTCATTTGGTAATCCAACTATAATGTCCATATTAATATTTTCAAAACCTAACTCTCTAGCTAAGTTAAACTTATCTATTATATCTTGAACAGTATGATTTCTCCCAATAGCTTTAAGAGTATCATCATTCATAGTTTGAGGATTAATGCTTATTCTGTTCACATTGAACTCTTTCATTGACTTTAGCTTGCCTTCAGTTATACTATCAGGCCTTCCACATTCTACATTAAATTCCTTTACAGCTCTTCCTTTCACAAAGCTTTCATATATTTTACATAAAATGCTTCTAAATTCTTCATCGTTTATAGCAGTTGGTGTGCCTCCTCCAAAGTAAACGCATTCTATATTAAGTCCTTTGATTTCAATAAACTTTTTTATTTCTTCAATTTCATAGCTTAAGGCCTCAAGATAAGGAGTTACTAAATTTCTACAGCTTCTTATAGGGTTTGAGGCAAAAGAACAATATAAACATCTTGTAGGACAAAATGGCATACCAATATATATGCTTATAGTTTTAGAATCCTTGTTTACCTTTTCTTTTTCAACCTTTGCTACATCTATACAAAGCTTTGCCTTATCTTCTCTTACGAATCTTTTATTCTTAAAAAATTTTATTATTTCATCTTCACTTAATCCTCTGTCCATCATGTCAAGAGCTATTTTTGTAGGTCTTATTCCTATAAGTATTCCCCAAGGAAGCTCTTTCCCTGTTCTATCTTTTAAATACCTAAAAACAGATTCTCTAACCTGCTCTTTAATATTCACTTCATTATTTATTTTAAAATTTCTAAACTTCTCATCTTTGCCCTTTATAGAAAGCTTATTTTTAATTATATCAACTTCATAATCATAATCTTTATCTACAAAATCAATATTTGTAAAGCTATAAAAAAGATTAAACATATGATATACATCATAGCGATAAGCTTCATCATTTAATTTTATCTTTATCATTATTTTTTGCTTCACCCCTTTTGGCATTAAGCAGCATCCAGTAACAAATTTAATTGTCAATTTTTAAAGAAATGGATTATGTTCTCTTTCAAAGCCAATGCTGCTTTTACCTTCGTGTCCAGGAAGAACAATTATATCATCACTAAGAGACATAAGCTTAGTCTTTATGCTACTTATTAACTCCCTATAGTCCCCTCCTAGAAAATCCGTTCTTCCAATGGAGCCATGAAATAAAGTATCTCCTGTAAATATTACATTGTTAACC
Source organism: Clostridium thermopalmarium DSM 5974 (assembly GCF_002995795.1). GTDB lineage: Bacteria > Bacillota > Clostridia > Clostridiales > Clostridiaceae > Clostridium_H > Clostridium_H thermopalmarium. The sequence goes on from NZ_PVXN01000011.1 coordinate 38,826, forward strand.
AAAAAACACATTCCTCCTGGAGTATGCCCTGGGGTTTCAATACATATAATTTCAAGATCTCCAAGCCTTAATACATCTCCATCTTTTATATCCTTATCTTCCTCAGTTACATTCCAGAGAAAGCCGAAAACTCCTCCTCTTCCATTCATAAGTTCTTTATCCTTCCTATTTATATAAACAGGAATATTATAATTCTTCTTTAGTTCTTCAACGCCTCCAACATGATCTATGTGTCCATGTGTTAATAGTATAAATTTGGGTTCTATTTTAGAATTATTTATTTCTTTTATAAGTACATCTGCATCTCCACCTGGATCTATTACACATCCAACTCTTGTATTTTCATCATATAGTATATAGCAATTTGCACCATAAATTCCTGCAGGAATTCTCTTTATTTTCATTCTACTAACTCCTTTTTATAATAATATTCTAAAAAGTTTTTTTACTGTCTATCATTAAAGTAACAGGGCCATCATTTTTTATGTCAACTTCCATCTCTGCTCCAAAAACACCTGTTTCAACTTTATCCAGTTCTTGCCTACACAAATTTACAAAATCTAAATAAAGCTTTTTGGCTTCTTCTCCTCCAAGAGCTTCCATAAAATTAGGCCTTCTTCCTTTTCTACAGTCTCCATATAATGTGAACTGAGAAACAATAAGAAGTTCTCCTCCTACTTCTTTTAATGATTTATTAAGCTTTCCATCTTCATCTTCAAATACTCTTAGATTTATAATTTTATCCTTCAAATACTTAGCATCTTCTATAGTATCATTTTTTGATATACCTAATAATACGTTAAATCCTTTTTTTATTTCTCCAACAATATTACCGTCTACTTTTACTTTAGAACATTTGACTCTTTGGACCACAGCCCTCATTATTCTACACCCCATTTATATATTTTATAACTAAAATTAAAGTATATAGAACTAACACTCTAATTTTTAGTTCTATATACTGCAATTATTCCTTTTATTTTTCTCATTTTTCTCATAACTTCTTTTAGTTTTTCAATATCAGATATTCTTAGTTTAATAGTTATTATAGCTACATTAGCCTTAGAAGGTTTAGCATTTACTGCATATAAAGCAATTTTTGTATGGATAATAGCCTCCATTATTTCTGCTAAAATTCCATGCCTATCTTCCGCTCTAACTTCAATTTCCGTAATATATTCTGACTTTCTTGATTTCTCATCTTCCCACTCTACTTCTATAATTCTACTTCCATCATTTAGTATTAAGGCCTTTGCATTTTCACAGTCTTGTCTATGTACAGACACACCCCTGCCTTTGGTTATATATCCTGTTATAGCATCGCCTGGAACAGGGTTACAGCATTTTGCAAATCTAACCAACACATTATCTATGCCCTTAACCCTAACTCCCGGTGAATTGGCTTTCCTTTTATTACTAGATGCATGTTGTAGCTGTTGTTTTATCTCTTCTAAACTTTCTTCTTCCTTTTCTTGACTCTTTATAAAACCTATTAATTTATTTATAACAGAAGATGCATTCAGCGCTCCTATAGCAATTGCAACATATAAGTCATCTATTGTATTAAAATTATATTTCTTTAATACGCTCTCTAACGCTTCTCCTTTTGCAACTTTCCCAAAGTTAATTCCTTGCCTTTTGCATTCTTTTTCTATAATTTCTTTACCTTTTTCTATATTTTCTAGTCTTTTTTCTTTTTTGAACCAAGCTTTTATCTTAGATTTTGCCTGATTACTCTTAGTTATATTTAACCAATCTATACTAGGTCCTTTAGGCACTGATGATGTCAATACTTCTACTATTTCTCCTGTTTTTAATCTATAATCCAGTGGAACTATTTTACCATTTACCTTTGCCCCTATACATCTATGACCTATATCAGTATGAATTCTATAAGCAAAATCTATAGGAGTAGAATCATATGGTAAGTTTATAACTGCCCCTTTTGGAGTAAACACAAAAACCTCATCCGAGAACATATCAATTTTAAAGTTTTCCATAAACTCTTCAGGATTGGAAGTTTCTCTTTGCCATTCTAGCACTTCTCTAAGCCAAGCCAATTTAGTCTCAAAATCTTTATCTTCATTTTTAGCTGTACCTTCTTTATACTTCCAATGGGCTGCAATACCATATTCGGATGTATGATGCATTTCATAAGTCCTTATTTGTATTTCAAAAGGCTTTCCTTGAGGACCTATCACCGTAGAATGAAGAGATTGGTACATATTAGGTTTAGGCATAGCTATATAATCTTTAAACCTGCCTGGAATTGGCTTATACATTGTATGAACTATACCTAAAGCTGCATAACAATCTTTTACATCATTAACAAGTATTCTAACTGCTGTCAAATCAAAGATTTGATCAATAGTTTTATTTTTAACAACCATCTTTCTGTATATGCTGTAAAAATGCTTAGGTCTTCCCTCTATTTCCGCTTTTATATCCGCAGAATCAAGCTTATCTTTTAACTCTTTTATTATTTTACTTATATATTCTTCTCTTTCTCTTCTCTTTTCTGCAACTTTTCTCACCAAGTCATAGTATTCATTTGGATGTAGATATCTTAAAGATAAATCTTCAAGTTCCCATTTTATTTTAGATATGCCTAGCCTATGAGCTAAAGGTGCGTAAATATCTAAAGTTTCTTTTGCTTTTTCTTTTTGCTTTTCAACAGGCATATACTTTAAAGTTCTCATATTATGAAGCCTATCGGCTAGTTTTATCAATATGACCCTTATATCTTTAGTCATGGCAAATAGCATTTTTCTTACATTTTCCGCCTGTTGTTCTTCCTTGGTCTTATACTCTATTTTACCAAGCTTAGTTACTCCTTCAACTAAATTAGCTATCTCAGAATTAAATTTATCCTCTAAGTCTTTATAGGTAAATTCAGTATCTTCTATTACATCATGAAGCAAACTTGCTGCAATTGTATTTTCATCAAGACCCATTTCAGCTAAAATACAAGCCACCTCAACTGGATGTACAATATAAGGTTCTCCTGAAACTCTTTTTTGCATCTTATGTGCACTTTCAGCATAATTATAGGCCTTAATAATTATCTCTTTATTTACATTATTACAGTTTCTATCGATTACTTGTAATAAATCATCCAGCATACAAATTCTCTCCTAAAATCAAAAGCTGGTTTATATAACCAGCCGACATTTTTTATAATAATTATATAATATCATGTAGAACTTTGCAATAAAAACCGCACAGTAATACAATTAGATATCATATTTTACTAAAGACATTACATCATAATTTTTTAATCTTTCTCTTCCTTTTAAATCTGTTAACTCAATTATAAAGTCAACACTTACAACTTCTCCTCCAAGCTTCTCAATCAATTTTATTACAGATTCTATAGTTCCTCCAGTAGCAAGCAAATCATCTACTATTGCTACTCTTTGACCTGGCTTTATAGCATCTTTATGCATTTGTAAAGTATCAGTGCCATACTCTAAATCATAATCAACGCTTATTGTTTCGCATGGTAGTTTACCTTTTTTTCTTACAGGCACAAATCCAGCACCTAAAGCGTATGCAACTGGAGTACCAAATAAAAATCCTCTAGCTTCTGGTCCAACAATTATATCTATATTCTTATCTTTTAGATAGTCTACTATTTGATCTATAGAACTCTTAAAAGCTTCTCCATTACTTAATAGTGTTGTTACATCCTTAAAACTTATTCCTTCCTTTGGAAATCCTTCAATTATTCTTATATTTTCTTTTAAATTCAACTTATATTCCCCCTATATCTATATACAGATACACATTATTTTTTATTAATTCGTACTTATAAATTATATATTAAAGTCGCTCTTTTATTCAAGAGTAATTAACAATCTACGATGATATTTTAATAGTTTAATAATCCAATTTTCAATTTTCTAGTTTTATTCATGTATTTTGCTATCTGCTCTGCTCTTTCTTTATCTAAAGTTGTAAAAAGTTCAACGGCTATTCTGGCATCATCCATTCTTCCTATGGCATTTATTTTAGGCATAATAATATTGCTTAGATATAATAGCGCCTCATAATCTATATTATCTATATTATTAATCTTTCTTATAGCATTTATACCATAATTATTTGTATTAGATAGGTATTTCATGCCTTTTTTAAGCATAATAAGATTTTCTCCAACTAAAGATTTACCTGATGAAACTATACCTATGGCTACTAAATCTAAGTATTTTTCTATGCAATTCATATGATATTGCTTTGCTATAGCATAAGCCAGTTTATATACTACACCTACTGCATTTAAATCCTTAAAAGGGTAAGGACACCCTGGCTGATTGGGATTAATGACTATTGTATTAGGAATTAAATCTTTAGGATGATGATAATCTGTAATAATAATATCTATTCCAAGTTTTCTACATAATTCTACTTCCTCAAATGAATTAATACCGCATCCTACTGTAATTATTAAATCTGCACCTAATAATTTTATATGGTCCTCTATGACCTTGGAATTAAATATGTTTTCTTCTATAGTATCTGGTATGTAATATTCTACATTTGCATTTAAGTATTTCAAAATGAGCATAAGCAAAGAAACACTGGTAATTCCATCCACGTCATATGAACCATAGACAACTATTCTTTCTCTATGGTTAACAGCTTTAGTAATTCTACTTAGTCCTTTTTCTAATCCCATTAGCAAAAATGAATCATATAAATTTGTTAAATTTAATAAATCATTATACGAATCATCATAAGAATAATATTTTTTCATACATATAATCCCCCAGAATTTATAGGAAGCAAATAATATTATAATTTAAATTCTTCATTATTACAAATACTTTTTTATAAATCGACAATATGCATATAAAAATAAAGCTAATCCTGCAAAGAACTAGCTTTATTTTATAGAATCATTTTATTATGCTGCTACTTTTTTTCTATTTTTCTCATATTTTTTTAGAAGAACCCATATAGGACTTGCTACGAATATAGAAGAATAAGCTCCTGATACAATACCTATTATTAGAGGAAATGCAAATTCTCTAACCGATGGAACAAATATATAAACAGCCACTATTGTAATCAATGTAGTCAAACTTGTATTAATAGATCTTGACATGGTTTGAGTTACACTTGTATTAACAATTTCAGTTATATTTTTCCCCCTCATTTTTTTTCTATTTTCTCTTATTCTGTCAAATATTACTATAGTATCATTAATAGAGTATCCTATTATAGTAAGCATTGCTGCTATAAAAGGAGAATTTACCGGTATTTGAAAAATAGCATATACACCTATAGTTACTAGAACGTCATGAACTAATGCTAAAATAGCTGATATTCCAAATTTTATTTCAAATCTAAATCCTACGTATATAAGCATAGCTGCTGTTGCAACTAGCAGTGCATTTACTGTCTTTTTCTTCAGCTCATTACCTACAGAAGGACCAACATTGTTTTGTGATAATAGTGCTTTTTCTTCAAGTTTATATTTACCTTTTAGCTCGTTGAACATTTTACTTATGCTGTCACTATTTAGATTATTGCTTTTAATCTCTAATTGCGTCTCATTAGCTATATAAGTTAATGCTTGAGAATCGTATTTTTTTATTATTGTATCAGCTTCTTCTTTTACCTGCTGATTAAAATTTTTACCCATCTCTATTGTAACTACAGTACCACCTTGAAAATCTATTCCATAGTTTAAGCCTTTAACTCCTAATGCTATCATACCAACAACTATTGTGATGATTGATATAGCAAACCATACTTTTGTTTTTTCTACAATCTTTAGCATGCTCCTTACCCCCTCTTAACGCCGAAATGAGAAACATTATTTAAGATTCCCATTTCCATACCTAGTTTAATCAGTGCTTTTGTAATTGTAAGGGCAGTAAAAATACTTATTATTATACCTATCATAAGAGTAGTTGCAAAACCTTTTACAGCACCTGAGCCTAAATAATATAATACTACGGCTGCTATAATAGTTGTAATGTTAGAATCTAGTATTGAAGATAATGCTCTATTAAAACCTGCATCTACTGCCGTTTTAATACTTTTACCTAACTTTAGCTCTTCTTTTATCCTTTCAAATATAAGTACATTAGCATCAACAGCCATACCTACAGTAAGCAAAAATCCTGCAATACCGGATAAAGTTAATGTAACTCCAACTGCTGCAAAAGTTCCTAAAACTAATATAACATAAATAATTAAGGCAATACTAGCCATAATGCCTGGTCTTCTATAGTAAATAATCATAAATAATAGTATTAAACTTATTCCAATTGCTCCTGCTTTCATACTTAAAGGAAGAGCATTTGAACCTAGAGTAGCTCCAACTGTTTTAAATTCAACAGCTTCTAGGGTTACTGGAAGTGCTCCTGACTTTATTATGTTTGCTTGTCTTTTAGCTTCTTCTAGCGACTTACTTCCTGTTATAGTTGCTTTTCCATTTGTTATAACTGATTGTACTGTAGGACTAGTAAGCAATTCTTCATCCATATATATTGATATAGGCTGGTTAAGAAACTTTTTAGTAGCTTCTGCAAATTTTTTTGTTCCCTCAGATTTAAGCTCAAGTCCTATTGTTGGATTTCCCATATCATCTAAATATGCTGTTGCATTTTCAACATCGCTACCTGTTAAAATAACTTTATCATCTGGCCCTTTAAATTCAAGTTTACCAGTTTTTCCTATGCTATCTAAAACTTTTTTAGAATCAAACTCTCCAGGAATTTCAATTCTTATTTTATTTTTTCCTTCTCTTTGAATTGAAATTTCCTTTACTCCATCTGGATTAACTCTCATAGATAGCATCTCTATAGTTCTTTCTATAGTGTCATTATCTACATTATCAGCTTTAATTTCTTCCAGCACGGATATACCACCTTGTAAGTCTAATCCTCTATTTATAGCCTCACTAAATGGTTTTACTCTATATCCAAAAATATTTTTAATTCCTGCAAATCCACTATAAGCTAATAAGCCAACAAGGCATACTAAAACTATAAAAATAACTGTGCTTTTAGTCTTTTGGGACTTATTGCTTCTTACGTTTCTCATGTTTATCCCCCTTCGCACTTTGTTTTAAGCATAATTATAATTTATTATATTACTTTTAAACATTATAGTCAATAATAGGTAATTGTTGTACTATTCTTCCATTTTTTTTGCTTTTAGTGCAATAGCACATTCTATTCTCTTTTTTTGCATTTCACATCCTATTTCATAAGGCACATGGATATCTCCATTAAAATTATAGTTATTAGCTTGACATCCACCGCTGCAGTAAAATCTTGCCCAACACTCTTTACAAATTGGTTTGTTATATATATGTGCAGCTTTAAATTTTTTTCCAATATTCCAATTTATTTTTTCATCTTCATCGAATATAGTTCCTATTTTAAAGTCTTCATTTCCTACAAATTGATGACATGGATATATATCTCCATCTGGTGTCACAGCTATATATTCATGTCCTGCTCCACATCCTGATATTCTCTTATAAACACAAGGACCTCCTTGAAGATCTATATTAAAGTGATAAAATTTAAATTCATTTCCTTCCTTTTGTCTTTGAAGCATATCTTTATATAATTTATCATAATTTTCAAATATAGTAGGTAAATCTTCTTTTCTCAAAGATAATGGGTGCTCATCTGGAAGAACTACTGGTTCCACTGATATTTCTTTAAAACCTAAATCTGCAAAATGCTTTATGTCCTCATAAAAATCAGTGTTATCCCTTGTAAAAGTTCCTCTTACATAATAAGATTTAGATTTATCTCTTTTCTCTACCATTCTTTCTATTTTAGGAAGAATGTCTTCATAGGTTCCTTTCCCGTCTACCCTTATTCTAGCATTATCATTTACTTTTTTTCTTCCATCAATGCTTAAAACTATGTTCCCCATTTCTTTATCAATATAGTCCATAATTTCTTCCGTTAAAAGAGTAGCATTAGTAGTCATAGTAAATCTTATTACTTTATTATGAATTTTTTCTTGCTCTCTTGCATAAGCTACAATTTCCTTTATTTCTTTTAAAGCTATTAATGGTTCTCCACCAAATAAATCTATCTCTATGTTTCTTCTAGGTCCACTGTGAGAAATAACAAAATCTATTGCTTTTTTACCAACTTCAGGAGACATAACTTTTCTTGCCCCATGATACTTACCTTCATCTGCAAAGCAATATTTACACCTTAGATTACAATCATGAGTAATGTTAAGGCATAAGGCTTTTATAAAGTCTTTAGAATTTTGGCTACTTAATGCTATATCTTCATAGCTGTCTTTTGAATATAAATAGCCTTCTTTTTTAAGTTCAAGTATTTCTTCATAAGCTTCATCTATATCCTGAGCAGAATACTTATGCCCAAATTCTTTAATAAGTTCTTCCTTTGACTTAAGTATATTGTCATCTAACAAATCATAAACCAGTTCATCAACTATATGTACTGAACCTGTGTTTACATCTAATATAAAAAATTCTCCATCCTGAATAAATTTATGTATTAGTGCCAATTTCTTTTCCTCCTTATATAAGTACAAAGCAGTAACTTTGCGTTACTGCTCATTTTAAGATATTAATTTTCACAAGCTAAGTTAGCAACTGTGCAAGATGTTTTACATGCTGATTGACATGAGTTAGCACATTCTTTGCAACCTGGTTTATTTAAACTTTCTTTTATGTTTTGTTTGTTTACTGTTTTAATATGTTTCATATAAATCCCTCCATCGTCACTATAAAATTGTACTGTAAGATTATATCACACATTTTTTATTAAATAAAGCAATTTTATATATTTATACCTAGCATACCAGAAAGTGTACCTACAAAAAGAGCTAAAACTATTCTAAGTATTCCATAGCTTGAAATACTAAAACCCCTTCCGTTAAGTGCTGATACTAAAAAAACAACTAACATGTATATAATTGCAACAGAAAGTCCAATAAGCCATCCTCTTTTTTGTATCTTTTTTACAGAGTATATGGAACCATACATTACACTAAAGGCTGTTATAGCTACAAAATATACCGAATCTATTTTGGGATTGGATTTTACGAAGTACGTTACTACAGAATAGAGAATTAACATGGCCAGGGTAAGAAAAAATCCTCTAATTACTCCTTGCCCAATAAAGATTAGATTGCCCTTTTCCTCCACCTAAAACACCTCCTATCTACTAATATCTATGTATCTAAGAAGTGTTTTATTCCTGGCTTTAGACTATTTTTCCTCTAACTTTTCACTTAAGACAGCTGCAATACCATTCTTTTTTATTTTAAACCTTATTCTATCAGGCCCTGATTCTATTATAGCAAAATCATCTTCAAGTTTTACAATTTTGCCTATAATTCCTCCTCTTGTCAATATCTCATCATTTATTTTCATTCCTTCTAACATATCATTGTATTTTTTTCTTCTTTTTCTTTCTGGAACCAATATAATTATGTAGAATAAGCCTAACATAATTACAAATGGTAATGCAGCGGCTATAAGACTACTTCCTTGTGTCATAATTTCACCTCTTCTCTTTAATATAATATTTTCTGACTATGTCGTCTTAAGCTCTTCCTCCCCATTCTTCTAGTTTTTGTGCCTTAAAGTCTTCAAAATATCCTCCATCAATAGCATCTCTTATATCTTCCATTAACTTATTATAGAAATATAAATTATGAAGTACACAAAGACGCATAGCCAACATTTCTTTAGCCTTAAATAAATGTCTAATATAAGCTCTGGTATAATGTTGACACGCTGGACAATCACATCCTTCATCAATAGGTCTGCTGTCAAGTTCAAATTTAGCGTTCATCAAATTTATTTTACCATATTTAGTAAATACATGTCCATGCCTTCCATTTCTAGCTGGCAATACACAGTCAAAAAAGTCAACTCCTCTTGATACCGCTTCAAGAATGTTACTTGGAATTCCAACTCCCATTAAATATCTTGGTTTATCTTCTGGAAGATATGGATCTACAGCTTCTATAATTCTATACATTTCTTCATGAGTTTCCCCTACTGCAAGACCTCCAATAGCATAACCATCTAAATCCATCTTTGAGATCTCTTTAGCATGAGCTATTCTTATATCTTCATAAACTCCACCTTGATTTATTCCAAATAGCATTTGCTTTTTATTTATGGTATCTGGCAGAGAATTTAATCTATCCATTTCTATTTTACATCTCTCAAGCCATCTTGTAGTTCTAGCCACGGATTTCTCTACATAATCTCTTGGGGATGGGTTTTCTATGCATTCATCAAATGCCATTGCTATAGTAGAAGCTAAATTGCTTTGTATCTGCATACTTTCCTCTGGTCCCATGAATATTCTTCTTCCATCTATATGAGACCTAAAGGTTACTCCTTCTTCTTCTATTTCTCTAATTTTAGATAAAGAAAACACTTGAAATCCGCCTGAATCTGTAAGTATTGGTCTATCCCAATTCATAAATTTATGAAGTCCGCCTAATTGTTTTATAATTTTATCCCCTGGTCTTAAATGTAGATGATATGTATTAGATAGCTCTACTTGACATCTAATATCTTTTAAATCCATAGTGGATACTGCACCTTTTATGGCAGCTAAAGTCCCTACATTCATAAATACAGGAGTTTGTATAACTCCATGAGGAGTTATAAATTCTCCACGTCTTGCTCTTTTTTCCTTCTTATGTAACTTAAACACTATATTTTCTCCCTTCGTACTATTTTAAGAACATTGCGTCTCCAAAGCTAAAGAACCTATATTTTTCTTTTACAGCTTCCTCATAAGCTTTCATAATAATTTCTCTACTTGAAAAAGCACTTACTAACATGATTAATGTAGACTCTGGCAAATGGAAGTTGGTTATTAATGCATCTACTATCTTAAATTTATATCCTGGGTACATAAAAATACTAGTCCATCCAGATTGCTCTCTGACCCTTCCTTCTTCGTTTGCTATTGTCTCTAAAGTTCTGCAGGATGTAGTTCCTACTGCAATTACTCTTCCGCCTTTTTCTTTTGTTTCATTTATGATTTCTGCTGTTTCTTTAGACATAGTATAGTATTCTGAATGCATATGATGTTCTTCTATAGTATCAACTTTAACTGGTCTAAAGGTACCAAGTCCAACATGCAGTGTTACGAAAGCTAACTTTATTCCTTTATCCTTTATCTTAGTTAAAAGTTCCTCTGTAAAGTGCAGCCCTGCAGTTGGTGCAGCAGCAGATCCTGCTTCCTTTGAATATACTGTTTGATACCTCTCTTTATCCTCTAGTGTTTCAGTTATATATGGAGGTAGAGGCATTTCACCCAGTCTATCTAAAACTTCCTCAAAGATTCCTTCATATTCAAATTGAACTATTCTGCTTCCATCTTCTCCAATTTCTTTAACCTCTGCTTTAAGCTCTCCTCCACCAAAAATAAATCTTGCTCCAATTTTTGCTCTCTTTCCCGGCTTAACTAAAGTTTCCCATGTATTAACATCAATTCTTTTTAAAAGAAGAAATTCCATCTTTCCTCCAGTGCCTTCTTTTTCCCCTATAAGCCTTGCTGGAAGCACTCTTGTATTATTAAGAACAAGACAATCTCCTTCGTTTAGATAATCTATTATATTTTTAAATATTCTATGTTCTATATTTCCACTATTTTTGTCAACCACCATTAGTCTTGACTCATCCCTTTTTTCTAGTGGGTGCTGTGCTATCAATTCTTCTGGTAAATAAAAATCAAAATCTTTAACTTTCAAAGTTTTCACTCCTCTTATGTCAACTTAGTTTGTTCTCCAAATTTTCTTCCTACATGTCTATAAGCTTTTTCAGTAGCCTTTCTTCCTCTAGGCATTCTTACTATAAAGCCTTTTTGCAAAAGATAAGGCTCATATACATCTTGTATAGTATCCAGCTCTTCTCCTATAAAATAGGCTAATGTTTCAATTCCTACAGGTCCACCATTAAAATTTTCTATTATTGCCTCTAATATTTTATTATCTATCTTGTCAAAGCCTTCTTCATCAACTTCCAAAAGTTGCAAAGCTTCTTTTGCCAATTCTAAATCAATTTTTCCATTCCCTTTTACTTCGCAATAATCTCTAACTCTTTTTAAAATTCTATTAGCTATTCTAGGAGTTCCTCTAGATCTTCTAGCAATTTCTGAGGCTGCATCCTCCGTTATTGGTATTCCTAATATTTTTGAAGATCTTATTATTATTTCTCTCAGCTCATCCTCTTGGTAAAATTCCATAGCACTTAAGACTCCAAATCTATCTCTGAGAGGTGCTGTTAAAAGTCCTATTCTTGTTGTAGCTCCAATTAAAGTGAATTTAGGTAAATCTAGTCTTATAGACTTTGCTGCCGCTCCCTTACCAATTACTATATCTAAAGCATTATCCTCCATAGCTGGATATAATATTTCCTCCACAGTTCTGTTAAGTCTATGAATTTCATCTATAAATAACACATCATAATCATTTAAAGTAGTAAGTATAGCTGCTAAGTCTCCTGCTCTTTCTATAGCCGGTCCTGATGTTACTTTTAAAGACCCTCCCATCTCCCTTGCTATAATATTGGCTAAAGTAGTCTTACCAAGTCCAGGAGGGCCATATAAAAGAACATGATCTAAAGATTCTTTTCTCAACTTTGCTGCCTCTATAAAGATGCTCAGCATTTCCTTAACCTTTTTTTGGCCTATATATTCTTTAAGGGTTTGAGGTCTTAAAGAGTACTCTATTTCCGTATCCTCTTTTTTATAAGAAGAGGATAGAATTCTATTCTCCACGTCTACTCCCCCCTAGTTCATTAGATATCTTAAGCTATTTTTAATTATCTCTTCTAAGCTTTCATTTATATCTACAGTTTTAAGAGCTTTTTCCGCTTCCTTTTGTGAAAATCCAAGAGAAAGTAAAGCTTCAATAGATTCATTATATTTCTTAGAAGTATTATCCGATAAGCTTGCAGCAACTTCTAGGTAATCTTCCTCTTCATTTGTTATTGCTCCTATTTTGTCCTTAAGTTCTAAGGTTATCCTCTGTGCTGTCTTCTTTCCTATCCCAGGTGCCTTAATTAATGTATTATAGTCTTCAGACAAAATTGCTAATCTTAAATTATTTACATTACTAATGGAAAGAAGTGATAATGCAGCTTTGCTTCCGACCCCATTAATGGTTAAAAGTAAATTAAACATTTCTCTTTCTTCTTCTGTTAAAAATCCATATAAACCTATAAAATCTTCCCTCACTATTTGCTCTATGTATATTTTAACTTCTTCATTTATATTAGGCATCTTAGCCATAGTGCTCCCTGAAGTGTATATTTTATACCCAATATTATTATTTTCTACAATTATATAATCTTTATTTAATCCTTTGTATACACCCTTAATATAATCAAACAAGACAAATACCTCCAGAAATTTCTTTATACAATATAATACTTTATCATTTTGAATATAAATTATCAACTCTAAGTACCATCACATCATTAAATGAAATATAATTTATAGCAAAAATAAGATATGAAACACCTTATTCAGGCATCTCATATCTTATATCAAAATCCTTTATACCATCATTTAATTTTTCAATACTGTCAAACTGTATAGATTCATCTCCATTTATTATATTGAATATATCCTGCTCTCTTAAACTATATATTTTTGTTCCAGTACCTTCTCTTTTTATAATGTTTCCATTTTCATCAAATATACTTCCATTGTTATCACTTTTAGCTATTACAATTTCATTGTTTTCACATAAAAGCACATATCTATTTGGCTTATATTTTATGGGTTCCCTAATCATTTCTACTTTCCCGTTATCAATTTTCTTCAACTTATACCCATATTTTTTATACTTTTCTTCTAAATCTACTCCTTTTTTACCTACTAGTCCTTCTTCTTCAGCAGTTTTACTTCTCTCTACAATAAATTTTCCGTTTTTATTGCAATTAATTTCAAACAAAATCTCGTCACCTTTATTTACTTGTTTTTTCAAAGCCTCTTCATCATATATTTTTTTCGCATTTGTATCAATGGCTAGCCCTTGGTACTGACTCTTAGAAATATTTGATGAATCTTTTTTATTAGTTTTTACTATATAATATCCTACTGAAAAAGTAAGAACTAATAAAATAGCAACTCCTAAAGAAAATAACTTCTTTTTTTCCATAATATCACTCCCTTGGTGGATATTATGGACAAAAAATGTGATATTTATACATATCAAAAATATTTTTCAACAAAAATATTTTGATTATATTATTCTGTTTCAACTAACTGAGGAATTATATATTTTTGAACAAATCCTTCTATATCAACTTTTTCTTTTAACTTTGTTAGTGCCGATTCTGTTAATTGTCCTAAACAATTTATTAGTACATCTTGTTTTATATTTAATTTTTCTTTATTTTCCCTTTTATCATCTTCCATATAAACACTTCTTACCCCTGCCATTATTCCTGGAATTATGACTTCTTCTAACATATTTTCTTCTATAAACTTTTCTTTTGCTTTATCAAAAACATTTTCGCTTACTTCACTTATAGATGCTCCTATTTTATTTACTTTTTCCGCAAGTCTCTTTTTTGTCTTTCCTTTGTGTTCTTTATTTTCTTTACAATGTATATGCTTTTTAGAAAGAGGATTTAAGTAAAGTATATAGTTATATTTTATTCCATGTTCCAGATTATCTGTAATAATCTCAAATAACATATCTCTATATAGAATATATGGAAGCTGATGTCTTATTTTTCTATAAGTTTCTACTGCTTTTAACTCTTTAAATAAAGCTTTTCTTATACCTTCAACATAGGATTTAGGCTTTTCAACTTTCTCACAATTATCCACATCTATGTCTCTTCCAGTAAGATCTCTGTAAATTCTTCTAAGCATAATGTTATGTTTTTTCTTATCATCCTTTATAGACTTAATTATCTCTTTTTGTTCTTTTGTAGGTGCCATGTCCACAAGACAATCATAGAACATTTCATCTTCCTTTTCTCCTGATACAGTTCTTTTGATTAACTTTAGAACATCATTTAAAGCTTTCTTATAAAAATCCGCCATAACATATGGTCCCATATTATTTTCCATATGATTTCTTATATATGCCATTAAAAAATTACCTCCTATAGTTTACTACCATATATATTATGAAGTTACTTCTAAAGTTGTAACACTTAATATATTCTTAATAAAATTATAATTTCTATCAGGTTATAAACTCAAAAGGCGGAATCACCGATGCTTGAACTTGTCCTAATGCGGTTTCATCAAACAACACTTTTGTTGATATAACTGCACCTACTATACTTAAAACACTGCCTATAAATTTAAGCATATTCAATTCTTCTGGTATAGGATTCTCCGAATTTCTATTTTCATTCACGTATATCATAGTAGATTGAGTTAAAATAATACCTGCAACTAATTTTATTAGCGCCGCTTGTAAAATTGCTATTGGATCTGTTGTAGATACAACAATGGCATCCCCTATAAGCATTAATCTATATCCAATATTTGATAAAGCCTTGGCTTCGGCCAGTGCCGTTTCAGATATATTATTAAATCCTTTTGATCTTATTTTTTTTTCTTTTTTACTTCTATCACGATTCCCCTCCACCTATACCACCTTCCTTAATATATAATATTTTTAGCAAAATATAAATGTACTTGAAATTAAACTTTAACTTAGGAAATTTTGTTTCAATAAAATTTTAATTAAGATATTGTAAAATTCTACGGTTTGTATTAATATAAGTACTGCTGCATAAATATAAAAATACTTAGGAGGAAATTATGATAGAAACAACTAATAAAAAAGAGAATAAATATTCTCTTAAAAGCTACTTTAAATTTCTTATACCCTCTTTTATAGGTATACTTCTATTCATGACACCTATACGTTTAGATAAAGAGATTACAATACCAGTTGCATTTTTTTCTCAAAATATTCAAATTTTTCTAGAAGATTATTTACCTTTAATAATGATGATTTTAATAATAATATCATCTTTTATAACAATAATTACTAAAATATTTAAACCTAAATTTATAACAAATAATGATTATTTAAAAAATCTCTTTGATATAACTCCAGCTTGGTTTTTAACCAGAATCTTGGGAATGATATTTGTAATATCTACTTTCTTTAAAATTGGAAGTGAGATTATATACTCAGAAGATACTGGTGGGCTTTTATTATATAGTCTCCTTCCTATATTATTTGCTGTTTTTTTATTCGCAGGTTTGTTTCTTCCTTTAATACTGGACTTTGGACTGCTTGAGTTTTTTGGAACTTTGCTTACTAAATTTATGAGACCAGTTTTTAACTTACCTGGGCGTTCGTCAGTTGACTGTATAGCATCTTGGCTTGGGGATGGAACTATAGGAGTTCTTTTAACAAGTAAACAATATGAAGACGGCTACTATTCAGCTAGAGAAGCTGCTGTAATAGGTACCTCTTTTTCTGCAGTATCTATTACATTTTCTTTAGTAGTTATTTCTCAAGTTAGGCTTGGACATATGTTCATACCATTTTATCTTACAGTAACTTTATCTAGTATAATAGCTGCATTTATAGTCCCAAGAATACCTCCTCTTTCTAAAAAACCTGACACTTATTATAATAACAATAAAAAAGCTGCTAGCGAGCTTATTCCAAATGGGTATTCTGCTTTTAGCTGGGGACTTTCGCAGGCAATAGAAAGAGCTGATAAAAATAATGATATAAAAAAGTTTTTCTTGGACGGAATAAAAAATGTTTTTGATATGTGGTTTGGAGTTACTCCAGTAGTCATGGCCTTAGGCACTCTTGCATTGATGTTTGCTGAATATACACCTATATTCAACTTACTTGGAATGCCTTTTATTCCATTGCTTAAAGTTTTAAGAGTACCAGAGGCTGCTTCTGCCGCTTCTACTCTAGTGGTTGGTTTTGCAGATATGTTTCTTCCTTCTGTAATAGCTGCTGGAACTATAAAAAGTGAACTTACTCGTTTTATAGTAGCTTGTATTTCAGTAACACAGCTCATATATATGTCTGAAGTAGGAGGCCTTTTAATAGGTTCCAAGATTCCAGTTGATTTAAAAGATTTATTTATTCTTTTCATTGAACGAACTTTAATAACCTTGCCAATTATAACTTTAATTGCCCATTTTTTATTCTAAATAGTACAAGCCCCGAAAAAGCATATTTAGTTACTTTTACGGGGCTTTTATTATTAACTATTTTTATCCTTCCCATCCATCAGGAAATTCTGCATTGTGGTAAACACTTTGCACGTCATCATCATCTTCAAGCATATCTAAAAGCTTTTGAACCTTTGGTGCTGTTTCCATATCAACTGACGTCATAACATCTGGTATCATTGTTACGTCTGCCTCTATAAAATTATACCCTGCCTTTTCAAGTTCTTCACGAACTGAAGAAAAGTCTGCTGGATCTGTTGTGATTTCAAACACCTCTTCTTCAGCATTGAAGTCTTCAGCACCTGCTTCTAATGCTTGCATCATTAATTCATCTTCATCAATTTCATCAGTTTTTTCGATTATAATCTGTCCCTTTCTCTGGAACATATATGACACACATCCAGTTGCACCTAGATTTCCGCCGCATTTATCAAAAATATGCCTTGCACTTGCAGCACTTCTATTTCTGTTATCTGTTAAGAACTTAACCATAACCGCAACTCCACCTGGTGCATATCCTTCATAAATTATTTCTTCATAGTTTACACCGCTAAGCTCCCCAGCACCCTTTTTAATTGCTCTTTCAATAGTATCATTAGGCATGTTTGCAGCCTTTGCTTTTGCAATAACGTCTCTTAACTTAGAATTTGTTTCTGGATTTGAGCCTCCATCTCTAGCCGCTAAAATAAGCTCTCTACCTATTTTAGTGAATATCTTACCTTTTTTAGCATCATTTTTACTTTTTTTAGCTTGTATATTATGCCACTTAGAATGTCCTGACATAAAAATTCCCCCTAACTAGTTATGTATTACTTCAAATCGAAAATATGTTTATTCTAATAGATCCTCTTTGTTAAACAGTCGCCTAATATTATATCACAAGCAACAATTTCATTTCAAATTATTGTTCTACTATTCATATAGCCTGTTTCCAAGCTTAAAGTAGTATCTTTTCTCATCTTCTTTAAACTCTGATTTTCCAGAAGTGCATTCTGTAATTGTATTTTTTATTTCCTCCACTTTATCAATTTCAGTTAGAATAGTTAAGTTTACCTTGTCTGTATAATCTGTATTTTCAATATGCCATAGGTTTTGAGCACATACATATTGAACTTTACCTAATAAATCATAATCTAATTTTATGTTTAAAGGCAATCCTTCTACCTTTTCCACTATACCAGCCTTACTTATAGCTAATGCAGCTCCTTTTGAATATGCTCTTACTAATCCTCCTGCCCCTAACAAAATTCCTCCAAAATACCTTGTTACTACAACAGCAATATCAGTAACTTCATTTTTCTTTATTACTTCTAATACTGGAATACCAGCTGTCCCTTGAGGTTCCCCATCATCACTATATCTTTGAATTCCCATGTTTTCTCCAATTATGTATGCGTAAACATTATGTGTTGCTGTTTTATGTTTGTTTTTTATCTTATTTACAAATTCTTTAGCTTCTTCTTCAGTGTGTACTCTTTTAGCATGGCCTATGAAAATAGATTTTTTCTCTTCAAACTCTTCTATTGCTTCATCTTTTATCGTAAAGTATCCCATAAAATTCCCCCTTAAAAATTATGTATTCTGCTGCGGCAGTAAAGTGGATATACTCTCAAAATATTTCTCTGAAGCTCTTTTTAAATAAGACTTTTCAGTAGTATTTTTTATGTGTTCTATTTTAGACTTTGCTTTTATGCTTTTAATCTTTTCTAAAGCCTTAATAGCGTACATAACTACTTGAGAATTTTCATCATCTAAAGCTCTTATTAAAGCTATTTCACACTTATTACTTCCTATTTTACCCATAGCAGATACTGCCATTCTCCTTATATTTACAAACTTATTCACGGATGCTTTAAGTATAATATCTATGCTTTCTATGTCTTTTAACTCACCTAATATCCAGACTGCAGCTTCTTTATCTTTAGGATACATATCAGCATAGTTATTCCTAATAAATTGTATTAACCTTTTCTTATTTCCTTCATCTATAGAATTTAAAACTTCAAGTTTATCCCTTTTCCCAGCAAGTTTTATTGCATCAAAAAATTCCTTAGTGTTGTTGCTTTTTGCTAAGAACCTATATTTTATTTTTCCTTCTATTATGTGGTTTTGTACAGTTGTTCTGTCCATATTTCTTATTCTACATATGGCATCTATACTTTTCCCCTCTGAAAATAGAAAATATGTAATATCTTCATCACTATAATCTTCTATTGCATTCCAATCAAATCTCATAAGCCCTTTTTTCATATTACATTGCTCATCCTTTTATTGTAACAATTTGTTTATTATTTTTATCCCATTTTCAATTTCATCCTTATCAGTTACAGAAAACCCCAATCTAAAGTGTTTTTCTCCTTCTATGCTGTTCTTATAAAATAAACCCCCAGGTGTTATTATTACTTTATTTCTTTTGCACTTATTAAATAGTTCAATGGAGCTTATATTTATTTTATCTTTTATCTTTAAGTAAAAACTCAGTCCTCCTCCTGGGCTGTGAAAATCTACTTTCGCACTAAGTATATCATTTATGCACTTTTCCATAACTAAATATCTGTTTTTATATGCCTCATTGAGAAATCTTATATGTTTTATCCAATATCCCTCATTTATATATAAATCCAATGCTCTCTGCATTAAACTTGAAGTTGTAATATCCGTATTGACTTTAGAATTCTGCATACTCTCACTAAATTTTATTGGAGGTAATAAATACCCAATTCTTATGCCTGGAAGAAAAATCTTTGAAAAACTTTTTATGTATATAACTCTATCATATATATCTAAACTTTTAAAACTCCTATATTCTATATTATCATCATATATAAGCTCTGACAAATAGTCATCCTCTATAATATAAAAATCATATTCTTCAGCTAAATTTAAAATCTCTTTTTTCTTTTCTATGCTATATGTGCTTCCCGTTGGATTTTGAAAATAACTCATTACATAAAAACATTTTACTTTATTCTTTTTTAATATTTTTTTTAACCTATTTATATCCGCTCCGTCTTCAAGCATATCTACTTCTAGGATGTTAGCTCTTCTGCTTTTAAAAACATTCAACGCTCCGCTATATGTAGGTTTTTCTACTAGCACGTTATCATTAATGTTGATTATTGCCTTTGCTGCTATATCTATACCTTGTTGTGCTCCAGAAACTATAAGTATATTATCACTATTAAGCTTATTTTTCCAAAAATACTTATTGATACTTTTTCTTAGGCCATCATAGCCTAAAGAATCTTGATAAGTAAAGGCTTCAGCACCATCTCTATCTAAAACCTTATTCAAGATTTTTTTAAAATTTTCTACTGGAAAAAACTTACTACAAGTCGCCTCTCCAGTAAAATCTATATAGCCTTTTAAAGTTCCTCCATTTATCTTTTTGTATATACTTGAATACTCCTTTAGTAAGTTCCTATTGGCTTCTCTTTCTTTTACATAGGTGCCACTTCCTATTTTTCTAACAGCCACACCCTCATGTTCCAATTTACTATAGGCATTAACTATAGTGACAGTGTTTACATTCAATATCTTTGACAAATCCCTAATAGATGGAAGTTTTTCTCCCTCTGCAATTTTTTTAATATGTATCAGTTTTTTTATATGATTTGCAACTTGAACGTACTTAGGCTCCTCTTCATCAAATTTAATATAATACTTATCCATAAATTCACTCCTCTATATTTAAAATAAATTTGGCATACCTTTTCTAGTTTCAGAAATGTGCATGCCAAGCGATTTTATATAAAATATACTTTTTCTTTAAATAATAAATTATTAAGCTCATCCTTATGTTCTCTGCTCTCCTTTTTAATAATGCCCTTTTCCCATAATTTCACTAAAATCCCCTCAAAGTCAATATCATATCCTTTAAAAAAATCATCTTTTCTAATATCCTCTGAGCTTAAAAAACAATCTTTTTCTTTCATATAATTTATTAATAGGCTTGCATATTTTTTTAAGTTTTCATCTATATTATCTTCAAAAAAAGTTAAAATGTTTTGTATAGCATCATAGCTTTCTTCTTTAGATGTGAAAAACAAATCATCTATAAGCCTTTTTAAATCATCATTTAAATTCATAGCCATAGTCACAACATCTTTGCCTATCATATATCCAGAAGAATTTATATATACCTTTGAGAATTCTTCAACACACTTTACTGCATAGCTGTATGCCATATAAATCCCATTATTATACAAATACTTTTTACATACACCAATACTTTTTATTAAATCTCCTAAATAAACCATATTCCATTTTTCCCTATCCACATCTGGATAATATCTCCCTAAATCATAATGGGCTGTAATCTCTTCATCCTTAGAAAATACTAATCTAGAAGATACGAATACTCTATGAATAAATCCTCCAATCAGCTCTTCTTTATGCATCTCTAGTAAACTCTTTTTGCTCATAAGCTTAATGTGTACTGGTATGCCTTTTTCTTCTGTATATATATTTCTTATATCTCTTATATTTTCTTTTGATATAACAAACAAATCTATGTCTGAACCTTCCCAAAGATCTCCTGTTACAATACTTCCAAACACCATAGCCGCAAGTATAGAATCATTAGATTTAAGTCTATCAACTAATGATTTAAAAGCTTTTTGATACTTCATAATAGTACTTAGCACTAAAATCTCCCCTTATTATTATTCTATTATAAACATAGGATGAGCCAAATACAACTTTCTTACATAATCACTCTTCTCACTAAAGTATCTTCCATAAAGTCACATTTACTGCATTTAAAAAGATGGAGGCAATAATCTCCAATATCATAGATAGGGTCATCTGCACTATAATCATTAAAATACTCTTGCTTCCTTCCCTTATCTACCATTTCACTTCCGCAATTTTTACATTTATACTTTATATCATTTATTTTATTGCACACCGGACAAACCTTTTCCATAATGATTCCTCCATATTAATAATCCAGAATATTTTTATTTTTTCTAACATTATCCCATAAACCTTACAAATTCAGTAGTAAAAATTATAATCTTTTTTGCAAAAAAGATTATAATAAAGATTATAATTTTTTATAGTGCATTATATATCTAGATATTTTCAATTTATTTGCTGCGATTTTATATATCTTAATATGATTTAATGTATTGTTTGCATTTATTGTAAATCTCTTCATCTACCATAGCTGTTATATGAGTTCCCATCTCTTCGTACTCCTCTTTCAAAACTTTAGCACTTCTATGAAGTAATGCTACTGCAGCGCTGTCAGTATAAGGAATTATATATTCTACTTTTCTTAATGGATTAGGAAGAACTTTTGATACACTATTAAGGAGTTCATCTAAATTAAAGCCTTCTTTAGCCGAAATTTTAACTATGTTTATATTATTATATTCATCTTCTAAGGCTTTTATATCTTCTTCTGATGCCATATCAATTTTATTTAATACTAGTATAGTGGGCTTATTATCAGCATGTAATTCTTTTAAAACTTCATTGACCGCATCTATTTGTTCTTTAGCTTTATGCGATGATGAATCTACAACATGAATAAGCAAATCTGAACTAACAACTTCTTCTAATGTGGATTTAAATGCTTCTATTAAATCATGAGGCAGTTTTCTTATAAATCCTACTGTATCAGTTAAAGTTATAAGTCTATTATCAGGTAGTACTAAAGCTCTAGTAGTTACATCTAAGGTTGCAAATAACATATCTGCCTCAAATACTTCATCCTTTTGAACTAAATCTTTTGGACATGCTATTTGACATAACTTATTTCTTAGTGTAGACTTTCCTGCATTAGTATACCCAACTAAAGAAACTCTAGGTATGTTTTCCCTGCTCCTTTTATCTCTTTGTATTTCTCTATTCTTTTTAATTTTAGCAAGTTCTCTGTTAAGATCATAAATTCTTTCTTTTATATGTCTCTTATCCGTTTCTAATTTTTTCTCTCCTGGTCCTCTAGTTCCAATTCCTCCACCAGTTCTAGATAATACTGTACCCATACCTGTAAGCCTTGGAAGCCTGTATTTTAATTGAGCAAGTTCAACTTGAATTTTTGCTTCTTTACTTCTTGCTCTGCGTGCAAATATTTCAAGAATTAAAGTAGTTCTATCTATTACTTTTGACCCAATAGCATCCTCTAAGTTTCTAATTTGTGCTGCAGATAATTCATCATCGAAAATTACTACATTAGCATTCCTTGCCTGCCTCTCCATAGCTACTTCATCTACTTTACCTTCTCCTATATAAAAAGCTGTATCTATTTTATTTCTTTTTTGAAGTATCTTACCTACAGTAGTTACATTGCATGCCTTTGCTAATTCCTCTAATTCCTCTAAACTTTCCTCATCTTCTATTCCGACTAAAATAGCTCTTTCACCTTTATCTTCATGAATTTCGTTTTCAATTATATTTTTCTCTATGTTTTCAATTACATTAAGAATATTAACCTTTAAAGCTTCTTCAATTTTTAATGGTTTTGTAACTTCAGCTATTAACTTATCGTCTTTTATTCCACAAAATCCTAAGGTTATTTCTTTAGCTTTTCCATTCTCTACCCCAATAGCAGCCATACAATCCAGTTTCAATTTCACCAGAGCTGAAATATCTAAACCTGACAGAGTCGAATATCCATTAGGATGAGTATGTAGTATCCTCACTCCTGATAATTTTTTATTTTTCAAATCTACTATAGGCATCTCAACAGTAGAACTATCTCCTATAGCTACATATTCCACATTTCCTTTTCTATCTATTGCAACACTTATCTCTTTATTTATATCTTCAGTGATGCTGCTTATAACCTCTATAATTTCAAGGTTAGATATCATGTCCTTATCTACTTTAAAATCGTATAATGAATCGAGTTTTCGTAAAATTGTTTTCTTTATTCCTTCAATATTTCCATATATCATTTTTTTCCCTCTTTTCTAGAGTTTTTTCTCATAATATAATATTCCCCTTGACAACTTTCATATTATTTTATACTATAAAACCAATGTTGTAAATACTGAGTGGAGAGGGTTTAAATGGAGAATGGAAAAAGAAATATACTAATAACTGAAGAACAAATTCAAAACAAGGTTAAAGAGTTAGGAGCTTTAATTTCAAAAGATTATGAAGGAAAAAATCTTTATGTACTTTCACTTCTTAGAGGTAGCTTTATATACACAGCTGACTTAGTAAGGCAAATAACTGTTCCTACTAAAATTGGTTTTATGACAACTTCAAGCTATGAACACAATGAAAGCTCTTCTGGTCATGTAAAAGTTGTAAATGATGTTCCAGATGATATTACTGGATATGATGTACTTATAGTTGATGACATTGTTGATACAGGTATAACAATGAAATTTGTAATAGAACATGTCAAATCTTTAGGTGCAAATAGCGTGAAAAGTTGTGTTCTACTAGATAAACCAGATAGAAGAAAGGTTGAAATTGAGCCTGACTATTGTTGTTTTAAAATTCCTGATGTATTTGTAGTTGGATATGGTTTAAACTATGGTGATTATTTCAGAAATGTACCATATGTATTTAATTGGGAAAAATAAAAATTACTATGTAATTACATAGTAATTTTTATTTTTTTATTCTATTTTGTCGGAATAAGTTACACCTTGTCGTATTTGCATACATAATTGTATTATCAAAAACATAAAAATAGTGTATAATTTCATTGTATACTATTTTTATATTTATGCTATTTAATTTGTGCTATTTAATATTTTATTTTCATAGCCTATCCATCAGTTTTTAAGGAGGAACATATATGATTGAAAATAAAAATAACACACCTTCTGCTAAACCGGAAAAGAGCAAAAAAAAGAAAAAGAAAAATGGATTTAAAGTTTTTAAAATTATATTATTATCATTATTAGTTATATGTGTGTTGATTGGAGTGGCCGCTGGAGGACTCGCACTTGCAGTCATAAAAACTGCGCCTGATTTAGACATAAATGAAATTATTGCTGCTAGTGAAGCCTCTAAGATTTATGATGACAAAGGTAATTATGTGGACAGCATAATTACTCCTCACAAAAAAACAGTAATTAAGTATGAAGATATGCCTAAAAATCTTATTAATGCTTTTGTAAGCATTGAAGATGAACGTTTTTTTAAGCACAAAGGTATAGATTTAAAAAGAATTGCTGGTGTTACATTAACACATATTAAAAATACACTTCAGGGGAAATCTGCTCTTGAAGGCGGTGGAGGTTCCACTATTACACAACAGCTATTAAAAACTACGCTTTATGAATTCCAGAATGAAACCTTTGCACAAAAAATAAAAAGAAAAGTTCAAGAATGGTATTTAGCTCCTAAGCTTGAAAAAAAGATAGGTAAAAAAGCTATATTAGAAGCTTATTTAAATACTATATTTTTAGGTGGTAGAGCCATAGGTGTTGAGGCCGCTGCTCAACAATATTTTGGAACTTCTGCTAAGAACTTAAATCTTATACAATGCGCCTTTATTGCTGGTTTAACTCAAAGTCCATCTGTATATTATCCATATTCTAAAACCTCAACAAAGGATCCTTCTAAATATATAAATAGAACAAAAACAGTTCTTAGCAAAATGAAAGAAAATGGTTATATTTCTGATAAGGAATATGAAGATGCCATAGCTGAATTAAATATAGAAAAGAGTTCAGTAACACAGGATAAAGATGTCCAAACTCTAGGAAAAACTGTACTTGGAAGAGCTACTTCTAAAGACGATAGATATAATTTTGAATGGTTCTCAAGAGCAGTTGTGAGTGATGTAAAAAAAGACTTAAAAGAAGTCTATAATTATACCGATGATGAAATTGAAAACTTATTAATGAATGGTAATTTGAAAATTTACAGTACAATGAATAAAGATCTTCAAACTAAAGCACAGCAGATTTTAGATGAAGATTCTAAGTTGAACAGTTTTTCTCGTACTGATAAAAACAATATAGTTCACCCTCAAGCTTCTTTAGTAATTACAGATTATCATACTGGTGAAGTCAAAGTAATAATAGGTGGTAGAGGAAAACAGCCTGCTATGTCTTATAATAGAGCATTAGACGCTAAGGTACCACCTGGTTCTAGTATAAAACCATTAACTGTTTATGCCCCTGCAATTGATACGAAACTTGCTACAGCTGCTACTGTAATAGAGGATTCACCTCTTTCACCGGAACTGGCAAACAAGTATGGCTCCAACGGAAAACCTTGGCAACCAAAGAACTCTAATGGAGTATATTCTGGGTACTTGAACATGAGAAACGCTATAAAGGATTCTGTGAATTTATATGCAATAAAATTGGAAGACATGATTGGCTTAGATACAGGTGTTAGATATGGAGAAAAATTTGGTATAAAATTTGATGATGCAGATAAACATAGTATAGCTGCTTTAGCTCTTGGCGAGCTAAGTTATGGTACAAATACTTTTACCATGGCTAATGCTTATGGAGTTTTTGGTAATAATGGTCTATATACAGAGCCTAGACTATATACACGAGTTGTAGATAGAACAGGTAATACTATACTGGAAACTAAAATTGAAACTCGAAAAGTAATATCTCCTCAAGCAGCTTATATAATGTATGACTTACTAAAAGAACCTGTAAGAGGTGGTACTGCTTATCGAGCTAATGACAGTTATACTAGTGATATACCACTAGCTGGAAAAACCGGTTCTTCTACTAATTTTAAGAATGTATGGTTTTCTGGACTTACTCCTTACTACTCAGGTTCTATATGGATAGAAAATAAATATCAACAGGCTATTTACAGCAGTCATGCAGCTTACTTATTTGGTAAAATAATGAACGAAGCAGTTAAAGACCTTCCTGTTAAGGATATTACTCCTCCTTCAGGTATAACAAGTTCAGCAGTAGATAGAGTATCTGGATTGCTCCCTTCTGAACTATCCTATAGAGATCCTAGAGGAAGTCAGGTTTATACTGAATTATTTATAAAAGGTACCGTTCCTACTACTGTAGATAATATTCACGTTGAGGCTCTAGTAAACAAATTTAATGGTAAATTAGCTACTCCTTTTACACCTTCAAGCTTAACTGAATCTAGAGTGTTTATAAGAAGAGATTATATTCCTAGTGTTCCATTAGCAGATCAACAATATGTACTGCCTAGGTCAGAAGATAATAGCACTCAATATTCTACAGATAAGCTAGAAAATGAAGTTCCTGATGATGATTTAATAGATGAAGATTTAGAGGATACAGATGATGAAGAAGACGAAAAAAATATAGGTGATGATACCGATAATTTTAAAGGTAATTCAAACAATGAAAAAAATGATAGACCTGTAAACAATACTAATGATTTTATTTCCAAATTTAAAAATAAAAATAATGATTAAAATTAAATGGAAACCAAAATTTTGGTTTCCATTTAATTTTATGTTTTTGATTTAGGATTAAAAATTAATGCCATTAAATATCCAAAAAGAATTGCTGCACTTATTCCAGCTGCAGTACCTTTTATTCCTCCTGTAAAAGCTCCTAAAAATCCTCTTTCATCTACTTCCTTTATTACAGATTTGGCTAGGTTATATCCGAAACCAGGAAGAGGTATACTAGCTCCTGCTTTCCCGTATTTTATTATAGGATCATATATTTTTAATGCTCCAAGTATTACACCACTTGTAACAAATATCACTAATATTCTTCCAGGCGTTAGCTTTGTCTTATCCATGAGAATCTGTGCTATAACACAAATTATTCCTCCTACTAGAAAAGCCATAATATAATCATTCATATTATTTACCTCCAAACTCTATGGATATTGCATGAGCAATACCTGGTATACTTTCACCTTGAAGTGATGTTGTAGGGCTCATCAATGCTCCTGTAGATACTAGCAATACTTTTTTGAAGTTCCCTTTTAGCATATTTTTATATATATAACCACAACTTACTACAGCAGAACAACCGCATCCACTTCCTCCACACTGGACATTCTGCCTTTCTTTATCAAATATTTCATCTCCGCAATCGATGTAATTTTCACTCAAATCATAATCATATTCTTTTATAAGTTCTATTGTGATTTTTTTACCTAGCATTCCTAAATCACCAGTAGCAATTAAATCATAATCTTGAGGACTTCTACCTGTATCTAAAAAGTGCTGTTTTAATGTATCTACTGCAGCTGGAGCCATAGCTGATCCCATATCATTAGCATCAGTTTGGCCATAGTCTTTTATCTTTCCTAAAGTCACATAAGTAATATAAGGAAAGTTTCCATTCTTCCCCAAAAGCATTGCTCCAGAACCAGTTACAGTCCATTGAGCTGTAGGTGTTCTTTGGCTTCCCATTTCTAATGGAAATCTAAACTGTCTTTCTGCAGATGAAAAATGTGATGAGGTTGCTGCAATTGTATAGTCAGCATAATCTGCATCTATTAATAAAGACGCAACAGCTAAAGACTCTGACATAGTAGAACATGCTCCATAAAGGCCTAAAAAAGGTATGTCTATGTCTCTAGCTGCAAAATTTGATGCAGCGGTTTGATTTAATAAGTCACCAGCCACTAAGTAATGAATATCCTGTTCTTTTAAACCAGCTTTCTTTATTGTTTCTTTTATTGCTTTATACATTATACTGCTTTCCGCCTTTTCAAAGCTATCCTCTCCATTTAAATCATCTTCCAGTATAATATCAAAATAATCTTTTAAAGGTCCATCACCTTCCTTAGGACCTACAATACTTGTTGTAGCAATTATTTTAGGCTTATTATCTAACCTTATTGTTTGACTTCCTGCCCTTTTTGTCATATAAACACCCCTTTTTTATAATAAGCAATATTCTTAAGTGTAAAATTATTTTGAAGTAAAAAAACTTAAATCAAACTTAGCTCAAATAGTTTAGTTTTTAAGTAAAATGGCTAAATTTTATCCTTTAATCATTAAAATAATGTCATAAAATAATAAATAATTCCCACTATAATTGATGAGCCAATGCCATATACAAGGACTGGACCTGCTATGGTAAACATTTTTGCTGCTACTCCAAAAACAAAACCTTCCTTTTTAAACTCCATAGCAGGAGCTACAATAGAGTTTGCAAATCCTGTTATTGGTACTACGGATCCTGCTCCTGCAAAATCTCCTATTTTATCATAGACACCAATTCCAGTTAGTAATGAGCCTAAAAAAATCATGGTAATAGATACAAAAGCTCCTGTTTCCTCTACTCCAAGACCAAGATTACCATAGATTTCATTAAATACTTGACCTATATCACAAATAAGTCCTCCTACTACAAAAGCTTTTATACAATCTTTTGCTAAGTTTGATTTAGGCATCTCTTTATTTGTTATGTCTTTAAATCTTTTCATTAAATGCTCTTCTTTAACCTTCATATCCATACCTTCCTATTATAATTTTTGTTTATACTTATTTTTCGCAATAAAAAATTTTTTAAACAAAAATTTATATAAAAAAATAGGATACACGTTTTGTATCCTATCCACTAAGCTTTTCTTTCATAATTTTAAGCACTTTTTTTTCTATTCGTGAAACCTGTACCTGACTTATTCCTAACATTTTTGCTACTTTCACTTGAGTTATATCTTTAAAATATCTAAGTATTATAATTTGTCTTGACCTTGTATCTAATTTACTTAAAGCCTCTTTTAAAGCTATTTTGTCCAAAGTTTCTGTGCCTTCATTTTCACATTGTTTTATTTTGTCAATAAGATAAACTGGTGAGCCATCATCTTGATGTATAGTATCATATAAATATTTAGGTTCGTTAACAGCTTCTATAGAAAAGACAACTTCTTCTGAAGTCATACCTGAAAACTTTGCCAGTTCTTCAACAGTAGGTTCTCTATTCAATTGCTTTGTAAGTTTTTCTTTATCATAATGCAATTTTCTTGCAGCGTATTTTATACTTCTACTAACTTTAATTAATCCATCATCTCTTAAAAAACGCTTTATTTCTCCCATAATCATTGGTACTGCATAGGTTGAAAACTGTACATTGTATTTTTCATCAAAATTATTTACTGCTTTTACTAGACCCATGCACCCTATCTGAAATATATCATCATATTCATATCCTCTATTTAAAAATTTTTTGCTTATGGAAGAAACCAAAGGAAGATTATTTTCAATGAGTTTGTCTAAAGCTTCTTTATCTCCAGACTTGGCTTTTTTTATCAAGTCTAAATTTTCCTCGTATTTGTATGTATTATTTTTAGCTATATCTTCACTCATAATTTATCCAAACCAAATTCAAGGTTTTTCCTCCTTCCTTTAAAGACATTTAATTCAGAGATTTAAACTTTTTCTTCATAGTAACCCTAGTCCCATTTCCTTCACTTGACTCAACCTGTAAATTATCCATGAATGTTTCCATTACAGTAAATCCCATTCCGGATCTTTCCAAGTCTGGCCTTGAAGTGTATAGAGGCTGCATGGCTAGTTCTAAATCTTTTATTCCTATTCCTTTATCTTCTATTTTTATAGTGATTTCATCGTCATTTATTTCTGATTCAATTGTAACTATTCCGTTTTCATGTCCATAGCCATGGATTATCGCATTAGTAACAGCTTCTGATACTGCAGTTTTCACATCTGAAAGCTCCTCTATTGTAGGGTCTAATTGAGATATAAAAGCTGCTACCGCTACTCTGGCAAAGCTTTCATTTTCTGACTTGCTTAAAAACTCTATTTTCATTTTATTATGACTCATTATTTCTCCCCCCACTACATATTATCCAAAGCTCGTTCTACACTGTCGTATAAAGGAATAATCTTAAACATCCCTGATAGTTCAAATACTCTCCTAACTGAACCAGTTACCCTTGTTATATATACTTTACCATTTTTTGACGATAATTTTCTGTATCTTCCTATGACAACACCTATGCCTGAGCTATCCATAAATGTTACTCCAGAAAAATCCATTATAAGCTTATTGCATCCTTCCCTTTCTAGTCTATCATCTACTTTATTTCTTACTTCTTCTGCACTATGATGATCTAATTCTCCCATCATATGCACAATTAGCTTATCCCCTTTGTTTTCAAAATTAAGATTCATTTTACCCCTCCCGTGATTATAAAAATAACTGTCTTTATAATTAATTCTATATTTTTTACTAATTTCCTTCATTATTACAAATATTTTTACTCATATTTGTATTATTTCCATATTTTTATTAATTATGCAAAAAATAAAGATATCCGCAAAAACTTTGCTAAATATCTTTATCTAGTATATTCTTCGATTATATTTATTTCTTCTTCACTTAAATTAAATATTATATGTAAATCTTCTTCCTCTAAACATTCTTTTTCACCCATGGTAGGTATACAAAGCTTCAATAAATTATTAGGATAATACTCATATAAATCATCTCCTAATTTTTTAGCAAAGCTTTGAAAATAAAATTGATATACTTTACTGTTTAATAATGAAATTAAATATTTATATGTAAATGGAACATTTTCACGTAATACTAAAGCATACACATCAGCACTAAAATAATTCCCTTTATCTAAGGCAAATCTATTGCTGCTGGACTTATATGGAAATATTATTTTTTCTCCATCAAAAATTTCTCTTTTTCTTCCCCACTGAAGTTCATACCACTTGCGCACCCCTCTTTTACACTCTCTTCTTTCCATAAGCTTGTGCTTTAGCCTTCCTATGTGCTTCATTACATTTTCATATTCCTGTGGATTTTCTATTAAATCGGAATAAATTAAATATGTATCTTGTTTGTCTACATTTCCTCTATTTATGTAACTGCTTTTTATCCAAGGTTTTATAATGTCTTTTTCTAAGTCTTCTTCATCTATTGTTTTTTTATCTACTATAAAAGCTTTATCACATCCTGTAATAATCCCTTGATAACTTTCACATATATTATATAAGTTAGTAAAACTTCTTTCTTCTATTTTAGATATTATATCCCTTTCTTTTTTATCTCTTAATATCCATCCCTTATTGTTTAAAAGATTTTTATTTATAAAAAATCTTTTATAATAATTCCCTTCATTCAAAAATAAAGACTCATAAAATTTATCCTTATTTTTTCTTCTACTGTCTATAGGCTTTATTATTTCTATATTCTCTTCTCTCTCTTGCTCATTGATTAAAAATATAATAACAGGGTCTATACCCACCTTTTTAAAAGGTCTTATCCCATAAAAATCAACTATTTTATATAAGGAGCAAACTTCTTTTAATACCTTTCTAAGTTCTTCTCCACTTGGAGCTTCTATAAAATATCTTGAAGTTATAAAAGACAATCTTCCTTTTTTATTAAGCCTATTTAAAGCTTCTTTAAAAAAACAATAAGATATATCTCCTTTATCCTTATAAATTTCCTTAAACTTTCTTTTTAATTTCTTACTATAATCTTTGTCTATAGACTTATGTCCAACATATGGTGGGTTTCCTATTATAATATCATATTTCTCTTCTATATCATCTATTAAAAAATCTAAATTTTTAAAATTACTGCTATTATAGTGTCCACTAATTGAAAACAAATCTACAGCCAAAATTTTAAGCGCTTTTCCATCTATATCAATACCAAACAAATTATTATCAATAATATGTTTAGGTATATCCTCTTTTGTTAGCATAATATTATTTCTTTTATTTATTTCTTCTAAATTATTCTCATATAAGTAATTCAACCTTCTATAGCATGATAGTAAAATATCTCCACACCCACAGGATGGGTCTATGACTTTGATAAAAGGGTTATTTATTAAATCTTCTTTTAATATTACTTCCCTTGCCATATAATCAGCTATTTCTTTTGGCGTGTATACAACTCCTTCAGCTTTTCCTCTTTCTTTTTCTATAAGCTTTATATACATAGTTGAAAAATTATCATCCCATATATTAAAAACTTTTTTCTGCTTTTCTATGGCCATTATTTTGAATACGTAGTCTATAGGTGCATTTATTATGTTGTATAGTTCATCTATTTCTTTTAAAAAAAGTTCAAGCATTTTCATCTCTCCAATTACAATAAGGCCTGTAATAAAATACAATTTAAGCATTATTTGATTTTTGAATACACTATATCTAGTATTTTTGATCTATAATCTGATGCTTCTTTTTTTATTTTTTCACATTCCTTTATTATTTGCTCTTTATAATTTTCATCTTTAATTCCAGCTAAATTTACATTTACGTTTAGAATAGAACTTTCAATAGCAGCATATAAAAGTATAGCTCCTACCCCTGCATCGGATACTACATTTGTATTTCCATACTCTGATGCTATATGTATATATTTATAAAGTTCTATACATGATTTTGCTAGATTAAGAGGAACCTCTAAGGCTCTTTTATATCCTTTCTGTATCTCCTCATTTCTTATTAATTTTTCCTCCTCTGTATGTTTAGGAAGCTTAAAAACCTCCATAAAGCTTCCAAAGGCCTCTTCATCTTTTTTCATAAATTGCAACAATATTTTATTATATTCTTCACATGCTCTTAACGCATATGTAATCTTGCCTTTTATTTCATCATTATAGTTTTCATATGCCTTTTTTCCTATGGTTAGGTTAAAGACCATAGATGTTAATGCGCTTGATAAACCTGCGCTTAACGCTGCTGCACTTCCTCCTCCCGGAGTAGGCTTACTTGAAGACAAATCATTAATGTAGCCTTCTATAGAAATATTTTTCTCCATATATTATCTCCTTTCCAACTGCACATAAATTTATTCTAAATATACATATTGTCTATGTCAAGAAAAAAAGCCATGTCAGAGCAATTCTTCCATGGCATAAAAAAGTATTGTTTTCTTAGTGATGTATTAAAACCTTCACATTCTGGTCCATATAAGATTTCTCCCACTTGTTTGCATAAAGATAATCTCTTATATCCTTCTTAGGTTTATGAGGTTTTTCTTCCTCTTCTTCAGCACTTTCTCCTATTGGAGTTAAAGCTACTACTTTATAGTTATCAGGTATTTCTAAGGCTTCTTTTATCTTTTTCTCATCAAAGGATGCTATCCAACATGTTC
Source organism: Clostridium thermopalmarium DSM 5974 (assembly GCF_002995795.1). Taxonomy (GTDB): domain Bacteria; phylum Bacillota; class Clostridia; order Clostridiales; family Clostridiaceae; genus Clostridium_H; species Clostridium_H thermopalmarium. The sequence goes on from NZ_PVXN01000011.1 coordinate 72,988, forward strand.
CATATCCTTCTTCTGTAGCTGCAAGTATCAAATGTTCCATTGCTATAGCACTGTCAACTAAGTATAAATCTTTTTCTTCAATGGAACCAGAAGCATTAGGATCTGCAACTATTATAATGGTAGCGGGAGCATTAGATACAGCCTCTGCCGTTTCATAAGATTTATTTATTATAGACCTTGCTATAATATCCTTTAAATCTTCTCTATCTACAAGAATAAATTTATACGGAGTTGAATTTTTCCATGATGGTGCTCTCATAGCTGCATCTATTATCTTTAATAACTTGTCTCTGTCCAATTGACCAGTCTTAAACTTTTTTATACTTTTTCTTTTTTTTACCACATCATAAAATTCCATGATATCGCCCTCCTTCTACCTTATTATTGCTAGTAGAAGGTTCTATTATACTAATAGTATAACGAATTTTATTATTGAGAAATCCTATTTAAATTATCATTTAAATATTTTATTATTTTGTTCCAATCAAAATTTTCTTTACATAATTCACAAGTTTTTAGGGAATATTCTTCCATATGGTTACTGGTCATAAATTTTTCCAACTGCACAGATAACTCTTCTGTGTCGTCTATATTAACCACTGCTCCATTTCCATCTGCTACAATCTCTTTTGCAATTCCTACATCTGTAGATACAATAACATTCCCTAAAGCTGCAGCTTCAATAAAAGCTATACCAAAACTTTCAAATTTTGAAGTAAGAGAAAATATTTTAGACTTTTCATATTCTTTAAACAACTCTTCTCTATTGCTTATTTCTCCCGTAAACTCTACTAGTTCCTTTATATTAGGATATTCTTTAAAAAATTTATCTATATATTCTTGAAATCCAACTTCTATAGGTCCAACTATTCTGAGTTTCCATCCTAAATCTTGTATATTTTTTATTTTAGCAAATGCATTTAAAAGCATCTGTGTGTTTTTTTCTTCCGCACCTACTCTAGCCACACTAAGAATTATGTTTCTTTTCTTACTATAATCATATTTTATATTTTTTTTAATTAAGTAATCATAGTCAATTCCATTAGGTATATTGATAATTTTATGTTTTTGTTTTGGTAAAAGTTCTTTTAATTTTTCAAATAGCACTTTTTGTTCTGCACTTATTAAATCAACTTTATCTAAATATTTATTTAATAACATATATTGTATCTTATTTAGAGATTCTATTCTCTCTATTAGTTTATGACTGCAGTCTAGTTTAAGATAAATCTTGCCTCTTGGATTTAGCTTTTTGAATCTAAAAGCATATAAGAGGGAATACAATGTTACATGAAATATTTGTAGAATATCTATATTTTTTGCTTCTCTATTTAAATATCTAAGTCCATCCAAGCTATAGTTATTATACTTTCTATCAATAAAATCTATTTTTAGTCCTTTAACTTCTTCATTTAAATATGTATATTTATCTAGATTGTAACAAGCAATCTTTGAATCATATCCAAAATTCTTATATAGTTTATAAGGAATCATTCCCATCTCTTTTACCAAATTTACATTCTTAGTATTGGGATACAAAACGCAATATCTCATATATCCCACCCTCCTTATGTTGGTTAGTGCATTATGCATTAGTTATTTCCTTTTCATTAACTCTACTATTTCATCCTTAGATATATATTTAAAACTCATCAATGATATAAAGTATATAATAACTGCAGTAATTATATTTATTATTACATTAATATGAGTATATTTAAATATAAGTATTTGAGCGCACATTAATATTATTGCAGGGGAAAGCTTTACAAAATACTTAAGATAAGACACTCTTATAACCTTTTCTGCTTCCTTTTTCATTAAAGCAAAGTTAATTATTTCCGATAAAACCGTAGTAATGGCCGCTGCATTAATTCCGTAAAAAGGAATTAAAATTAAATTAAGTATAGCATTTACTACAGCTGAAATAGTGACTATTTTTAAATATGATTTTTCTCTATCCCAGGCATTCAAGCTATATCCATAGTTTTCCCTTAAAAATAATATAAAAGCATATATTAATAGTATACAAAAAACAATATGCCCTTCTTTAAATTCCTCACCAAAAAGCAATATAATAATTTGCTTAGATAAAAGTATTCCTCCTACCAACATAGGATATGCTATCATCGTTATTATCTTCCATAGATCGTCAACAGTGTTTTTCAATTTTCTTAAATTATTATTGTGAAATAGTTCTATAAGTATAGGAAAAAATGGAGTAAATATTATAGCTATTAGATTAATTAAAAAGTATATAACTTTATAAGCTGATGAATATAAACCTAGTTCTCTATCAGTTCTCACAAATCCTATTATAATTGAATCAATATTTCCATTTATAAGAGATAATAGGGCTGAAAGTAAAAATGGTAATGAATTTAATATGAGAAATTTTACTTTATCTACAGTTATTGCAGGTTTGTATTTTAATTTTTTTACTTTATAAAATACATAGGCATGAAAAGCTGAAGCTGCTGCCATACCTATAACCATAAATGCAGGAATTAAATATATTTGATTCTTATTTTTCAAAAATATTATGGTCAAAATAAAAGGAAAGGCTGACTTTAATACATTGTATATTGCATTATACTGCATTTCCTTTGTGCCAAAATAAAACCAGTCAATATTAAAAGCTAAAGGAAAAAGAGTCAATCCGTATATAGCCATAAGACCTTTAAAATCTATTCCCTTATTAGTAAAACATCCTATTAGTACCATAATTAAAAAACCTATTAAAGCACAAATCAATCTGATAAATATTATATTCCCAGCTAAGTTTTCCTTGGATATTTGATTTTTAGATACTTCTTTAATTCCTAGGGTTTGAAATCCAAACAAAGTAAACATAGTGAAATAAGTTAATATAGATTGTGCTAAACTTATTTGCCCAAATTTATCTACACCTAGAATCCTTGCATAGTAAGCTATAACTAAAAAAGTTAGGAATTGTGATACTATGTTAGCTGTGCCTATGGATAAAAAGTTCTTAGCTATATTTTTTATTTCTTTCACCACCCTAAACTGATTTATGTATTTCACTGAAATCTATATTTACTGTCTTATTTTTATTTTTGTATTAATTTGTTGATCGAATAACTTTTATTAGGAACTTAGGTATAACCATCAATCTTTTAATTCTAAGAGGTTCTTTTACGACTCTGTAAAGCCATTCCAATCCTAAATTAATCATCCATCTTGGAGCCCTATTTACTTTTCCAGCAAAAACATCAAAGCTTCCTCCCACTCCCATGAATACTCTACATGGAAGAACATTAAAATATTTTTGTATAAATTTTTCTTGTCTTGGACACCCCATTGCTACAAATAAAGCAAAAGGCTTTTTTTCCTGTATATCTTGTATTATATCATTGCAATTATCTAAATCAAAATAACCATTATGACTTCCTACAATCTTTAATTCAGGATATTTTGATATTATATTTATAATGCATTCCTTCAAAATCTCTTCCTTTGCTCCAACCAAGTATATGCTTTTATTTTCTCTTTCGCATTTCTTAATTATGTCTTCCATAACCTCAATTCCCGGTATTTTCTCCTTTACTGGATCTTTTACAATTTTAGATGCTATGACAGTACCTATACCGTCAGGTATTATTACTGAGTTTGGATGAGTGTATAGTTTAAATAAAGCATCATCTTTAAGTCCACTATATAAAATCTCTGGATTCCCAGAGATAATGTTAATCTTTTCAAAGTTCTGTATATAACTCATAAATTCAGATTTTGACTTATTAAAAACATTATACCTTAGTATTTTTGTAAACATGTTTTCACCTACTATTCCTATTTTAGAAGGCACCTTCTCTTTTAAATACACTTAGTACTGTTTTAAATAATATCTTTATATCATATAAAATAGAAAAGTTCTTAATATAAGTTAAATCATAATATATAGTTTTCCCAAGCTCTATTTCTCCTCTTCCACTGATCTGAGCAAGACCAGTGATTCCTGGCAAAACTAATAATCTTTGTTTATATTCTTCTGGATAGAATTTTACTACATCTGGAATTTCAGGTCTTGGTCCTACTAAACTCATATTTCCAATAAGAACATTAAACAGTTGAGGTATTTCATCTAAACTTGTCTTTCTAAGAAAGCTTCCAACCCTTGTTATTCTATTATCACTTTTGCTTTGGAATATAAAATTCTCAATATTGTCGGCATCAATAGCAAGCTCTCTTTTCTTTTCAGCATCTGGAACCATGGTTCTGAACTTATATATTTTAAAAGGAACGTTATCTTTACCAACTCTTGTTTGTTTAAATATAACTGGACCTTTAGAATCCAACTTAATAGCTATAGCAATTAATATGTAAAATGGAATAAGAATGATAATTCCAATAAGAGATAAAACTATGTCCATAAATCTTTTTACAGCGAATTGAAATTTTTTTGCTTCTATATCCTTTTCTACATCTATTATTATATTTTTGGCATTCATCAAAATCCTCTCCTACTCTTACATTTAGAAATATTTTACACCATAAAATATTTTTAATGTACATTATTTTGACAGTTACTATTATAAATAATTCCTTCAAAAATAGCTACTAAAATCCAAAAATACATACTTACTTTTGGTACAAAGAATAAGTTATCAAATATATTCATAAATAGAAAAACTATGGCTGAAATAAAAAAACCTTTAAAAAATATTTTATGTTGCAACTCTTTTTCTATATATAAAAACTTTTTTAATTTAATAAAGATGGCTATAAGTATTATAATAAACAACATAGTTCCCAATATACCTAATTCACTCTGCACCTTTAGATAAGAATTATGAGAAGGAAATCTTGTATTATGGTTATACATTAGTTCAGGAAATCTGGATACATATTCACCGTATAAGCTGACGTAATTTCCATTTCCAACTCCTAAAATAGGGTGATCCTTTATCATTTTAATTGCAATTTTCCATGTACTAATCCTAGGATCTTGAAATATTATACTAAAATCTCCTAATCTGTTTCTAATAGCCGGAACTATTAAAGCTAATACTACACCTAATATTGGAAGTAATATAGCCTTCCAATTATAAAGTACAATTAAAAGAAAAGCTCCTAAAGCTAAGGCTAACCATGCGCTTCTAGAAAAACTTAATCCAATATTTATAAACATTAAAATTGAGGCTACTGAATATATAAGTTTATTTGATTTCTTTTCCGCATATATAGCTAACATTATCGTAGGAAATATAACTAAAATTAAAAATGCTCCTAGAGTATTTGGATTATCTAAAGTTGAAGTAATTCTTACGGGTACAGAGTATTTCTTAGGATCATATATAAATTTTTCATCTAGTCCTATCTTAGTAAAGTATTGCACTATTCCAAAAGCACTTATTATAGAAGATACTGCAATATAGACTTTTAAAATAGAATTAAATATAGATCTGCTTCTAGTTTCATATTTAATTATAAAATAAAGAATAATATAGTATAGAAATCTTAAGCTTTCACTGAAAGCAAGAGTTTTTTCTTTTGCATAACTTATAGATGAAAGCATTAATACTAATAATAAAAACATAGGTAGGCTTAAATAGTCATTGAAAAAGTCTCTTATCCCTTTAATAAACCTACCTCTGCTTTGTTTCTTGCTTATTATTAATAATAAATAGAATAATACTATAATGAAAAAAATAAAATCTCCTAATGAAAAACCTTTGATTTTTAAATTAACAGGAAGTAAAGGAAACATAATTACGTATATCAATATCATGCAGTTAAAAATTTTATTTAGTGCACTCATTTTCTCACCTTCTTAAAAATTCTATACATGCCTGTAGTTACACAAAATTAGCACGCAAATCAGCGTGCCAAATGTTAATTTTATTAGATATGGAGAGATCTATATATTATAAATTTAACAGTATCTTTTCCAGCTTTTTTGTTATACTTTCTCTTGAAAAATTCTCCATAACATACTTTCTTCCATTTCTACCCAACTCTTTTCTAAGCTCTATATCATTATATAATTTTAAAGCTGCTTCTGCAATAGCTTCTGGGTTTTCTGGCTCTACTACTATTCCAGCTTGTGCATCATTTATTAATTTTGCTGCTTCTCCTTCCACAGCAAGAATTATTGGAAGTTGTGAAGCTAAAGCCTCAAACATTTTTGAAGGTAAAGCTCCTTTAAATAAATCCAGCTTTTTTAAAGGAATAACTGTTGCATCCATAGATGCAATTATTCTAGGCATATTGGATTTTGGTTGTACAGGCAAAAATTTTACATTTTCTAAATTTTTCTCTTTACTCATGTTTATAAGTTTGCCTTTCTCAGGCCCATCTCCAATGAAAATAAACTGTATATCTTTATAATCTTTCAAAATCTCCGCAGCTTCTATTACCACTTCCAATCCTTGAGCAAGACCATGAATTCCTGCATAAACTATAGAAAACTTATTCTCTATACCTATCTCTTTTCTAAAGTTTTCATCTCTGTTTTCCTTCTTAAAGAATTCCGTATTTACACCATTGGTTATTAGATGAACCTTTGACTTATCAAATCCTCTATTTACTATATTATCAACAATCCCTTTAGTTTGTCCTGTTACTGCATCTGCTTTTCTATAGCAAAATTCTTCAAGCCATGTGGACATCTTAATAAACAATTTATTATTTAATACTCCCAGCTTTATTGCTGATTCAGGCCACAAGTCTGATACGTTAAATACAAATTTAGCACCCTTTAACTTCGATAGTACATATCCAGACCATCCTAAAAATAGTGGAGGAGATTCTGTTATTATTACATCTTGTTTTTCTATGTACTTAGCTCCTTGAAACACTGAGGAGAATGTAAATGAAAGGTAATTCCTCATTCTTTTAGTAAAGCTTTTTTCTTTAGTAGCATAAATACTAGTTCTAACTATTTTTATACCTTCTAGTTCTTCCTTTAAAACTTTTTTACCCTTATATTCATCAAAAATTTCTCCTTTAGGATAGTTTGGCATAGCAGTTAAAATAGTAATATCATGTCCCAATTTCTTTAGCTCTTTTGCAAATTCAAAAATTCTATTTTGTGGTGCTCCTACCTCTGGTGGGCAATACTGTGTTAAGAATAGAATCTTCATTCTTTCACCTCTAACCTTATTCAATTTTTATCTAAATGTATCTGCTGTAAACTTCTATCATAATTTTAGCATTATTCTTCCAATTATAATTTTCTTCCACATGCTTTCTAGCATTTTCACCTAACACAAGAAGGTTATTTTTATTTGAAAGCATAAATTTTAGCTTTTCCTTTATCATCTTACTATTTTCTTTTTCAACTAGATAACCATTATATCCTTCGATTATTACTTCTTTTAACCCACCTACATTAGATGCTAATACAGGTCTTTTACACGACCCAGCTTCAACTGCTGCAACTCCAAAGCTTTCACTTAAAGATGGAAAGCAAACTATATCCATTTGATTTAGATAATGTGGAATTTCTTCATTTCTTACTCTTCCTGTAAATGTAACCTTGGACTCTATGCCTTTATCCTTACAAAGCAATTTAAGATTTTCCTTTTCGCTGCCATCTCCTACAATGAGAAGTCTTATATTATCTTTTATCCATTCTTTACTTAGTTCTGAAAAAGCCTCTATTAGATAATTTATACCATATATTTTTTCTAGTCCTTTTGTTATACCAATAGTAATGTAATTATTAGCCAAAATAGGAGTAGTACATTTAAACTTTTCAATATCAACTCCAAAGGGAGTGAGTATTATTTCCCCTTCATAATATTTTTCTATTTCCCTTGCCATGTCCTTGCTAGTTGAACATACTACTCTAGCACTTTTTAGTATTTTTTCTAACAATACTTTGTTAAATATATTGCTTTTAGGAAATTCATATATATCACTTCCCCAAGCTGAAACAATATATGATTTATGTCTACATGCCATGCCTAGCATTCCATAGCTTGATGCATAAAAGCTATGCAAAATGTCTGGATTAATCTTCTTTACTAATTTTTTCACTTTAGGAATTAATAAAAAATAACTAAGTTTGGAACTAAAAGGAGGATTTAAAACATATAAACTTACATTGTTTGCATATTTATATTTAGTATCTCTTAAAGAAATTAAATGTATTTCATAGTTTAGTTCTGAAAAATAATCAATCCATTTCTTTGTATGAATGCTGTCAGCATCACCCAAAATACATATCCTCGTCATATTATACTCCTCTTTTATCCTTTTCTTAATTATTTTTCTCAAGTATTTCCACTATCTTATCTGACGCTCTTCCATCTCCAAAGCTATTGACTTTTTCCTTATCTGGAATGAATGTGATAATTGCATCCTTTATCTTATTTTTGTCAGCTCCCACAAGTACATTCCAACCATTTTCAACAGTTTCTACCCATTCTGTCTCATCTCTTAAGGTTATACATGGAACATCTAAAAAGAAAGCTTCTTTTTGAACTCCTCCGCTATCTGAAACTATTTTCTTGCTATTTGATTCTAGCATTACCATGTCAAGATATCCGACTGGATCAATTACCTTAACATTTTCCTCAAAAATAAGATTATAATCTTGCATATATTTCCTAGTTCTTGGGTGAAGAGGTAATATTATAAGCTCTTTACTTTCATTTAATGCTTCAACTATATTTTTTAATCTATTAATGTCATTAGTATTTTCAGCTCTATGTATAGTAGCTAGTATATATTCCTTTTTATTTACTCCAATTTTATATAATATATTGCTCTTTTCCTCTGCTATTTTTCTAAAATGTAAAATAGCATCAAACATAACATCTCCTACATTAAACACATTTTTATCTATACCTTCTTTATATAAATTTTTTACTGCGGTTTCAGTAGGTGCAAAGAGGTATTTTGAAATGTGATCAGTTAATATTCTATTCTGTTCTTCTGGCATAGCCATATTGAAACTTCTAAGTCCTGCTTCTACATGAGCTACAGGTACAAGCAGTTTGCTTGCAGCTAAAGCTCCTGCAATGGTAGAATTAGTATCTCCATATGTTAGTAAGCAATCTGGCTTTTCTTTTATAATTATCTCTTCAATTTTTTCAAGCATTCTTCCTGTTTGCGCTCCATGTCCACCTGAACCTACATTTAAGTTGTAATCAGGATAAGGTATATTCAGTTCTTCAAAAAAAATTTTTGACATATTATCATCATAGTGCTGTCCTGTATGAATTATTATCTCTTTATTATTTTTTCTTATCTTTCTAGATACTGCTGCCGCTTTGATAAATTGCGGTCTTGCTCCTATAACTGTAACTATTTTCATATTGTTCACCTCTAGTCTTTTATTTCAGACATTACTCTAATAAGTTCCTTTGTTAAATTTTCTCGGCTATACTTTTTTACCTGTTCCCAATTAGGACTTATAGGATTTACATGATTTATATAATTATTATAGACTTTATACAATACTTTTTCTATCTCACCTAAATCAGAGGGATGTGCAACATATCCTGTGTTAGTTTCTAGTATTAGTTCTTTTGCAACTCCATCTGGCACAATTCCTATTATAGGTTTTCCAGCTCTTATATATTCAAACAACTTCCCCGTATATATGCCCTCTACTCCTTTCATATCACTTAATATGAGTAAAAGAGCATCGCAATCTGAGAATTGTTTGATACTTTCACTGTGTGGAAGATATTTTTTCTGCTCTATAATTCCTCTATATTTTGCTTCATATTTATCTAATATTTTCTGCTGTTCATATCCTACATTTCCAGTAAACTTAAATAAAATTTTATTCTTATCTATTTTTCCTTCTTTAATCAATTTATCTAGAGCCTTTAGTAAACTTTCTGGCGATTCTATTCCATATAAAGTTCCATTATAAAGTATTATTAACCTATCTTGATTTTTTCTATTAGCCAAGTCTAAATTTGTAAAATCATCTTCATCATATCCATTTGGAATTACAATAAATTTATTTTTATTTTCTTCAGGATACCTATTAATAAAATCATTAATAATAGGTTTACTTACACTAATAATTCTATCTGAATTTTTTACTATCTTCTTTTCAAAATATTTATATATAACCTTTAGAAAAGTACCATGATCTGCAAAGGCATTACTAACCCATGGATCTCTAAAATCTGCTATCCATTTAATATTATATTTTTTTGATAGTTTTTCTGCAATAATATGACAAGAATAAGGGGCAGAGCTGGAAATAATCATATCTATTTTGTCATTTTCGATAATCTTAGAACCTTCGGTTACAGCATATTTAATCCATCCCTTTTTGTCATCTGGAATATTTATAAGATTATAATATTGTAAAAATATTTTTTTTGCTATTTGAATTAACTTGCTTTTAAATTTTGAAAGCTTTGTTGGAACCTGTATAGCAACAGTACTATCCTTAGTATCATTATCCTTACTGCTACTTCCTTCACGTCTAAAGCTTAAAAGCTTCTCCAATACATTTACTTCTTTTATATAGGTTCTATAAACCTTTATAGAACCATTTATATCTCTTTTTAAGGACTTATCCACAATTCCTGACGCTTCTTCTTTTACAGTTAATACGCTTACATTGTATCCTTCCTTACTTAGATACTTAGCGAATTTAGAAACTCTCTGAACTCCTGCTCCACCTTTAGGCGGATAATAATAGGCTATAATTAAAATATTTTTCATATTATTCCCTTTCCTTATGTTTTATAACCTTTACCATTATACTTATTATTACTACAAATACAAAAGCTGGAGTAATGCTTATTGGATATGTAGATGTAAAGAAAGCTTGTCCCGTGATATTTCCATATATAAACAAAGTCATTATTCCTATGATAGCAGGACATAGAATTTGTATATACCTTCTATTTTTTACACAGCATATTATTGATTTTATTACCAATATAAGGATTGATATAAAAAATACAGCAGTGAAAATCAGTCCTACTTCAGTGGCTATATCAAATATTATATTATGGGCATCCATATATATTTTTTTGGGACTTCCTCCATAAGTAACATAGAAATTTTTAAATTGCCCTAACCCTACACCAAAATAAGGGTGATCAAAAATTATTGCAAGAGCTACATTCCATATAGGTCTTCTGCTTTTAGCCTGTTCTATAAATCTACCTATCAAACCGCCATTATCTAATAAAGCTTCAGAACCTTTTATCTCTATTTCTTCCTTTATCTCATTAAATTCCCATCTATGACTTACGTTATAACCTAAACATGCAAAAATAATTAGTGAAATAAATAGGTACTTCTTATAATTTTTTATATCTAAAATTGTTACAAGTATTATGCAAAAGGCTACTGCTACTAATATTCCTCTAGACTTTTGAGTAGATAAATTAACTATTTGTATCACCATAAGAATCTTATACACCCAATTATATCTAGGAAGAATATCCTTGTTTACCGAAAACATGAGTATGTATGGTAATACTATGATAGTATATCCCAACATAAAATTACTTCCTAATGCTCCATAGAGGTGTTGGTTAACTCCTCTAAAAACTAGGTTAAATATGGCTACAACAATATCTGGTATTGAGGATATTGTAACTCCAATTGCTAAATAAGTTATAATTTTTTCTATAAACATTCTATCTAATTTTTTATAACTTAGTATGGTTAAACTAAGTAAAATCATTGAAATTAGCACCATAAACATTAGCTTTAAGGACTCTAATCTATTATAACTAAATATAGTAGATATTAAAGCTAAAACTATAAGGATAATATAAACAAAAATCAACCCTTTATATTTTCCCTTTACGCTAACTTTAAATAAATCTATTTCATTTCTATTTTTATATACATTTATTATGAATATGGCAAAATATATAAAGTATATTGGAGTCCCTATAAATTTTAGTCCTAATCTAGCTAATATATACAAGCTTAGTGGTATTAATGGTACTCCTGCTAAGTAAACTATCAAATTAGTTTCAAAATCCTTAAACATCAAAAACATGCTGCATATTACAAATAAAGTAACAAAGAAGCTGCTTGCAAAGGTAAATATATTGGTTGTTCCTATTTTTAAAAAGATAGCTATCTCTATTAAGACATACAACGCTATTATTAAAAACTTATATTTTTTTAAATAATCTACATACCCCTTCATTTCTTCAATAAATGTCATGTTTTTTCACCGCCCATATTATCATTCTTTAGTATAATGCTCACTATCCTATCTGTTACCTTTCCATCTACTTTATAAAAGTTATTTTTTATATATTCTGAAAATCTATTTTCAAAGCTCATATTTTTAATGCCTTCTAAGTAATTTTTTAAATCATATTCATCCTTAGCACCAAGAGATACACCATCTCTAACAAATCCTCCAGCATCATTATACTTAGGAAGAAGAATACATATGGAAGGTTTGTCTAATAAAGCTCCCTCAATAACTACCGTAGAATGAACACTAACTACTACATCACACCAATTTATAATCTCATATATATCTCCATCCTCAAGAATTTTTACATTTTTAATATTATACTGCTCTATAAGAGATTCATAAATATGATAATATTTATCTGCTGGATGAAGTTTTATGATTAGTTCATATTCCTTTTCCATTAAACACAATGCTTTAAACAAAATATTTGTCGCAGGCTCTAGTATATCTTTATAGTACTGAGTTGCATATAATATCTTAATTTTACTATCTTCTTTTTTTTCTTTATTAATATATTGCTGAAGCAAATCTGTTCTACTCTGGCCTACAACTTTTACATTATCATCATCATATATATTTGTGTTTTCAGTTAATATCTTCTTATATTTTTCTCCCCATACAAAAGTACAATTTGGTATTATTTTATCTTTATATCTTGAGTTCATAATATAAGCTGGAGACATAGGACTTATTATGCCATGCTGCAAAGCATAGGTCCTTACGTTTTCCATGTTGGCAGCCATTATAAATTCTCTAGGTCTGTCACCTTCATCTACAACAATACAATTTTTTATATTAAATTTTTTTATTACATTTCTAGCACAAACCAGCTCTTTTATATCATCTAAATATCTATTTTTAATATCTTTAAATATGTATTTATTAATAATGCTCCTCAAATCATACTGTTTATATGTATAATTTATAAAATTTAATTTTTCTAAATTATCTTCTATTAATTTTTTGTCTATATATTTATTCCCAACTAGCTTTTTGTATAAAACAAAAAGTTCAAAAGTTACATAATCTTTCTTATATTTTAAAGATTTGTCAATTGCATTAAAATTATATAGGGCCTGAAAATTAAACATATTATACTTTTTACTTAATGCATCTATAGTAATACCTAATTGAGTATCAACTAATTCACTACGTCCTTCAATATTTATCATATTTATATTCATAACATTAGATATGGATAGGAAATTATATCTATCCTTTTTATTATTAATTAAAAACTTAAGATAGCCCTTTATCCCAATAATATTCCTTAAAATCAGTTTAAGCCCTACTTTAATTTTCAACTTTTTCTGTGCTTTTAAAGGCTGTGCATAAAAGCATTGTTCTCCTTCTTTAAGATTGAATATATCTGTGCATATACTCAACATTATTATCTGATCTGTATGAACTATTATTTCATCTCCAAATTCTTTTTTTATACGTTCTATTACAAAAAAACAGTAAAAAATATTTTTTAATTTCTCATATATTGCATGCCTTTCAAAGCAGTACATTCCTACATGATTATACAAGAAAAAATCTTCTAATCTTAATCCTTCAATCTCTTGATTTTCAAGAAATTGAAGATAATTAAAGACCTCTTTATCAATATCTATATCTTTAATATAGCTATCTATACTAATTTCTACATTACCTGCAATAACACACTTTTTAGAATTAGTATAAATCAGTTTAGTCATAATTATCTTCTCCTAAATTACTTTTATTATTTATTTTTTACTCAAAATTCCTTTAACTTTATATGCTAATATAATTAACACGCCCATAACACAGATATATCGAACTAAAAAACTTTCTTTATAGAAATAGAAAATTCCGCTTGTAGCAAACATAAATGCTGAACCATATAAAAAGTATTTAAATTTAAATACTCTTACATTAGATATCTTAATAGATATAATATAATGGTATAAAAACAATAGCATATAAGATATTACTGTTGTCCAAGCTGCTGCAATAGCTCCATATATAGGAATCAATATATAATTAAGTATAACATTGGTAGCGGCTGCCATAAATGTACCTGCAGATATATATTGAGTTTTCTTAGTGTAAAACTCTAAATTACTAGGTATACTGTATAAAAATACAAAATAATAACCTAACATTATTAAAGGTACGAGTCCAAGCCCTTTTAGGAATCCCTTGCTTCCCATGACTTTACCTATCTCTGGTGATATGAAAACCAGCATAAACGCAATTAAAGAAAATAGTATTATATAATATTTTACTTTTTCCTCAATTTCTTCGTAATTTTCCTTGTTCATATTTTCGAAAAACCAAGGGACCCATGCCTTATTGGTAGCAACCCAAATTATCTGCAAAATCATTCCTATTTTATAAGCAAAACTATAAATTCCCGCTGCACTGGCATCTACAAATTTTTTTATCATAATTGTATCTGCAGAAGTTAATAGTATAGATGATAATGTGTGAAGTATTAAAGGTAATGAAATTGTAAGAGCATATTTCCAATACTTCTTAGAAATAAGCTTCTTGCCATTAATCATAGTGATTATATATAGTACAACTCCATAAGCTATAGTAACTATAGCTCCTCCCTCTATTCTACCATAATATCTATTACTGCTTAATCTGTTTACCATTATAATAGATAACACTATATTTAAAATAGCACTGCTTATAGATACAGATAAAAACTTCTTATACTCATACTTTGTAGTGAATTTTTGATTAGAATATTCTACTACAAAATTAAAAAAGCACTGTACAATTAGCAAAATTACTAAACTTTCACTTATTCCAAGAAGGTTTCCTATAGACTTCTTAAAAATAATAACAATTAAAAACCATATCCCAGATGAAATTGTGCCGAGAAAAAGGACTGAGGATAAGTATTGATCATAATCCTCCTTAAAATCAAATTTTGCTCTCTGCACAGAGGAAATAAGCCCCAAAGTTACAATAGTCATGAAAATTGAAAGGTAATTTGCATAAATTGAAACAATACCAAAATCACTTTCATTCAAAAGTCTTGTAAATATTGGTGTACTGATAAAGGAAATTCCCTGAAGAAACAAAGTTCCAACAGTATACCAAATCCCACTTCTTACTAGCTTATTTCCATATATCCTTTTTATAAAAGCCTTACTCATATCTTCCCTCTTTTTAAACAATAAAATCTATATTAAAACTTATAAAAGTTTTATTTTACTGTTTACTGCACCTTTTTATAATGTGGCATACCTTTTCTATTTCACTTTTCTTTATTCCAACTGAGCTCGGAAGGTTAATTCCCTTTTTACAAATTTCATCAGTTACACTCATATCTCCATGTTTACAATCTTTATATGGAGGCATTTCATGCACAGCCATAAAGAATGGTCTAGACTCTACTCCTTCTTCTTTAAGCACATTTATAAGTTCATCTCTTGTTATTCCATAATCATCTTCAATTAATATAGAGTATAGCCAATAGCAGTTTTCTGCCCATTCTTTTTCTGTTGGAAGAGTTACTCCCTTTACATCCTTTAAAAGCTCATTATAATATTTCGCATTTTCTCTTTTTATGTTTAAAAATTCTTCTACTTTCTCAAGTTGGGCAACTCCAAATGCTGCTAAAAGGTTAGGCATTCTAAAATTATATCCTACCTCTGGATGATAAAATGCCTTATTGTCTAAAATAACCTTAGTCTGAGTTGATAAAAACTTAGCCCTTTCTCCAAGCTTTTTATCGTTAGTTACAAGCATTCCACCAGCTCCAGTTGTTATAAGCTTGTTTCCATTAAAACTAAAAGCTCCTATATGTCCAATAGTCCCTGTCATTTTTCCATTATACTTAGAACCTAAAGCTTCAGTTGCATCTTCTATAATATATAGATTATACTTTTTTGCTATCTCCATTATTTTATTCATATCTACAGGATGACCATAAATATGTACAGGCATTATAGCCTTAGTTTTTGGAGTCACTAATTCCTCTACTTTGTCTGCATCCATAACAAAAGTATCTCTGCACACATCGCAAAATACAGGTTCTGCTCCTACATATCTTATAGTGTTCACAGGAGATATAAAAGTCATAGAAGGCACAATAACTTCATCTCCATGCCCAATTCCTAGAGTTATAAGAGCTAATTGAAGCGCTGCTGTGCCATTCATCGTTACAACTGCTGAACTTGCCTTAACATATTCAGCAAATCTTTTTTCAAATAAATCTACATAGCTTCCCACAGAAGAAACCCAGTTTGTATCTATACATTCTTTAACATACTTCCACTCATTACCACCCATTTCTGGTATACATAAAGGTATCATAAAACTCACTCCCATTAAATTTTTAATTGGAGGAATGAATAGCTTACATACGCTTTCACTCCCCAATTATGTTTATTTATTTTATCTAAAACTACGGTACATTGATGTAATGTTACGCACAATAAAAATACACAGCATTTTTATTGTATTACACATTATAAATGTCTGTTTTAAAGTACTGCATATTATTTTTGATCCATTCAATTGTTTCCTTTAGTCCCTCATCAAGAGTATACCTAGGCGCCCAATTCGTCAACTTCTTAATTTTCGTATTATCGGCCCATAATCTATTAACTTCGCTCTTTTCTGGCCTTATCCTTTCCTCATCACAAACTATTTTAACATCCGCCCCTATAATATCTATTATTTTTTGTGCTGTATCTCCTATACTTATTTCATAATTTGAACCTGCATTTATAACTTCTCCAATAGTTTTATCACTTTCTGCAACCTTTATAAAAGCTTCAGCTGTATCTTTAACATAGTTAAAATCTCTTGTTGGAGTTAGACTACCTAATTTGATTTCTTTCTTTCCAGCAAGCACTTGAGAAATTATTGTTGGAATTACTGCTCTTGCAGATTGTCTAGGACCATAAGTATTAAAAGGCCTTAATGTAACTATTGGTAAATTAAAAGACCTATAAAAACTTTCCGCCATCTTATCAGCACCTATTTTTGACGCAGAATAAGGTGACTGGCCCTGCATTGGATGCTTTTCATCTATTGGAACATAAAGAGCAGTTCCATAAGTTTCACTAGTAGAAGTATGTACTATTCTCTCAATATTATCTTCTTCTCTACAAGCTTCTAATATATTTGTAGTTCCTTCTACATTAGTTCTTACATATGCCATTGGAGATAGATATGAATAAGGTATTGCTATTAAAGCAGCTAAATGCATTATAACTTGTTGCCCTTTAACCATTCTCTTAACATTGTCGTATTCTCTTATATCTCCTGTTATAACATTTATACTATCCTTCACATTTTTATCAAAGGTATCAATCCATCCCCAATTATTAAAGGAATTATACTGTACAAGAGCTGTAACATTAGCACCTAACTCTACTAATCTTTCAGTTAAATGGCTTCCTATAAATCCTTCTGCTCCTGTTACTAAAACTTTTTTTCCTTTCCAATTCATGCTTTTACACTCCTTATGTTAATTTAGTCTTGTAGTACATTTAGAAAAATTTCTTTATATCTTCATTTGCCTTTTTAAAGTCATCCATTTGACCTATATCGGACCAATATTCTGTAATCTTATAAATTCCTGCTCTTCCATTATTTCGTACGACATCTTCTATAAGATCTGTCATATTATACATTTCGTTTTCTGGAATATATTTAGTGACTCTTTCACTTACAACATAAACTCCACTATTTATATGAAAGCTGTATGTAGGCTTTTCCTCTAAAGAAGTTATAAGATTTTCTTTTGTAACCATAACCCCATAAGGTACCTTTATCTCGTAATTTCTTGCACCTACAGTAATATCAAAATCATTGATCATGTGATGACTTAAAAGAGCATCAAAATCTATGCTTGTAAGTATATCACCATTTATCACAATAAAAGGCTTAGTTAATTTATTTTTAGCAAGGGCAATAGAACCAGCAGTACCTAATTTCTTAGTTTCTTTCACATATTCAATTTTTACATCAAACTCTTTTCCATCTCCAAAGTAGTCTTCTATAATGTCACCCTTATAGTTTAATGAAATAATGAAATTCCTATATCCATACTCTTTAAATTGTTCTATTATATGTTCTAATATAGGCTTTTCTCCTACTTTTAACATTGGCTTAGGCATATTTTCTGTAAGTGGTCTTAATCTGGTTCCAAGTCCACCAGCAAGAATAAATACATAATTATCTTTTTTATCGTAAGATAATATATCATCTAAAAAATATAAATCTATAATTCGTCCCTCATCATCTAAAACTGGAACCTGTCTTATTTTATATTTTAACATCATTTCTTTTACTTTTTTCTTACTTACAAATTTATTAACATATTTGTAATTTTCATTATATATTCCATGAATGCTATCATTTAAATTATGTCCTTTTAATAGAGCCCTTCTTATATTTCCATCTGTTATTACTCCTTTAACTTTGGTATTTTCATCAACAACAAAGGCTCCACCTATTAAATTTCTGTCTATGGCTTCCATTGCCTCTTTAATAGTTTCATTTTCACTTATACAGTATTTATCTAATGAAAACTTCATCAAATCACCTACGTTTTATTATTTTTCCAGGAATCCCTACTGCCGTTACGTTGCTTTCTATATCATTTAAAATAACAGCTCCTGCTCCTATGACTGCGTTATTTCCTACAGTTATTCCTTGAATAACTGAACTTCCTATGCCTATGTGACAATTATATCCTATCTTAACTCCACCTGCTATAGAGCTCCTTGGAGAAATATGAGTATTCCTTCCTATTATACAATCATGTTCTATTACACTTGATGTATTTATTATGCAATTTTCACCAATAACTGCTCCTGGATTTACAACTGCTCCTGCCATAACACAAGTTCCATCTTTAATCTCTGCATATGGTGATACTATTGCTTTGTTATGTATTAATTTAGGAATCTTAAATCCAATATTTTTTAATTTAAAATAGATTTTATCTCTAATTTCTATATTATCTAATGCTCCTATAGATACAAAAGCATTTTTCACTCCGCTCTCATATAGACTTTCTAATATGCTGTCATCTCCTATGACAGGTATATCAAGAATCTTTTTTTCTGCTCCTTCCTTATCCGTAACCCCTACAATTTCATATTTTTTTATGCTATTCAATATATCTATTATAACTTTGCAGTGGCCTCCGCCGCCTACGAGTACAATCTTTTCCACTAAAAACACCTTCTTTTAATAGGTTATTCTCTTTTGAATAAGATCTCTATTAATTTCTACTTTACTGAGAACATCAGCTATTTTTTCTCCTGCTTTTCCATCTCCGTATGGATTAATGCATTTTTTAAGTTTTTCTCTATATTCCTCATCATATAATGCTATTTTAATTCCTTTAAGTATTTCTTCCTTTTCATATCCTACATCTATTACATTTACAGCTCTAAGTCTGCCTTCCTGCCTAGTACCTATATTTATAACAGGCAATTTAAAGCTAGGAGCTTCTATTATACCTGAAGATGAGTTTCCAATCATAGCGTCTGCCACGTTTAAAAGGCTTAAATACTCAACCTGACTCAGATTTTTAAACACCTTAAGAAAATCATATTTATTTCTATACTCTTCTATGGCTCTGATTATTTCCCTTCCTCCATTGTCGCTATTAGGATAAGAAATAACTGTTTGAACTCCTGTTTCTACTATGGCTTCTAAAGTCTGACGTATTTGCCATTCTACTAACTCTCTCTCCGTAGTTACTGGATGTTGAGTCATTATAAAAATTTTATCATCTTTTAGATTAAATCTATTTAATATTTCTTCTCTAGACAAATACTCAGTATTTTTTATGTAGTCAATTCCTGGTGCTCCTACTACATAAATGTTTTCTTCTTTTTCACCCATTTTTATTATCCTTTTTTTGCTATCCTCTGTAGCTGGAAGATGTATGTGAGAAAGTTTAGTTATAGCATGTCTTATTGATTCATCTACAGTTCCAGTAACCTCTCCACCATGGATATGAGCCACTGGAATATTCATATGGATAGCTGCAAGAGCACCTGCTATCATCTCTCCTCTGTCTCCTAAAATTACCAATATATCTGGTTTTATTCTTTCTAGGCTCTGAGTTAAACTTATAAGAGTTATACCTATAGATTTTGCCATAGAAGCCCCTGTATCTGAGGCTAGTATGGTGTCTAACTTATCTTCAATGCGAAATCCATCTTTTTCAATTTCATTCACTGTCATACCAAACTCTGGGCAAAGATGCATTCCACAAACTATTAAGCTCAAATCTAAATCTGGATGATTTTCTATGGCTCTAAGCACTGAATAATATATTCCGTAGTCTGCTCTAGTTCCTGTAATTACAGCAATTTTTCTTTTCAAAGCTATTCAATCCTTCCACTAATCTTCTAGTAAGGTTAAATTTATCTGTTCATCTCTTTTTATATCTACTTTTGCCCGTTTTCCAACAAGCTCTTTATAATATTTAGGCGATAGACCATTACCAGGTCTTTTATAATCTAAGTCTTTAATTTGTATTATTTCTCCTCTTTTTATATCTCTTGATGCTACTATACTTTTTCTAGCTACTTTCATAGTATCCATTTCACTTCTAGTAAACATCTTAATTCCTGTGCCCATGGAAATTTCAACTTTCCTAACTTCTTCTACCATTCTTTTTAATTCATGAGGTTCTAATGAAGCCTTATGATCTGGTCCTTCCATGTTCTTATCTAACGTAAAATGTTTCTCTATTATATCAGCTCCTAGAGCTGCAGCAGCAATAGGAATAGTTATTCCATTTGTATGATCAGAATAACCTCCTACTACTTTAAAAGTATTTTTAATAGTGTTCATAGCCTTTAAGTTTACTGAGTCCAATGGTGCAGGATAGTTAGATGTACAGTGAAGCACAGCTATATCCTCTAATCCTAAATTTCTTAAAGCCATAACAGCGTCTTCGATTTCTCCTAAAACTGCCATTCCAGAGGATAATATAATAGGTTTATTAAACTTAGCTATATGTTCTAGCATAGGTATATTAGTCAAATCTCCAGAACTTATTTTAAATGCTTCCATACCTATAGAATTTAAAAAATCTGCGCTTTCAAAATCAAATGGAGTTGACATGAATATTATACCTTTCATGTCACAATACTCTTTTAAATCAGCAAATTCATCATAAGATAATTCAAGCTTTTTTAACATACTAAACTGGCTATCTTCTATTCCCATATTATCCTTTTGATACTTTGCCATTGCTG
This sequence comes from Clostridium thermopalmarium DSM 5974, assembly GCF_002995795.1. Taxonomy (GTDB): domain Bacteria; phylum Bacillota; class Clostridia; order Clostridiales; family Clostridiaceae; genus Clostridium_H; species Clostridium_H thermopalmarium. Next base: position 94,381 of record NZ_PVXN01000011.1, read on the forward strand.
CATATTTTGTAACTAATTTTTCACTTTTAAAAGTCTGAAATTTTATAGCATCTGCACCTGCTTCAACGGCTTTATCCACCATTTTTTTTGCAAGATTTATATCTCCATTATGATTTACTCCACCCTCTGCAATTATAAAGCAAGGGTTACCATTGCCTAAGACTTTTTCTTTTATCTTAATCATCCATATTCTCCTCTAATATATATTCTGCTATTTTTACATCCAACATATTATCAATATCCACAGATTTATGTCTTTCCATAATATAAGGTATGGTATGCTCATCTACAAAGGTTCTATTTTCTATTAACATATCTACTGTATTTATATATATAGCTCCATTAAATATATAAAACTCCGGAAGATCCTGCCTCCTTAAATTGTCTCCATCAAATTTCAAGATAGGCTTAAGTTTTCCATATTCAATAGTCCTCATTAAAATCGGATTTTCATCTACCTTGCAGAGACTTACTAGTGATCTTCCTTCTTTTTCTATTATAGTTTCTATAGCAGCATCAATATCCTTCTCTGTTCTAAGAGGTGACGTTGGTTGAAGAAGTATTACATAGTCAAAAATCTCATCATTATCTTTAAGATAATTTATGCTATGAAGAACCACATCTATAGATTTAGACTTATCATCCGATATTTCTTTTGGTCTTAAAAATGGGGCTTTAGCTCCATATCTTAAGGAAACCCCTTGTATTTCTCTATCATCCGTCGATACTAATATATAATCTATATATTTTGATTTTTTAGCTGCTTCTATAGAATATGCTATAAGCGGCTTACCACAAAAGTTTATTATATTTTTATGTGGTATGCCTTTAGAACCACCTCGTGCAGGAATTACCGCTAAAATCCTCTTATTTTTATACATGTTTATCACCACGCCCTCTTATTAATAGCCAGTAACCAGATTATTTTATGCACTTATGTTTAAAGTATAAAGTTTTAATAATCTTTTTAAATTACTTATTATTGATTTTTTAGAAGTTGATCTTCTGGAACTTTTCTAAATATTTTTGCTGGATTTCCTGCAACTATTAGGGCTTCTTCTACATCTTTTGTTACAACACTGCCTGCTGCTGCAAAGCCATCTTCATTTATGGTTTTTCCAGGAAGAACTACTGCTCCTGCTCCTAGTCTACCACCTTTTTTTATAGTCACACCTTTAAACTTGCCAAAACGTTCTTTAGAACGAGCAGCATAATTATCATTAGAAGTTACAACACAAGGAGCAATAAATACATTATCCTCCACATTAGAATAAGCTGTAAGATATACATTAGTTTGGATTTTACAATTAGAACCTACTTTGCAGAAGTTTTCAATAGTAGCTCCCCTTCCAATTATGGTTGCAGTTCCTATAGTTACATCCTCTCTTATAGTAGCTAAATCTGCAATCAAAGTTTTTTCTCCAATCTCACACCCACAATATATAATCGCTCCTGCCCCTATTAAGCATTCGTCAGCTATTCTGCAAGGTTTATATTCTTTATCATCTTTAAATATACTGTTTACAGCTCTCATAGGAGTTTTACCAATTACGGTATTATCATCTATTCTTACATTATTTCCAATTATACTTCCTTCATGTATAACTACATTATGGCCTATTATGCAATTATCTCCTATCTGTACATTATTTTCTATAACTGCAAAGTGACCAATCTTTATATTGCTTCCTAACTTTGCACTATCAGAAATATAATTCATAAGTTTATCCTCTCTTATATTTATTTTTTTAAATAATATTTTTCCATATCTAAAGTTGAAAAATCCTCCATAGGGAATTTCACTGGCATTCCTGTTAATCTTGACTTATATGCTGCAAGAATTATTGACATAGCCTTTTTACCTTCTTCTCCATTTATTAGGGGCTCACTATTATTATTTATAGCATCTATAACGTTTTTAAATAAAGGAGTATGCCCTTTACCGTATACTGAATCTGGATCTTCTTCTTGAGCTTTTAGTATATCATCTTCATTATCCTTATTATCTGCAAATCTCCAAGTCTCAATTCTATTTACAGCAAGCCCTCCTATACAAGCAGTTCCATTTTCTCCGAAAATACTTAAAGTTTCTTCTAGATTTTTAGGATATACGCAAGCACTTCCTTCAATTATACCTATTGCACCATTTTTAAATCTTATTAATACTGCACCAAAATCCTCTGCTTCTATATCTCTTAAGAAAGTATCACACTGCGCATATACAGTATCTACTTCTCCCCCCATCATCCATTGAAGCAAATCTATATTGTGAATACATTGATTCATTAAAGTACCACCATCTTGTCTCCAAGTACCTCTCCATGGTGCTTGCTTATAGTATTCCATATTTCTATTCCATAGTATCCTTGCAGTACCATTTACAAGTTTTCCAAATCTGTTTTCGTCTATAGCCTTTCTTAGTTGTTGTATAGACTTATTAAATCTGTTTTGATGACAGATTGATAACTTTACATTATTTTCTTTAGCAACCTTTATCATTTCGTCAGCATCTTTAATTGATAAAGCCATAGGTTTTTCAACCATTGTATGTTTTCCTTTTTTCATGCAATAAATAGCTATTTCTGGATGATATCCACTTTCCGTAGCTATTGTTACTACATCTATATCTTCTTTCTCTAACATTTCCTTGTAATCGCTGTATGTATTTACTGTAAGATTTTCTCCCATCTTCTCTATATATTCATTTTTCTTATCAATAGCCTTATTTAAATTTACATCGCAAGTAGCCACCAAAATGGCCTCTTCTCTATTATTTACAAGTCCTTCAACGTGTTTATATGATATTCTTCCGCATCCTATTATAGCAAACTTTAATTTTTTCATATTTCATCACTCCTTAATCTTAATAAAGGATAAACCCTAAAGTCTTTATTTTAGGGTCTATCCTGCAATTTTTATAATTTGTGTATTTTTTCTCTATTGTTTTTAACTTCTTTTGAAGCATTTCTTGTGTCATAGAATATTTTAGCTCTATCAACTATAGCTTGATAGTCATAGCAGCTGTGATCTGTTGTTATTATAACAATGTCTGCTTCATCAATTGCTTTCTCCCACTCTACAGACACATATTCTTTCCCATTATGTTTAAATTTAGGGATATATGGGTCATTATACATTACTTCTGCTCCATTTTTTTCTAGATGTTCAATAACTTTTAATGCTGGAGATTCTCTCATATCGTCAATATCCTTTTTATAGGCAACTCCCATTAAAAGAACTTTGGAGCCATTTAAGGCTTTTTTCTCTTCATTTAAAAGTTTCATAGCATTTTCTACAACGAACTCTGGCATAAAATCATTTATTTCTCCTGCAGTTTCAATAAGTCTTGTGTGATAATCAAATTCTCTAGCCTTATATGTTAGATAGAAAGGATCTAGAGGTATGCAATGTCCACCAAGACCTGGACCTGGATAAAATGCCATATATCCATATGGTTTTGTTTTGGCTGCATCAATAACTTCCCAAATATCTATACCCATTTTTTTGCATAGTATAGCCATTTCATTTACAAGGCCTATATTTATATGTCTAAAAGTATTCTCAAGTATTTTTTCCATTTCAGCTACAGCTGGTGATGAAACCTTGTGAATATCACCTTCTAATACACTACCATATAGAGCTGCTGCAACTTCTGTGCAATCTGGAGTCACTCCTCCAACAACCTTTGGAGTGTTCTTAGTTTTAAACTGCTTATTACCCGGGTCAACTCTTTCTGGTGAAAAAGCTAAGAAGAAATCTTCTCCACATTTTAAACCTGATTCTTCTAAAATAGGCTTAACTATTTCTTCTGTAGTTCCTGGATAAGTTGTACTCTCTAAAACTACAAGCATTCCTCTATGAATGTACTTTGCAACATCTTTAGTTGAGTTTACAACGTAAGATACATCTGGCTGTTTAAATTTATCAAGTGGAGTTGGAACAGCTATTGCTACTGCATCTACATCCTTTACGAAAGAAAAGTCAGTAGTCGCCTTTAACTTGCCTTCCTTTACTAAATTAGCTAGATCTTCATCTAATATATCTCCAATATAATTATGACCTTCATTAACTAGTTGTACTTTTTTTTCTTGAACATCAAATCCTATTACATTATACCCTGCTTTAGCCTTTTCTACCGCAAGAGGTAATCCTACATATCCAAGTCCTACAACTCCTAATTTTGCAGTTTTGTTTTTTAGTTTTAATAATAATTCTTCTTTTAATGTTGCCATTATAATTCCTCCTAAATATTAAGGTTTTCTAAATTTACTCTTTCAGTGTATCTATATAACTTTATTTATAGTCTTTTCCACACCTAACAGGCATATACATAAACTATAATTGATTAAACCTACATATATTGTTTTGTTTTATACGTAGGAACTTTTTCTTGAAGAAGTTTAATTATGTCTTCCTTGTCTTTATAGATAACCTCTTTAAACTCTTCTATAGACTTTTCTACATAATCTATATCAAATTCCATAGGCTTTTCTACAAATATCTTTTCATGTTCTGTAGAGGTTAAAGCTACCTCATCCATTAAAAGCTCCTCATATAGTTTTTCTCCCGGCCTTAATCCAGTATATTCTATTTTTATATCTTCATCAGGTTTTAACCCTGATAATCTTATTAAATCTCTTGCTAAGTCTACTATTTTAACTGGTTCACCCATATCAAGAACAAATATTTCTCCCCCTTTAGCCATAGCTCCTGCTTGGATTACAAGCTGTGCTGCTTCTGGAATAGTCATAAAGAATCTGTTTATCTCAGGATGAGTAACAGTTACCGGTCCTCCTTCTTTTATTTGCTTTTTGAAAAGAGGGATTACAGAACCGTTACTTCCAAGAACATTTCCAAATCTAACTGCTACATATTCTGTTTCACTTGCCTTGTCAAAAGCTTGAATAATTTTTTCACAAAATCTTTTTGTGGCTCCCATGACATTTGTAGGATTTACAGCCTTATCCGTACTTATTTGTACAAACCTCTTAACTTTATAAATATTACTGCATTTTACTACATTATAGGTTCCAATTATATTATTTTTTATGGCCTCTGCTGGATTACTCTCCATAAGAGGCACATGTTTATGAGCTGCTGCATGGAATACCACATAAGGATTGTATTCACCAAATATATCCTTTAATCTATTAAAATCTCTAATAGATGCTATAACTACCTCTAAATCTAACTCTGGATACTTAGATTTTAGCTCCATTTGTAGCTCATATGCATTATTTTCATATATGTCCAATATTATTAATTTTTTTGGATTGAATTTAACTATTTGTCTACAGAGTTCAGAACCGATAGAGCCTCCTCCACCTGTAACCAATACAACCTTATCATTTATATACTTATTTATATTTTCATTATTAAGTTTTATTGGATCCCTTCCTAACAAATCGTTAATGTCCACATCTCTCAGTTGACTTATACTTACATTCCCATTGATTATTTCATAAATCCCTGGAAGAGTTTTTAATTTGCATCCTGTTTTTTTACATATATTATATATCTCTTTTCTCTCTTGGAAGCTAGCAGAAGGAAGAGCTATAAATATTTCTTCTACTTTACTATCTTTACATATTTTAAGAATATCATTTCTTGTTCCGATGATTCTAATTCCATTTATAACCTGACCTATCTTTGATAAATCATCATCGATAAGTCCAATTATATCATAATTTAAAGTTCTATGCTTTTTAATCTCTTTTATGAGCATAGAGCCAGCATCTCCTGCTCCTACTATTAAAACCCTAGATTTTTTATTATCATTATCACCTATAGCATTGGTACTTCTTCCAATAATTCTGTAAATAAATCTGGTTCCACCTAAAGCTCCTATAGATAACAGCCAAAAGATAATATGCACAGTAGCAGGAAATCTATAGTACATATTTTCTATCAATTTATAATTTACAAAATAACTGTATACTATAAAAATGACATTAGATAAAGATACCGAATATACAATAGAAATTAATTCATCCACAGAAGCATACTTCCATATATAATCATATAGATGAAATATTTTATTACAAAGCAAAGTTATTAAAATAACAGGAACAATAGACACTTTAAAAAATACTATATATTCCTTAGGTATATTAAAATCAAACCTCAATAACAGAGCAAAGTATAAAAATATAGTCACTAGTATAATGTCATAAACTACGAATTTCTTATTGTCCTTCAAGTTACCACTTCCTTAACGCTCTTTATTTACTCTAAATCATTTTACATCCCTAAATCATTTTACATCATTTTTTAAATTATTCAATGTTTTTATATAATATTTAGATTATGTGTATTAAAAAAACATGTTTTACGCATAAATATAACATTATGCATAAGACATGTTTATTATATCATAAATAGAGATTTAAAATATGTTAAATTTTATCTATTTCTTCATATAATTGAACAAATTTTAGATTATTTTTTATTAATATTACATATTATTATATATTTTATAAATTCACTTCTTAAATCTTTGTTTTTCAATTTATTTATACATTATTTAACATAACTTCTAGTTCCTTAACTATTTCATCATCTTTATTTATCTTTTTTGCAATTTCAAGATGAAGTTTAGCCTGCTTATAATCTCCCATATTTATATAACACATTATTAAATTAGTGCATACCTCAATAGACTTAGTAGCTTCAAATACTTTTCTTAAATATTTTACTGCTGTTTCAAAATCTCCAAGAGAAGCATAATTAATTCCCATTTCATTAAAAACTTCAGGATAGGAATTATCTATTTCAAGAGAACTTTGCAAATAATAAATAGCCTTTTCAAAATTTTTTAACACTCTATATGCAATAGCTATATAATAATAAATTTCCGCACTATCACCTAACTGATCAAGCATAGGTAGCAGTATCTTAAGTGCCTCTTTAGGTTCTTCATATACAAGCTTTTTAGCTTTATCATATTCATTTATTATCTTTAATGATTCTTTAAATTCAAGGATTTCTGCTGTTTCTTCTCCTCCTCTAGAAATGTAGTTATTTATAGAAAATAAGGCCCCATAATAGTCTCCTTTATCTCTTTCTATCATTGCTTCATATAAATACGGAAGTGCATAACCTTCTATAGATTTAGCTTTATCAATTATCTCTAATTCCTCTTCCAAATACATATCGCTAGAAGCTCTTAAATTATCTGAAAGCATTATTAACTTATCAAAAACTTCCTTACTTTTATCGATTTGCAAAAATCCTTTTAACATAATATAAGCTTCTTCATATTTTTTACTTTTTACCTTCTCTGCTATCTTTCCCTTTATAAACTCTGAGGATTTAGGAATACTATTTATGAGCTTTTTATAAATATTATTAAATCTAAAACCCTCGTCAGCTCCTAGTACATATATCATACCTTCAACAAAAAATGCTATAGGTATACTTTCTACGTTTTTCCCTTCCTTTACTTTATTTATTATATCTTCTGTGGCTATTGGCATATAGATTTCTTCATTTTCTTCAAATTTAGTATTAAATATAGACTCAACTCTTTCTTTTTTCATTTCTAAGAATAATAGCTTTGATAGTTTATCCTTAAAATGAGCTTTTATATCCATTAATTTTCACCAACCTAATCTAGTTTATAATTATGTATTTTATCAGTATCATTATAATATTAAATGGCTTTATTTGCAAAATATCATAAAAATAGATTAACTGCGAAAAATATCGCAGTTAATTGAAATTATTGATTGCAAGAATTATTGATTATTTCCATAACAGACTCTTTTAAAGTATTCATTTTTATCTTAGCATCTGTTATACTGTTTCCCTTAACCGATAAATATATTTTCATCTTTGGTTCTGTTCCAGAAGGTCTTACTACAAAAGATGAATCATCTTCTAAAATGAACTTAAGAACGTTAGATTCTGGCAAATCTATAACATATTCTGCTAATGTTATTAAATTCTTTTCTATTCTTTTTTTGTAATCTAGCTTTCTTACTATTTTTGTACCATTTAAATCTGATTTCATAGAATGTCTTAGATGTTCTAAAATTTTCCATATCTTTTCTTGTCCATCTTTTCCTTCTAGCTTTATTGATACTAACTCCTCTTTAAAGAAGCCGTACTTATCATATAAATTCATAAGACCGTCATAAAGACTCATTCCCTTTTGCTTATAATATAATGCCATTTCGCATATAAGCATTGATGCTATTACTGCATCCTTATCTCTTACGAAGGTTCCTGCTAAATAGCCATAGCTTTCTTCAAACCCAAATATATAGGACTTCTCCCCAGTCCTCTCAAATTCTTTTATTTTTTCACCTATGTATTTAAATCCAGTTAATACATCTATGACTTCTACATTAAAAGACTTTGCAATCTCAGCTGTCATATCAGTAGTAACAATGGTCTTTATTACTACTCCGTTTTTAGGAAGACTTCCTTTTTCTTTTAAAGAGGATAATATATACTCAGTTAATAGAGCTCCCATCATATTACCTGTTAAAACTTTATATTCTCCTCTATTATCTTTAACAACTGCTCCTATCCTATCACAGTCAGGATCTGTTCCAAATATAATATCCGGCTCAATCTCTTCTGCCATCTTTAATGCCAAATTAAACACCTTTGATTCTTCCGGATTAGGATATTCTGCTGTAGGGAAGTTTCCATCAGGCATTTCCTGTTCTTTTACAACATGAACATTTTCATAACCTAATTCTTTTAACACTCTTCTAACAGGTATATTTCCAGTACCATGAAGAGGAGTGTATATTATCTTTAATTCTTTAGCTTTTTCCTTGACCAAGTCTTTTCTTATGCTTAAATTTTTTACCTTATCTATATATGCATTATCAACTTCCTCTCCTATAATTCTTAGAAGGCCACTTTTTTTAGCTTCATCCATATCTATAAATTTAATTTTAGAAAAATCATCGATATTATTTATAAATGATAAAATTTCTTTAGCTGTATCATCAGTTACTTGTCCACCATCTTCTCCATATACCTTATATCCATTATATTCCTTAGGATTGTGAGATGCTGTTATAACAATTCCTGCCTTACTTTTTAAATACCTCACTGTGTAAGATAAAATTGGCGTAGGTCTTAGAGATTCAAACAAATTAACTTTTATTCCATTTGCACATAAAGTTAACGCTGCAAACTCTGCAAATTCTTTGGACATATTTCTAGAATCATAGGCTATACTTACTGATATATCCTCATCATAATACTTATTTAGTAGATATTCGGCTAAGCCTTGAGTTGCTTTTCCTACAGTATAAACATTCATTCTATTAGAACCTGCACCTATAATTCCTCTAAGTCCTCCAGTACCAAATTCTAAATCCTTATAGAATCTATCTTCTAATTCCTTTTCTTCACTTATATTTCTTAATTCTTCTTTAGTTTTTTCATCAATTATTTTTGAATTTAGCCATGTGTTATATTTCTCTAAATAATCCATTTTATACCTCCCAATGTTACATACTAAAATAATTATACAATAAAATAATAAATTAGCAAAAGATTTTTTACAAAAAAAGTAAAACTTAAATTGCAATATTAAATGCAACACCCCTGTGAAAAAATCATGTAGAATAGGACTGACAATAGTCAAAATCAGCCTTAAGCCCATCTTAATAATAACAGGAGATGGCGTACATGGGTTTGTCAAG
>NZ_PVXN01000012.1 GCF_002995795.1 Clostridium thermopalmarium DSM 5974
CCCAATTATACTTTTTTAGAAACATTCGAGGATTCAGAGAAAAAAGGCTTTTGCAGATAAATATAATAGAAGATTTGAAAGATGAAATGTTGATAATTATGAATTGGATTAATCCAATTTTTAACACCGCATAGTCGATAATAAAATTGGAAATACAGCTTTTCATTATGATGGGGAGGGGGAAGGTGTATCTATATACATGGCCTACGGCCTTTTTCTCTTCCAAAATTTCAATAAAATAGAAAAAATCTAATTTCCTATAAAGAAAAAAGCTTTACTGGAAATTAGATGCGAAATCTCTGATATAACATCAACTTATTTTTTATTAGTTACATCTGATTTTTATAATATTTGTTCGCGTACTAATAAAAGTATTATAAAAAGAATTTCATCATATGGATTTGAGATAGGACTTCATTTTGATCCTATTGTTTATGGTGATATAGATTTATGTGAAATGCAGAATAAAGTTGAAAAAGAATGCTGTATTATAGAAAATATAATAGGTACTAGGGTTAAAACTATCAGTTTACATAATCCATCAATACATAATCAATATCCAGAATTTCGAGGATATAAAAATGCCTATTCAAAAGAATTTTTTAATACTGATTTATATATATCTGATTATTGTAAAGATTTTAGAGGAAAGAATTTGCGTGAGTTTATGAAAAAAGGAAGAAATAATTTAATTCAGGTACTATTTCATCCGATTCATTTTTCAGAAAAAGAAGAATCTTATATGGAAAGTTTTAGTAGAATAATTGCGGATAATATTAATAGAATTGATGTATATAACTCATATAGTAATAAAACCTATAAAAAAGAGTTGAACAATAATACACTTTTGGAATACTTTCAAAATTATATAAAGGAGAATAGGCTGAATGATTAGAAAATTTGAATTTAATAGTAGTTTATTAAAAAATATACCCCAATATAAAAATTATGATCTCTATAATACTACAATTTATTCTGTTTCATCTATAAATAATCCTAAGGATAATACTTTAATTTTCGTTAATAAGTTAAATGAAGAACATCAAAAAAAGCTAAGTAAAGTAAAAAACTGCATTATTTTATTGAATAAATTTGATCTATCTTTTAAGTTAGATCATAATTGCTTATTATATGTAGATAGACCGAGAAAAGAGTATGCAAAAATATTAGACTTTATTATAAAAGGCCAATCGAATAAAATTCAAAGATATACATATATGGATGGATATTGCATTGGAGAAGACGTTATTATAGGCGAAAATACTATAATAGAACCATATTCTTTTATAGATCATGGCGTTACTATAGGAAGTAATTGCATAATTAAATCTGGTGCTAGAATTAGACAAAATGTAAGTATAGGTAACAATTGTATAATAAAAGAAAATAGCGTTATTGGCACTGATGGTTTTGGTGTGGAAAGAGATGAAGATGGAACAACTTATAAAATACCTCATTTAGGTGGTGTAAATATAGGAAACAATGTGGAAGTGGGTGCTTTAACTTGTATATGTCAAGGAACTGTAGAACCTACGATTATTAAAGACTATGTAAAAATTGATGATAATGTATTTATAGCTCATAATTGTAATATTGAAAAAGGTACGTATATTATTGCAAATAGTGAAGTGAGTGGAAGTGTAAGTATAGGAAAAAATTGCTGGATATCTCCTAATTCTTGCATTAGGGATGGATTAATTATAGGAGATAATTCCCTAATTGGCATCGGTGCAGTGGTAGTAAAAGATATAGAAAGTAATTCTGTTGTAGCTGGTAATCCAGCAATTAAATTAAAATAAGTAAGCTTAGTTCTTCAAATTTCAAAAACACTATATAGGAACAAGAAATAACTAAAGTAGAAGAACTAAATATTATGAATGGATGAAAAAGCACTAGGGACTAATAGTTACTAGTGTTCTTTCTATTTTATTCAGATAGCATTTTAATATATTATTCATGCATATTGTTATATGGTATAATAAAAAATAAAAGTAATATTTGGTGTTTAATTCTTTTCGCGAATTTACGATAAATATATGTAAAGAATATTTAATAGCCATATAAGATAAAGCCTATTATTGAAAACAAAGAGTAGCAAAATATAAAAATCGGAGGCAATAGCATATGAAGAAGATAGTTTTAGCTGGTGGATGTTTTTGGGGGGTAGAAGCTTATTTTAATACAATAGAAGGAGTTATGGACACTAAGGTTGGATATGCTAATGGAAACACTGAAAATCCTACCTATGAAGAGGTATGTAAAAACAAAACTGGCTTTGCAGAAGCGTGTTACATAGAATATGATGAGAATATAGTTACTTTAGAGAAAATACTTGATGCCTACTGGAAAGTAGTAGACCCAACAATAAAAGATAGACAAGGACATGATATTGGAACACAATACAGAACAGGAATATATTACTTAGATGAAGATGATCTGAAAATAATATTAAAATCAAAAGATATGGAACAAGAAAAGTATGATAGTCCTATTGTAACAGAAATAGAACATTTAAAAAACTTCTATGATGCTGAGGAATATCATCAAAAATATTTAGATAAGAATCCAAATGGATATTGTCATATTCCAAGGGAATTGCTTAAAAGATAAATGAATTAAGTATGAAGCATAGGGGGGAAGGTTCAGTGGCAGAAAAGAAAATTGAAGTATCTCTTAAAAATATGAACAACTTGATTAATGAGTTAATTAAAATAAAGTTTTCTTGTTATGATGAGAATATAAGAAACAGTATTGAAAGCCTTATAGAGTTTATAAATGTAGATATTCTAAATAATAAGGATATAAAAGAAAGACTGTTGGATCAAATACACGATAAGATGGTTGAAGTGAAAACAATAAATGAAGATTTAAATGCTAGCCTTTATATTTTATATCAAGAATTAAAAAATGATAGAATATCCATACAGGAAGCTGTAGACAGGTTTGAAGTAATCTTAAAAACTACTGAGTATATGTAAAGGAAAGCAAAAAAACTCCGATAATAAATTATATTATTATGATTACGGAGTTGATAATATGAGATTAATGCATAACTTAAATTCTCTTAATATCTATAGGGAACAGAATAAAGTAGTATCAAGGCAAAGTGCAGCCTTAAGAAGAATATCCTCAGGTTATAAAATCAATAGTGCAAAGGAAAATCCTAATGCTATTGCAAGCAGCGAGAAAATGAGAATTCAAATAAGAGGGCTTCAAATGGCTCAAAGGAACGCTCAAGATGGAGTTAGTATGCTTCAGACTGCCGATGGAGCCTTAGATAATATTACTTCTATGCTCCAAAGAATAAGAGAGCTTACAGTTCAAGCAGGAAATGATTCAGCTACAATAGAAGATAAAAAAGTAATTCAAGAAGAAATAAATAATCTAAAACAAGGTATAGGGGATATTATAAAAAATACACAATTTAATGGTGTAGAACTTTTAAAAGGTAATAAAATACTAAAGATGCCAATAGGAGCAAATGTAGGCGAATGTGTGGAAATTTCCATTTCTGATTTAAGTCCAAATAATATTGGACTAGATATCATAGATGTAACTACAAATACTATTGATGACAATCTTGATAAAATAGACGAGATTTTGGATACAGTTATTTCTAAAAGAAGTAAATATGGTGCCCTATTAAATAGGTTTGAAAGTGCCTATGATAAAACAGGAGAAATTCATGACACCATAGTTGGAGCAGAAAGTCAGATAAGGGATGCTGATGTAGCAGAAGAAATTATGAACTTTTCAAGAGACAACATATTAATAGAAGCAGGAAATGCTATGATGGTTCAATCAAATAAGTTTCCACAAGAGATTTTAAGAATACTAGAAAATGTAAAAGCAAAGTAAAAATTCTTAAGCCTCACGTAGAGTATTTCTTTTACGTAAGGCTATTTTTGTTTTAAAACTTAAAATAGTATAAATGCAAAACTAAGAGTTAAAAGGGATACATACCTATAAAGTTTTTATCATGTAAAACGATAAAAATTTTATAGGTTAATTTTTTTATCTAATTATAAAAAATCTAAAGGAGGGATATTTAACAATTAAATTATAAGAAAGGTAGTGTGCAGAGATATTATGAAGAAACATAAGACTTTAGGATTTATAATTGCTCTACTGATGTGCTTCAACGTATTTACATTTATGAATGTAGAAGCGACAGAAGCGAATCATACCGTTGTAATGCTTAATTCTGTATATGAAGAGAGTAAGGGAAAATATGTTACTATTAACGTATATGTTAGTAACCCTTCTAATATGGCATCAGGAATTATGGAACTTGAATATGACCCTGCCTTTATCAAAGCAAAAGACGTGGGAAAAGGTGAATTATTAAGTTCTGCTAAACTCGTTGAAAATTTGAAAGATGCAAAAAACGGAAAGATAAAAATCGCTTGGGCAACTGAAGAAGGAATTTCAGAGAATGGTGTATTATTTACAATAAAATTTAGAACTCTTCAGGCTGTACAGGCAGCACCTATTAAAATTAGCTATCTAAGTATGTATGATGATAGCTATAATGAAATTTCTTCAAGAAAGGTTGACGGAAGAATTGGTGCATTTAAAGGTGGAACTAAAAATCCTATAACTGTAAACAATGTTAAGAAAGATTTTAAAATTAATTTTAGTCTTCCTGTAGACAAAAATACTATAAATAATCAAAGTATTACAGTGATTGATAGTAAAGGTAAAGCTATTGCTGTAGATTTTTCTTTTGAAAATGGTAATAAGACTGTTGTGGTTTCACCTAAATTAGAATATATAAAAGGCAAATATACTCTGACTGTAACTGAGCAGATTTTATCACAAGGAGGAAAACAATTAAGGTTTCCTGCAAAGGTAGATTTTGAAATAAAATAGGATTATAAAAGGAAGGAGGTATTAAGAATAAATGAAATATAAAAAAATTATGACTTTTATGCTTTGTTCAGCTTTACTTTTCCTTGGAGGAAACAAGCTTGCTTATGCAGATGATACTGTTGAAAAGGATGAATTAGCTCCATTAAAAATAATGCGACATCTTAAAGGGGTAGATAAAATTACAAGATCTAGTGATATAGAAGATTTAGATATAGACCTAGATGGAGAACTTACAGACAATGATGTTGATTTATGGATGGAATATCTTACAGGAGCAAGAACAAATCTTTTAGCTATAGAAAATAAAGAACTGCCATCTGCAGCATTAAATTCAATTTATAGTGTTAAGCTAAAAGCTATAAGAGGAACTGAACCATATAAATGGACAAAAGTAAAAGGAAGTCTTCCTGCTGGAATGAAATTGGACTCTAGTACAGGAGAAATTACTGGTACTCCAACTAAAACAGGCACTAGTACTTTTACGATAAAGGTTACAGATGGTGAGAAATATACCTATCAAAGAGAGTTTAAAATATCTGTAGTAGATACAGATATTAAGTGGGTAACAAAACCAAGCCCAGTTACTGTACAAAAGGGGAAAACCCCTGATTTACCATCGAAAGTTACAGTTACATACAAAGATAATTCAACTGGAAAAGAAAATGTAGAATGGGAAGATGTTGATACAAGTACATTAGGAAAAAAGGTTGTAAATGGTAAAGTGGGAACTAGTGGTATATCAGTTACTATAGAAGTTATTGTTGTAGGACAGAAAACTAATGATGACGAACAAATTGATTCTATTGAAATTGTTAATCCGATAAAAGTGCTAATTAATGAAACACCAGAATTACCTTCTACTATAGCAGTAACTTATAAAGATGGTTCTGTTAAAATGGAAGAAGTAATTTGGGATGCTGTAAATACAAAAACCTTAGGTACAAAGAATGTAAAAGGAACTTTAAAAAA
The DNA here is from genome assembly GCF_002995795.1 of Clostridium thermopalmarium DSM 5974. Lineage (GTDB taxonomy): Bacteria > Bacillota > Clostridia > Clostridiales > Clostridiaceae > Clostridium_H > Clostridium_H thermopalmarium. The sequence continues at coordinate 5,842 of NZ_PVXN01000012.1, forward strand.
TCTTGGTATATCTATAGAAACTCAAGTTATTGTTGTTGAAGAATTGTCAGATACTGATGAGAATGTAGATCCAATACAGAAGATAGAGGTTAATTATATAGGTATATTAGACTTACACTCAATTGTAGTTGAAGCTGATCCAGAAGTATATGCAGTTAATATAGAAGCTTCTGTTTACAATTCAAAAAAGAAATTAGTAAAAACTACAATACCAATGCACTATGATCCACCTGTAAATTATGGAAGTGACGGGGAACCTACTTTATCAACAGAAACTAGATTTACTTTAGCAACTCCAAGATTAATACCAGGCTCTGAGATTACTATCGTATCTTATGATAAATTCAATAATGAGATTGCAAGAAAAACTTACAAGCTAGATACTTCAAATGAATAAGGGAGGGACAAAGATTGAAAAATAAATATTCATTTATATCAAAAACTATTTTTTTCCTAGTATTTGCTTTGGTTTTATCAATTACAGTTTTTATAGATAAAGCTTTTGCTTTAACAGATAGCAGGGTGGACAAATTAAAGTATAAATTTACTACTATAACATCTACATCATTTACTATGGAGATTACTGAAGATTCAGCTGCAAGTAATCGATTTGATGGAAAAGTACATTATCTAGTATGGGATAATGGTAATGGGGAAATAAATCCTAAAAGCATTGCTGATGAAGCAGGAAAAAGTGTAGAAGAAATTATTTTAAATCCACAAGAATGCGATGCTACTAAAAAGTATGTTTCTAAAGGTTCAAAAAAAATAACAGGAACTCTTGCTGCCAGTATATCAGCTTCAAATCTTAATATAAATCATCAATATTCAGTTTATATTATGGTGGAGATAGGTGGACAATATTACGAGTTTGATAATTTAAAGGGGATTAGGTTTAATACAGATCCATTTCCTAAAGTTACTGAATTCGAAATAGGAGATTCAGGAGAACATATAGATAAGAATGATCCTCTATCTGTTGTAAGAGGAGTTACATCAAATAGAGAAGGAGAGTTAAAAATATATTTTGATTCTGATGCAAAATTGGTTAATGAAGGGAAAGGCATACGTCTTTTAGAAATGTCAACAAAGGAAGATTTTATAGATGAATGCAAAATAGAAAATAAGACTTTAACCATTTATTATAAACCTTTAAGAGAAAATCAGCAGTATGTTCTTATAGTAGATGGAAATGAAATAATGAGAGATAATTCAGGTGTTCCAGGGATTTTCAATGTTACTTCCCAGCCAGGACTTTCTAGTGTAGCTTTTTATACTGAAAAAAGGCCTACATTAGTGAATGTATTTTTTAATCCAGGTAATGATAATGTAAACTTTGAGAGCTCACCTTTTTATATGGCAAACACAAATCCTATATATCAAATTCCGGATTTAATTGGAGTAAATAAAATCGGTGTTGGAGTAAACCAAGCTCTTGTACTATCTTTTGACGATAGGATAGAAGCAGCAGCTGATATATTAAGCAAAATAAGTATAGATAGAACTCCATATCATCCAGATTTAAGGTATAATGTTGAAATAAGTGAAAATGGAATGGATTTATTAATCACTTTTGACACAGATCACCCAGATAGAATGTTAAACTTTAATACAAAATATACTGTAACTATAGAAGCGGGAGCCATTAGGGACATATATGGAGGAGAACATTGTGAAAATGAAGAAATAAAAATAATATTTAAAACTATAGATGGTTTTAACAATGCTTTTTTACAATCTTCAGCCCAAGATTTAAATAATGGAATATTTAGGGATTATAGCACTCATAATATAGCGGTGAAGATTCCTAAAGTTTATATAAAACAGCTTGAAACTATACATTATAGAAACGGTTTAATACCAGATGAGCAGGTTGCTCCTAATTTAACAAATATAGACATTGAAGCTGATGAGGATGTATATTATATGAAGATTGTAACTAATAGAGGAATAAGGCCTAAAGTTTATAGAGGTGCTAATGATAAATTCTCTGTGGCTTTTGCTGGATTAAATGCAGACATATCTACAATAGAGGTATATGCATATGATTCCTATGGTAAAATACTTGAAAGAAGATCTTTCAAGCTTCAAGGAGCACCTGGTGCTGAATTTAAGAGTGATTATGTTCCGGAAATATCACCTATATTTGGTACAACAATATCATTTTATGATTTGATGAAGGATCCTACTTCACTGCAACAGATTATAGAACAAATACCATTAAGTGAGCTTGATAGAATAGGTGTATTTTACCCTTACTTCTCACCATATAACCTTATAAAATAATTTAAAGTAAAAGAAAACTAGCTAGAAAATTCTCTAGCTAGTTTTCTTTTACTTTAAATTCTATCTTCATTCTTTGTTTTAAGAAAGTTTTATTCTTTTTAGATTGTAAATCATTATCTATATATAAATAGTAAGTTCTGCCTTTTACATATGTGCTCTTAGGAATTATTAGAACAGAGCTGGCAGTTATATCAGAATTTATACTAGAAATATTATTGGATTCATCTACAAAGTATAATTCTGTATCTATTTTGTTACCATATTCATCTTTAATATATATATTTTCTTTTGTTACAGTTTTATAATAAAGAGGAAGGCTGAAATTAATTTTCCAATTTTTATTTATATCCACTGGATATAACATTTTAATTGTTTTCCATTCTGGTAGCCCTTCGTCTGTAACTGTTACATTTACTGTATCTTTATAATTACCATCTTTGGTTTTTGCAGTTATAACAGCTTTTCCAGGAGAAACAGCTCTTACTACTCCTTTTGAGTCCACACTAACTACATTAGGATTACTAGATGACCATATGATCTCCTTGTTATCTGCATTAGAAGGATATATGGTAGCATGTATAGTATCTGTATCAAAATTAGTTTTATTCAATATAAGAGTGATTGAACTTTTACTAAGACTAATGCCGCTAACAGGAACGGGAACAGTTACTTCACAGGAGCTTGTATATCCTCCGTCTAAAGTTTTAACTGTAATTGTTGTAGTTCCAGGAGAATGTGCAGTTACCTTTCCGGTATCATCCACGCTTGCTATATAACTCTTAGAAGAACTCCAAACTACATCCGTATTTGAAGCGTTACGAGGAGTTATAGTGGCGAAGAGTCTATAAGAGGAACCTACGGATACAGTTATTTTCTTTTCGTTTAGTGAAATACCTTTTACAGCGGTTAAGTTTAATAAAACTGGCGTTGTACGATTTTCCGTGGTTTCATCTCCAAGTTGGCCATATTTATTTAATCCCCAAGAAAAGAAGTTTTCGTTTTTATCTAAGGCTAAATTAAATGAGTTTCCAGCACATATACTATCTATATTGTTAGATATGGCTACTAATTTAGGAGTGCTGCTGTCCTCTTTAGTACCATTTCCAAGTTGTCCAAATCCATTTAATCCCCAAGCCCAAAGGCTGCCATCTCTTTTTAGTGCTAAGTTATAATCATTTCCAGCAGATATTCTTATTACATTATCCAATCCTTCTACCTTTACCGGATTTGAAGTTGAGCTATCTAAATCATTAAAAGGATTAAATCCCCAAGTCCATACAGAACCATCAAACATTAGTGCTATGCAATGATATTTTCCTGCAGATATATAAGCTGGAACCAGATTATTTCCATCATTATCTTTTGGAAGGGTTAATGCCCTAGGTATCTTGATGCTGGAAAACAATTCACCAAGCTGGCCACCCCAATTTTCACCCCAGAACCATATGTTACCATCTGAGTCTAAGGCTAAATTATGTTTACCATTTGCGGAAATTGATACAATATTTTTTAAGCCATAAACTTGTACTGGATAGCTGGAATCTTTAGTTGAATTGTTTCCAAGTTGGCCTGAATCGTTTTGCCCCCATGCCCAAACTGTACCATCATCTTTAAGTGCTATAGTATGAGAATAGCCAGCTGAAACAGCCTTTACTTTGGATATAGAATTAATTTTTTTAGGAGTATTTCTATTTTTTTGGCTTCCATCTCCCAGTTGACCATACATATTCCAACCCCAGGCCCACAGGTTTCCATCGTCGCTTAAAGCTATACTATGAAAAGCACCAGCTGCAACTGAAATAATATCTTCATCTCCAAATTTATCTTCAACAGGCGTAGGTTTCAAACTATCTATTTCTGTAGAATTTCCAAGTTGACCAAAGCTGTTTGCGCCCCAAGAGTAAATAGTACCGTTTGAATTTAAAATTAGAGAATGATTTTCTCCTGTAGCAAGCTGTACTTTTCTTTTAGTGGCTCCATAAGCGTTGATATCAAATAATATAGTAAAAGCTGTAAGAAAAAGAAATGCAAAAGATATTTTTTTTAAATTTTTCAAGTACATACCTCCTTATATATTTTTTATTTATTATATTTTTATCGTTCAAATTTAAATTATATTTATAGTTATGATTAAAAAAGAGAGTTTTAATTATAATTTAAGTGTCTATAAAAAATTTAACTTAAAATTGTTTAAAAATGTTTTAAATAATAAAAAAATATTGTATAATAAATATTAATAAAGTATTAAATTTAATAATAAAGTATTAATTGGCAATATATTTGTCAATGCATGGAAAAAAATTGTGGAAGATATAACAAATTTATGGTATAACATAACATATGAGGTAGTATTAAAAAGAATTTACATATATTATGATGAATAATGCATAAATAAGAAAAAGGGAGATGGTACAATGAAAATGGTGGGTTTATCAGAAAGCGACAAGACTTATAACTTGATAAAAAAATCCCTTGATGCATCCGTTGCTAGGGGAGAGGTAATAGCTAATAATATAGCAAATGTTAATACCAAAGGATATAAAAGGCATTATGTTACATTTGAAGAAACTCTTCAAGATGTTAAAGACAATGTAAGCCTTAAAACTACTAATGAAAGACATATAACTTGTGATGAAGAATATGGCGAAATTAGTGTTAAGCGGGATGAATCAAATAGTATGAGAATAGATGGAAACAATGTAGATATAGATAACGAAATGACGAATTTAGCTGCTAATAATTTAAAGTATAATGCTTTAATTACAGAGTTGAATTCCAGATTATCCCTTAAAAGATTTGTAATAAATGGAGGAAAGTAGTATGAGCGCTTTTAGTTCTATTAGAATAAGTTCCAGCGGTCTTTCAGCAGAAAGATTGAGAATGGACACTATAGCATCAAATATTGCTAATGTTTCTACTACAAGGGGAGAAAATGGACAACCTTATAGAAGAAAGGTTGCAGTTTTTCAGGAAAATTTAAAACAGGAGTTAAACAAAAACACAAATACATATGAAAATAAGCTTAACGGAGTAAAAGCAGTAGGTATTATAGAAGATAATTCTGAGTTAAGAAGGGTGTATGATCCAACTCATCCTGATGCAGATGAGGAAGGTTATGTGTTAATGCCTAATGTAAATATTTTAAACGAAATGGCAGATATGATAGCGGCTACTCGTGCATATGAAGCTAATGTAACTGCTATAAATTCAGAAAAAAATATGTTTATGAAAGCATTAGAAATAGGTAGATAGGAGAAAGACATATGAAAATCAATGATTTTATACCAAGTACTACAATTTATTCTAATCTTGGATTTGAAGAAGCTAAGAATAAAAATACAGAAAACATAGGTGAAAATGCTAGTTTAAGTTTTGTAGAAACATTAAAGAATAAACTAGAAGAAGTAAATGAAAAGCAACTGGAAGCAGAGAAAACAACAGAACAATTTATAAAAGGCGAAGATGTTGATGTACATGAAGTTATGATAAAGACGGAAGAAGCTAAACTTTCTCTTCAACTAGCAGTACAGGTAAGAAATAAATTGTTGGAGGCTTACCAAGAGATAAATAGAATGCAGGTGTAGTTAGGAGTGCTAGATAAATGGACAAAATAAAGGAAGGTTTTAATAAACTTGTTGGGAAGTTTAAAGAGCTGAGTAAAGGAAAGAAAATCGCATTCTGTATCCTTTTTCTAGGCTTAATTTCAGCCCTTGTATACATAATTATATATTTAAATACGACTAAATATGGAGTTTTATACAGTGATATAGATCCAAATGATGCACAAATGGTTCTTAGTAAACTGAATGAAAAGAAAATTCAATACGTAGTGGAGAACAATACAATAAAGGTTCCAGAAGAAAATGTTTCTGAACTTAGACTTGAACTAGCGCCTGAGCTTACAGATGGCAGTAAGGGATATGAGCTTTTAGAAGATACTAGCGCTTTTGGTATGACTGATAAGGAGAGAAATTTAAAGTATAAGATGGCCCTAGAAGGCGAACTTGCTAAGACTATTAAATCTCTTCCAGAAGTCAAACAAGCTAATGTGTTTTTAGTTATGCAAGAAGACAGCAATTTTCTAAGAGAAGCAGAACCTGCTCAAGCATCTGTAAGATTAGAAGTTGAACAAGGTAAAAATATAACAAAAGATCAGGTTCAAGCTATAGTTTCTCTCTTAACTGGAAGTGTAAAAAATTTAAAAAAGGAAAATGTAAAGATTATTGGAGTAATTAACGGAAAAACTTCCGATCTTAGCGAACAATTATTAGAGGATGAAAATACTGATATTGAATCTGCCACAAGTAAACAACAGCAATATGAAAAGAATTTGGAAAAAGAGTATGAAAAGAAGATACTTACACTATTGTCACCTAAATATGGAAGTGGAGTTAAGGTGACTGTGGATGTAGATGCTGATTTTGATGCCTCTGAGAAGACTTCAACTGTATATGATCCTAATAATGTTGTTAGAAGTGAACAAACTGAAAAAAGTACAAATGCTACAACTGGAGGTAATACTAGTTCTGGACCTGTAGATAATAATCTTTCTAATACATATACTGATGCTGATGGGAATACTGTAGAATCAAGCCAGGAAAAGCAGACTAGAAATTATGAAGTAGGCAAAATAGAAGAAAAAGTTATATCAGCACCAGGTAAGGTAAAAAGAGTTTCGGCCTCTGTAACCGTTAATGATGAAAATCTAAGTGATATAGAAAAGGCAAAAATAAATAGCTTGGTTTCTGCTGCTATATCCTATGATCAGACTAGAGGAGATATTATAAGTATAGAAGGAATGAAATTTAATAATGATGCTGATGCTTTGGCTCAGGAAGAAGCGGCAAGATTAGCTGCTGAAGAAGAAGCTAAGAAAAAGTCTTTCGTGTATAAGTGTATTGGAGGAGGAGCTGCAGCAATAGCATTGCTTACAATAATCCTAATATATTTAAGAAAAGCTAGAAAAGCAAAGATGGAAGAAGAGATAGAAGGAATAGATATGCTTATAGGTGATAATATTACTCCAAAAGAACCGCTTCCTCCAATCGACTTTGAAGAAGAGGATGAGAAAACACATATTGAAAAAGAGATTAAAAGATATGCAACTGAAAAGCCAGAACAGGTTGCAGAAATTATTAAAGCATGGATGGCGGAGGATGAGAGATGATGACGAGAATGGCAAAAGAAAACAAGTTGACAGGCGTGCAAAAAGCAGCCATTCTATTTATAACCCTAGGCCCAGAAATTGCTTCTGGTATTATTAAAAGAATGACGGATTCCGAAATACAAAAAATAACTTATGAAATAGCAAATATTACAGCAGTAAAACAAGAACAAAGAGCTGAAATACTGAAGGAATTTGTAGAAATGAATAGAGCAAAAGATTACATATTAGAAGGAGGTTTTGAATATGCCAAAACTCTCCTTGGAAAAGCTCTTGGAAGTCAAAGGGCGAATGAAATTTTAGAAAAGGTAACCGAAGCTACTCAGCAATATAGACCTTTTGCAATTGCAAGAAAAGCAGATGCTCATCAACTATTAAATATAATATCCAATGAACATCCTCAGACTATAGCACTGATATTATGCTATCTTCAGCCAGATAAAGCTGGACAGATTATAGGGGAGTTACCAGAGGATATACAGACAGAAGTAGCTTTTAGAATAGCCTCTATGGATAATACGTCGCCTATGGTTATAAAGGAGATAGAAAAGGTACTAAACAGTAAGTTATCCTCTGTAGTAAGGACAGATATGACAACTATTGGTGGAGTAAGTACTCTTGTTGATATATTAAATCAAGTTGATAGAACTACTGAAAAGAATATTACAGAGGGCTTAGAGAGAGAAGACCCAGATCTTGCAGAAAAAATCAAACAATCTATGTTTGTATTCGAAGATATTATTACTCTAGACGATATTTCAATACAGAGAGTATTAAGAGAAGTAGAATCAAAAGATCTTGCTCTTGCATTAAAAGGCTGTTCGGAAGAAGTTGCTAATTGCATATTTAGAAATCAATCTAAGAGGGCTGCAGCTTCCTTAAAAGAAGATATTGAATTCTTAGGACCTGTAAGGCTTATGGATGTTGAAAAAGCTCAACAGAAAATTGTTAGCATCATAAGAAGACTTGAAGATGCAGGTGAGATAATCCTATCGAGAGGTGGAGAAGATGCTATCATCCTATAAGGTTATAAAGAACCACAGTGTTATAGAAAAAGGAAAGAAAGAGATAAATACAGAATATGTAATTGAAAAAAATGAGGAAATTGAAGAACTTGAAGAAAAAAAAGCTAAGAGTTTTATGGAAAGCTATGAGGCTTTGGCAAGAGCAATACTTGAAAATGCAAGGAGACAAAGGGATGAAATTTTAGTTTCTGCCCATAGCGATGCTCAAAGAATTGAGCAAGAGGCTTATGAAAAAGGTTATAGTGAAGGAGAAATGTCTGGGCGTGAAGAAGGAATTGCAAAAGCAAACATTTATTATGAAGAAGTAAAAGATAGAGCAGAGAAGGAATGTGAAGTTCTTAAAAAAAATGCTGAAAAAATTTTATATTCTGCAAAGCAGGAATACATAAAGTATATGAAGGAAAAACAAGAAGATATAAAAAGTCTAATAATATCAATTACTGAATCCATACTAAAAAGAGAGATTAAAGATAAAGATGGAATAACAAGCATGGTGCTGGATGCTATGGAAACAGTTGAAAAGTCTAAAACTATAATAGTAAGGTGTAACAGTGTTTATATAGAAGATTTAAAAGAAAAATTAGAGATATGGAAAAATCGAAGTGTATTTAGAGGAGAAGTCTTCGTAGTACCAGATGATAATTTAGAAGAAGGAAAAGCAGAAATTCAAAGGGAAAATGGGAAAATTGTAGTAAGCGTAACAGAGGCTATGAAAAAGGTTAAGGAAATTATAGAAACAAGTTAGAAGAGAAAGAACAAAAATAGCAATTAGGTATTGGCGAAATATGGGGGAGAGACTGGTGGACATATCAATAGATTTTTTAGGCATACAAAAAAAAATCCGAGAATGCGACTTTAAATATGTAGAGGGTATAGTTAAACAGGTAATTGGACTTACCATAGAGGTTGAAGGTATAAAGGCATTTGTTGGAGAAGTTTGCGATATATATAATGAAAAAAATAACCTTATACCATGTGAAGTTGTTGGATTTAAGGAGGATAACGTTATTTTAATGCCTTTAGGAGAGCTAAATGGTATTGCACCAGGGTGTAGAGTTGTTCCATTAAGAAAGCCTTTAAGCGCCAAATGTTCTGAAGAATTATTTGGAAAAGTCCTTGATGGACTTGGAAGACCTCTTAATGGCGAAAAGCTAAAAACAGGTGAGGATTATCCTTTGGATACTGCTCCGCCAGATCCTCTTAAAAGAAGAAGAATAAAGGAGGCCATTGCAACAGGAGTAAGAGCTATAGACGGATTTTTAACCTGTGGAGAAGGACAAAGAATAGGTATATTTGCTGGCAGCGGGGTTGGGAAAAGTACAACCTTAGGAATGATAGCAAGAGAAGCTAAAGCAGATGTAAATGTAATATCTCTAATTGGAGAAAGAGGAAGAGAAGTTTTAGATTTTATAGAAAAAGATTTAGGCGAAGAAGGACTAAAAAAGTCTATTATAGTGTGTGCTACTTCCGATCAGCCTGCTTTAGTAAGGTTAAAAGGAGCTTTTACAGCTACAGCCATAGCTGAATATTTTAGAGACAAAGGGAAAAAGGTTATATTAATGATGGACTCTGTAACTAGATTTGCTATGGCTCAAAGAGAGGTAGGACTTGCTATAGGAGAACCTCCAGCAACAAAGGGGTACACTCCTTCAGTGTTTGCTATGCTTCCAAGGCTTATGGAGAGATCTGGAATGTCTGATAAAGGTTCCATAACAGCCTTTTATACGGTCTTGGTGGATGGAGATGATTTTAATGAACCCATTGCAGATGCGGTAAGAGGTATACTAGATGGGCACATAGTGCTATCAAGAAGTTTAGCAGCTAAAAATCATTATCCAGCTATAGATATCTTAAGCAGTGTAAGCAGACTTATGTCAGAAATAGCTGATGAAGAACATAAAAAAGCAGCATCTTTTGCAAGAGACCTCCTAGCTACATATAAGAATTCAGAAGACTTAATTAATATAGGAGCTTATGTTAAAGGAAGCAATAAAAAGGTAGACTTATCAATACAATATTACGATGAAATAACTAATTATTTAAAACAAGGCATAAATGAACATAGTGATTTTAATGAAAGTATAAATAAACTTAAAAACATGTTTAAATAAAAACTCAGTTTAAAATAGAATCGAGGAATTAATATGTCTGGTTTTAGTTTTAGACTTCAAAAGATTCTTGATATTAGATATGCAAAAGAAGAAGAGAGCAAAAGAGAATTTAAGGCTGCTCAAGATGAAAAGAATTTAGTGGAAAAGAAATTAGAAACTTTGCAAAAGAGTTATGATAAATATTCTAAGTTTGATTTGAATTGTAGTGCTGTTGAAAGAAAGATAAGGCAGAACTATTGCAATGCACTAAAATTTAATATAGATGAAACTAGTATAGAACTTGAAAAAAAGGTGGAAATTTTAGAGAGAAAAAGAGAATTGCTAAAAAGTAGGCAAATTGAAAGAAAAACTGTAGAGATTTTAAGGGATAAACAGAAACAAGCTTATATTAAAGAGCAAAATCTAAGAGAACAGAATGCTAATGATGAATTTGCTCTTTATGGATATATAAGAAATTTAGGAGTTAAATAATAGAAAGGAGGTGGAGTTATGAGCAATTCAAGTATGAATATAAGTACTAATTTTGGCATTAATAATGCTGCTGCTAGCATGCCGCAAAATAATGTCACTAATTGTAATCAAAATAAAACTGAAAATACAGATTTTAAAAATATGCTAGACAAGCTAAATTTAAAGTCCAAGTTTAACAGCTTGAAAAGAACTTCTACAGATAAGAATATAAAAGAGGATTTATATGAAGAATTAGATAAAGATTTAAATAGTGATTTAGATAAACTATATGTATCTACAGAGCAGATTTTTTATTTACACACTAATGAAATAATGCAGATATTAGATAAAGTTTTTGATGATGAAAAAATAAAGGAATTACTTAGTGATATTGGTATTGATACTAATATTCATGGTGAATCTTTGTCTGATAATACTGCTGAAATATTTTTGAATAGTGAAAATGCTGAAAATATTTTAATGAGTGAACTTCAAACATTGATGAGTAAATCTAAGGATGATAGCATAAACAATTTAGATGATGCTAAAAAAAGCTCAAAAATAATAGATAGAATTTCAAGTGCTATAACTGCTAAGTTTTTTGAAGGGCTTGTTGAAAAAGGGGTAAATGAAAAACTAAATAATGAAATCTTCTTAAATAATTCTGAAAATTTATTTGGTATAAGCAACAGCAATTTAAATATTAACAGTGATAATTTAACTAATGTTTACACTAAATTGAATTTTATAAATGATGAATCAGCAATAGAAAAGCTTGTACAAGATATAAAAAATTCTATAAAGAATGCATTAAATAATGCTGTGGAGCAGAATATGCTCAATAAGGAAGAAATAAAAGTTGATGATGTAAAAATTGCTGTACAAGAGGCAATTGGAGAATCTTTAGAAAATATACAAAAAGAATGGATTAAAGAAAAGTCATTATTAAGTAATGAAAATCCTTCAATTAGACCTTATGAAGAAGTTATGGACAAGATTAAGGAAAAGCTATTTGAAAAAACTGCATCATCAATATCTAAGTTCTCTGCAAATAAAACAAATGTAAATCAAGATAAAAAAGAGCACAGCTTATCTACCTTAGAAAGTAAAGAGGATAGATTATTAAAAAATTTAGCTTTGGGAAATGAAAAGGATACAGATTATAAGTTTGATAGGGTAATGAATCTTATGAGTCATATTACAAAATCTGCTGATACTGTGTTCATAAACAAGTCAGAGAATATTGTAATTAATAGAGATACTTTAGTTAACGATATAATTAAGTCTGTAAAATATATGGAGCTAAATGATATAAAACAGATGACAGTAAAGATAATGCCAAAAGAACTTGGAGAAGTTACTATTAAAATTACTATGGAAAATGGAATTATGAAGGCTAATATTACTGCATCTAATAAAGATGCATATAACCTTATAAATTTAAATATTCAGGATTTAAATGAAAAGTTAAGCCATCAGCAAATAAAAATACAAAACTTTACCGTTGATATTTATAATGGAGATACTACATTTTTTAGTAGAGAAAACAGCAGTGAAAGGGACAGGCAGTTTAACAGCAAGAAAAATTCAGGAAGAGTTATAGCTGTAGATGACGATAGCGTGATTGAAGATACTTCATTATTAGATGAAGAGAATGGTGTAAATGTCTTTGTATAAGGAGGTAAACTTATGATAGATCCAGTTTTATCATCACAAACTGCAACAGAACGAGGCACTAAAATAGTAAAAAAGGGTCAAGAGATGGATAAAAATGCATTTTTAAAAATTTTAACTGCAGAATTAACTAATCAAGACCCTATGAATGCAAAAGATTCTACAGCCTATGTATCTCAGTTAGCTCAATTTACAAGCCTTGAACAAATGACAAACTTAAATAATACTATGAGTTTTAATTCCGCAACCAATCTTGTAGGAAAAACTGTGGCTTTAGATGTCTATGATGGAAATGGAAGGCAATACGGTGGAACTGTAGTGAATGTAGCTAGAGATGGAGATGAAATTAATCTGACTGTAAAAGTAGGAAAATATGAAGGAGATAAACTAATAGGATATGAAGAAAAAAAATTCTCCTTTAATGATGTGTCTGAAGTTTTGGATATTGGAGATTATAAGTCAGAAATGCTTCTATATTTGATTGATAACATATCATATACAAATAGCAACATGAATTTTATGCTAGCATCTAATTTAGTTAATAAGCAGGTTGAGTTAAGTGTAAAATCAGGTGATACTACAGAAAATTATTCAGGAACTGTAATTGAAGCTTTTAGAACATCAGATGGCATTAAATTGAAGGTTAGACTTGAAGACAGTGGAGAAGAAAAAGAATTTTATTATAATGATGTAGTAAAGGTAAAAGAATAGATGATTTTAGGTGATATCTATGGGTTATAGAGTGATAAATGGCAAATTATATCCCATTGGAAATTTTCCTCATAGTACTAGAAGTGAACAAATTTCAAATAAAAATAGTTCTAGTACATTTGAAGAAATTCTAAAAAAGGAAATTGATAAAAGTTCTAATTTTATAATATCAAATCATGCTGCAAAAAGGCTTGAAGATAGGAATATAAGATTTACTGAAGAAGACATGAACAGTATAAATAAAGGAATTAATATGGCAAGTGAAAAAGGAGCAAGAGATTCTTTAATTCTTTATAAAGATGTAGCATTAGTTGCAAGTATAAAGAACAGAACTATAATAACAGCAGTTGATAGAGATGAATCAAAAGGAAATGTGTTTACGAATATAGACAGCGTAGTGCTGTTATAGAGGCTGGACCGAAAGGAAGCCAAACTCTGATGAAAGACAGAGTCAGAGCAAATGAATTCATAAAAATATTTGAAAACATAAAAATTTTAATAGAAAGAGTTGGGGGTAATCAAAATGCTAAGATCTATGTATGCAGGAATAAGCGGAATGAAAGTTAATCAAACAAAGCTTGATGTAACAGGCAATAATATTGCTAATGTAGGAACTACTGCTTTTAAAGGTTCTAGAGTAAGATTTCAGGATATGCTAAGTCAAACTATTTCAGATGCTACAGCACCAGGAAGAACTCAAGGTGGTGTAAATTCAAAACAAGTAGGTATTGGAGTGCAGGTTGCAGGAATAGACACATTAGTAACTCAAGGTACGTTGCAGCCTACTAGTAGAAACTTAGATGTTGCAATAGATGGTGAAGGATATCTTATAGTTGGTAAAGGACCATTTCCGGAGGACAATGATACAGCGGTAATAATTGGTGGAGAAGATACAGATTTTGAGGAACAACATAAGATTTTAGAAAGTAATGGAATGAACATAAGTTATACAAGAGATGGAGCTCTTGTTAGAGACAGTAAGGGAAATCTATTAACGTCAGATGGATATAGAGTATTAGGATATTTTATTTCAAGTGATAATAGTGGTCCTAGCATAGATTATGGTGCAGTTGATGAAAAAGGACAACCTACTGTAAATTTTGTTGATCCTAATGATGAGGGATTTATGGCAGGCGAAACACTTGTTCCTCTTAGAATACCTGATACTGTGTTAAAGGATGGAGAAACTTTAAGAGTAACCAGTTTTTCAATTGAAAAAGACGGAGTTATAAAAGCTGTATTGGAGGATGGAAGCGTTACAGCTCTTGGACAAATTGCTATGGCATCTTTTACTAATCCAGCTGGACTTGAAAAAGTAGGTAATAATCTTTATAAAAATACAGCAAACTCAGGAGATGCAATAGTGAGAAGTGGAGTAGGTGCAGAAGATTTTGACAACAGTAATGCTTATGGAGATATTGTTAGTGGGTGTCTTGAAATGTCAAATGTTGATCTTGCAGAACAATTCACAGATATGATAGTAAGCACAAGGGCCTTCCAAGCAGCCAGCAAAACAATTAGTACAGCAGATGAAATTTTACAGGATATTATTAATCTTAAGAGATAATGATTACAACAATTGACAATGTATAATAAAAAATTGACAAATGATTTAAAGAAATTTTTCAAGAATTTCTTTAAGTCATTGTCAATTCTAAATTGTCAATTTAAAAGTGGAGGGTTGTTATGATAAATGTGACAGGCTTAAATAATAAGAAAATGTATTTAAATTCAGACCATATTGAAAAGATAGAACAGGTTCCAGAGACTATAATAACCCTTACCAATGGCAAAAAGTACATTGTGCTTGAAACACCACAAGAAGTTATAAATAGAGTTATAGAATACAAGAGAAAGATTTTTACATTGGGTTTATAGGAGGCAATTTATAATGAAAAGACAAGATATGCTAACTCTTGTAGGACTACTAGCAGGTAGTGGACTTATGGTTTACGGTATGCTAAGCGGTGGAGGAACATTTAAAATGTTTTATGACTTACCATCAATAGCAATTACCGTAGGAGGATCCTTTAGTGCTTTACTAATCAATTATCCTTTAAATGAGTTTAAAAGAATGGTTAAAGTTCTAATACAATCCTTTAAAGATAGCAGTATGGATGGATTATCTATAATTAGTGAATTTGGAGAGCTGTCTAAAAAAGCTAGACGTGAGGGATTATTATCCCTTGAAGATGATATTGATAAGATAGAGGATGAATTTTTAAAGAAAGGCCTTCAAATGGTGGTAGATGGAATTGAACCTGAAACTATAAGAGAAATCTTGGAGCTAGAGATAAGCGAGATGGAAAAAAGACATAAGGACGGTTCAGATATGCTAAGATCCTGGGCTGCTTATGCACCAGCTTTTGGTATGCTTGGTACTCTTATAGGATTAATTCAAATGCTTGCAAATCTTAATGATCCATCATCTCTTGGACCAGGTATGGGAAAAGCACTTATAACAACCTATTATGGTTCTCTTATTGCCAATTTGATCATGAATCCTATGGCATCAAATTTGAACTACAAAAGTAGTAGGGAGACTACTGCAAGAGAAATGATGTTAGAAGGTGTACTTGCAATACAGTCAGGAGTTAATCCAAGGATTGTAGAAGAAAAGCTAGTATCTTATTTAAATCCTTTAGATAAGAAAAAATATTATGAAGTGCAAGCAGCTAGTGAGGTGGGAGCAGATGTCTAAACGAAAAAAAAGAGAAGGCGACGAAATCAATACAGAGGCATGGCTAGCTACTTATGCAGATACAATTACTTTGGTTTTAACTTTTTTCGTTTTGTTATATTCCTACTCAAATATAGATGCTATAAAATTTCAAAAGATGACTAATTCTATACAATCTGTTTTTACTGGTGAAGCTGGTGATAGTATTTTAGAATTTAATAGCAATGGAGAAGTTCCTATTGTAGGGCCCCCTCAAGATTTAGCTCCTCAACAAGGAGGAGAAAACAGAGGAATGTATGATAAGGTTAAGAGCTTTGTTAAATCAAATGATCTTGAAAATATAGCTGAAATAAAGAGAGATTCTAAGGGAATTATAATCGAATTAAAAGATAATGTATTGTTTGATACTGGAAAAGCAGATTTAAAGGAGCCTAGTAAACAAGTTTTAGATAAAATTGCTAAACTCATAGCATCTATTCCAAATGAAATAATTGTAGAAGGGCATACAGACAATGTACCTATTCATAATTATCAGTTTGAAAGCAACTGGGAATTATCTACTCAAAGAGCTGTTAATGTATTAAAGTATTTTGTTGAAAGTAAAGGAATGAATCCTAAAAGATTTCAAGCGGCAGGGTATGGGGAACATAGACCTATAGTTCCAAATACTACATATGCCAACAAGGCGAAAAATAGAAGAGTTAATATATTAATTGTAGCAAGTGAAAAGGAGAATAAGTAATATGGCAGATGGAGAAAAGAAAACAACTTCAAAAGGAAATGTTTTAAAGGTAGCTATAATAGTACTATTATCAATAATCCTTTTAGGTGGTGGAATTTTTGCAGGATATTATATAGCCTATAAAGATAAAACTACTGAAACTTATATTAAGCCTGTTAGTACAGGTATAACACAAAAAACATTTTCTTTAGATGAATTTCTAGTAAATCTAAAATCAGATGGGACTTCAAGATATCTAAAAACACAGATATATGTAGGATATGCTGATGTTAAAGAAAATAAGGAGTTACAAGCAGAGTTAGAAAATAATAAAGCTATTTTAAGAGATGCTGTTAATACTGTGTTAAGATCAAAAAAGCCAGAAGATTTCTCAGAGGCTGGAGTTGAAAAGATGAAAGAGGAAATTAAGAATAAGATTAATCCCCTTTTAACAAAAGGACAGATTTTGGATGTATATTTCTATGAAATAATTGTTCAATAGTAGGGATGTTTAATATGGAAACCAAAGAAACTATAATAATGTTCTTTAAGGTAGTAGTATTTTTACCATTCATAATATTTTTAATATATTTGTTTTTTAAGTATGGAGGAGCTAAGCTTCAAGAAATGCAAAGTGGTAAACATATGAGAATATTGGATAGATTACCTTTGACAAAGGATAACTGTCTTTTAGTTGTGAAAATAGGTGAAAGGGGCTATGTAATTTCTTCGGCTCAGGGAAGAGTGGAAATATTAATGAAACTTAGTGATTTAGAACTTAGTGAAATTGAAAAAGATAATAAAATTCAGCAATATGGCAACTTTAAAGAAGTAGTATCTAAACTTATGGTAAAAAAGGAAGATAATAAATGAAAAAAAATAAAGTCTTATTAATGGGTTTAATTATATTTGTAATTATGTTTTTAGCAGGAGTAAAGGCATATGCAGCTCCAGAAACTTTACCAGTTCCTAAAATTGATATTTCGATAGATGGTGCAAGCTCTCCAAAGGATTATGTAGATAATATAAAGCTACTTATGGTTCTTACTGTACTTTCAGTTTTACCTTCATTCTTAGTAATGATGACTAGTTTTACTAGAATAATTGTAGTTTTAGGATTTACAAGAAATGCTTTAGGAACTCAGCAATCTCCTCCAAATCAAGTATTAGTTGGACTTGCTCTTTTTCTTACTATATTTATAATGTATCCAACTTACAATACTATTAATAGTGAGGCAGTCAAGCCATTCTTAGAAAATAAGATAAATCAGCAGCAAGCCTTAGAAAGAGCATCAAAACCGATACGTAAATTTATGTTGAAGGAAACGAGAGAAAAGGATTTAGAGTTGTTTTTGGATATTTCTAAGGCTGATAAATCTAAAATAACTAAAGACAATGCCCCACTTAAGGCAGTAATTCCCGCTTTTATAATAAGTGAACTTAAAACAGCGTTTACTATTGGATTCTTGATATATGTACCTTTTTTAATAATAGATATTGTGGTGGCAAGTATTTTGATGTCTATGGGAATGTTTATGCTGCCGCCAGTTATGATATCACTACCTTTTAAAATATTGTTGTTTGTAATGGTAGACGGATGGTATCTTCTAACAAAGTCGTTAGTTTTGGGATTTTCGTGAGGTGATATGAATGAGTGAAGATATGGTAATGGGTATATTAAAAGATGCAATTTCAACAGGAATTTTAGCAGCAGCACCTATTTTAATTGTATCCATAGTAATAGGGCTTGTAATAAGCATATTTCAAGCAACTACTCAAATACAGGAGCAAACTTTGACCTTTGTTCCTAAACTTATTGGGGTGGCAGTAGTAGGACTTATTACAGCTAAGTTTATAAATCAAACAGTTGTTGGGTTTGCTGAGAGAATATTTGCCATTATAGCTAACTTGACTAATTAGGTGGGGTGAACTTTGATTGATCTAACCTTTTTTACAGCATTTTTATTAATTTTTCTTAGAATGTCTTCATTTGTGATAGTCGTTCCTGTATTTTTCCCTAAAGGAACACCCCAAATATTGAAGATTATGTTTAGTGTAATAATAGCTTTTATATTATTACCAATAATTGATTATTCACACTTAAGTAGTATAAATAGCAACTTTCAATTAATAATATATTGCTTAAGTGAAATAAGCACAGGGCTTACCTTCGGATTTATTACAAGTTTATGCTTTTATTGTATAAGGATAGCAGGGTCCTTGATGGATATGCAAGTTGGATTTTCAATGATGTCTATGTTCGATCCAAGCTCTGAAGGTAATGTAACTTTAATAGAGAGAATTCTCTATTGGTTTAGTTTAATAGCCTTTTTAATAGTAGATGGACATCATATGCTTATTAAAGTATTAGTAGAAAGTCTTAAAATTATACCATTAGGAAAATTTATTTTATCTCAAAAAAGCCCTATGTTTATTATAGAAGTTTTTATTAAATATTTTGAATTAGGTTTGAGAATAGCAATACCTATAGTATTGATTATTATATTAGCAGATTTAACTATGGGACTTATGGCTAAGACTGTTCCACAGTTAAATATAATGATTTTAGGTCTTCCAGTAAAAATTTTACTAGGTTTAACAGTTTTATGTCTATGTCTTCCAGTGTTTTATAATATGTTTATTAATGCTTTTGATGATATACCAAGTGCTATAAGGCAACTTTATAAGCTAATACCTTTAGTTATAATCTTTGCATCAGATGATAAAACAGAAGAAGCTACTCCTCATAAACTGAGTGAAGCAAAGAAAAAAGGTCAAGTTCCAAGAAGTAAGGAGATTGGAAATGCCATTACTTTATTAGTTTCGACTATTATTTTAACAACTTTAGGGGAGTATGTTGTGAATTCTTTTAAGGAAGATATTATAGAATTTTTTACTGGATATTTAAATTTGGAGCTAAATGCAGATACTTTACAATCAATTATTTTTACTATTATGTTAAGATTTGCTATGGTTTTTTTCCCTGTTGTATTGCCTATTATGATTATGGGAATAGCAGCAAGTTTCCTTCAAACGGGATATATAAATACAACAGAACCATTGAAGCCTCAGTTTTCTAAGATAAATCCTATAAATGGATTTAAAAGAATGTTTTCTACTAGAACTGTAATTGAACTTATTAAAGACATTGCTGTAATTTCAATAGTAGGATTTGTAGGCTATGAATTTTTAAAAAGCAATTTTAGAAAAGTCTTAACTATGGGGAATTTAAAATTCCCCATAATTATAACCACCTTTTTAAAGTTGGCTTCTAATGTATTTTTTAGAATAGCTTTAGTTATGGCAGTTATAGCAATACTAGATTTTGTTTATCAAAAGTTTCAATTTAAGAGAGATATGAGGATGACAAAGCAGGAAGTAAAAGAGGAATTTAAGCAGATGGAAGGAGATCCTCAGGTAAAAGGAAAGATAAAACAGAAGCAAAGAGAAATTGCTGCAAGAAGAATGATGCAAAGTGTTCCAAATGCTTCTGTTGTAATTACAAACCCTACCCATATTGCAGTAGCTTTAAAGTATGAAGAGGGGAAGAATAATGCTCCTGTTCTTGTTGCAAAAGGGAGTGGGTACGTGGCAATAAAAATTAAGGAAATTGCAAAAGAAAGTGGTGTACCAATTATAGAGAATAAGCCTTTAGCAAGATTAATATTTAACGAAGTAGAATTAGAAAGGGAAATTCCTTCAGAAATGTATCAAGCTGTAGCTGAAATTTTAGCACTAGTATATAAACTGAGAAGAAGAAAATAGAGGGTGAATGTTTTGGAAAGTGGTAGAAAACTAAAACTCAATGCAAAAAATTATTTGGATATGGCAGTAGCCTTTGGGGTTATGGGAATAGTTATGATGATAATTATACCTATGCCAACTACGCTTTTAGATGTTTTTATAGCTTTTAATATAACTATTGCTACAATTACTTTGTTATTAACTATGTTTACAACAGAGGTACTGCAATTTTCAGTATTTCCAACTCTTCTTTTAATAACCACCTTGTTTAGATTAGGACTTAATATATCTTCTACAAGGCTTATATTAAAAGATGCATATGCAGGAAAAATAATTGAGACCTTTGGTAACTTTGTTACTGGAGATAATTATGTAGTTGGAATAATTATATTTTTAATTATAGTAGTTATTCAATTTGTTGTAATTACTAATGGTGCAGGCAGAGTATCTGAAGTATCTGCAAGATTTACATTGGACGCTATGCCTGGGAAGCAGATGAGTATAGATGCGGATTTAAATGCAGGACTTATATCAGAAGTTGAAGCAAGGCAGAGGCGTGAAAAGATTCAAGAAGAGGCAAATTTTTATGGAGCAATGGATGGTGCTTCAAAATTCGTAAAAGGAGATGCCATAGCAGGAATTATTATTACCATTATAAATATTGTTGCAGGAATCATAATTGGAGTTATTATGAAAGGAATGTCTGCTAGTGATGCTGCTGAAACTTATATAAAACTTACTGTAGGTGATGGCCTTGTATCCCAGATACCTGCTCTTTTGATATCTACTGCCTCAGGTATATTGGTAACTCGTTCTTCTGCAAGTGAGAATTTTGGTAACTTACTGGTAAAACAATTAACAGGTTTTCCTAAGGTCTTAGCAGTTGCTTCTGCAATGCTTTTATTTTTAGGACTTATACCTGGACTACCTAAGATGGCTTTTCTTATATTGGCAGTTGCTACAGGATTAAGTGCATACCTTTTATATAAAGATGAAAAGGAGCAAATTATTCAACAGATTCAGACAGAACAAGAAGAACTTATTGAAACAGAGAGAAGAGAGCCTGAGAATGTGACGAGCCTAATTTCTGTGGAACCAATGGAAATAGAAATAGGGTATGGCTTAATTCCACTTGCAGATGAGGCGTCAGGAGGAGATCTTCTTCAGAGAATTGCTTCTGTACGACGCCAATGTGCTATTGAAATGGGAATTATAGTTCAACCTATAAGAATAAGAGATAATTTGCAGTTAAAGACAAATGAGTATGTAATAAAAATAAGGGGCACTGTTATAGCAAAAGGTGAACTTATGCCAAATATGCTTCTTTGCATGGATCCTACTGGAGAAAACATAGAACTTCAGGGAATTAGAACAATTGAGCCAACCTTCAATTTACCTGCATTATGGATAAATAATGATCAAAGAGAAGAAGCAGAGATTAAGGGATTAACAGTAGTAGATCCTACCACTGTTATGGTTACTCACTTAACAGAAACCATAAAAGCTCATTCTTACGAATTGCTCGGAAGACAGGAAACAAAATTAATATTGGATACAGTAAAAGAAAAATACAATACTGTCGTGGAAGAGCTTATTCCTGACTTAATGACTATAGGAGAAGTTCAGAAGGTTCTTCAGAATCTTTTAAGAGAAAAAGTACCAATAAAAGACATGGTAACAATATTGGAGTCTTTAGCTGATAATTCAAGGAATACAAAGGATATAGAAGTGCTTACAGAATACGTAAGGTTTGCACTTGCAAGAAATATTTGCAACCCTTTAGTTGATGAAAATGGAGTAATTACAGTAGCTATACTTTCGCCAGAGCTAGAAGAGATAATAGGAAATAATATTCAAAAATCTATGCAGGGTTCATTCCCAGCAGTTGATCCAGAAACTACAGGAAAAATATTTGAATCCATAAAAAATATTATAGACACTGTGCATTTTTATGAGAACCAGCCTGTAATTTTAGTTTCCCCTAAGGTAAGACCAGCATTTAGAAAACTTACTGAAATGGTATTTCCTAATTTAACAATAATATCTTTAAATGAAGTACCAAATGATGTAGAAATTAGAACTGAAGGAGTTGTGACTTGCTAATGATAGTTAAGAAGTATGTTGTTACCAGCATGAATGAAGCTATGGATAGGATAAGGCAGGAATTAGGTAAAGATGCAATAATAATAAGTCAGAGAAAGATAAAAAGACCTGGATTAAGAGGGCTGTTTTCCCCAAAGATTTTAGAAGTTACAGCAGCTGTTGATAGTAAAAAAAGCGACATAGATGAAAATATGAAAAATAGTATAGATGCCATAAAAAAGGTTATGGAGAAAAAGAGTCCAAGCACAAAAGATAAAGTTTATGATGAAAAATATTTTCCTAAGGATGAGATTTTAGCAGAAATGCAACAGATGAAAGAGATGATAGCCAATATAAGCCAAACTGCGATTACTACAACAGATTTAAATAAAAGCAAACTATATAAAACTTTGGAGGAAAGTGGCTTAAATGAAAGGGTAATAAAAAAAATATTAACAAGGGTCAGAGATATGGATGAAAGTATTGAAGAAGAGGAGAAAGTTAAAATTGCAATCGAAGATATGATAAACATATCTCATTCGAATATGGAGGGGCCAGTAGTGTTTGTGGGCCCTACAGGAGTAGGAAAAACTACTACTATAGCAAAGATTGCAGGAAAACTTGCTCTTATAGAAAAGAAAAAGGTTGGACTTATAACTGTGGATACATATAGGATTGGAGCAGTAGAACAACTAAGTACTTATGCTGATATAATGTCTATACCTTTTGAAGCTGTATTTTCTGTAAAGGAAATGGGTAGCGCATTAGAGAGTATGAAGGACTGTGAAGTAATTTTAATAGATACTACAGGAAGAAATAGCAAAAATGCTATGCAAATTGCGGAACTTAATTCTTTTGTTCAAAAAGCTAATTCTAAGAATATATATATGGTCATAAGCAGTACTACAAAAAATAAGGATATAGATGCTATTTTACAAGGGTATAAGGTCCTTAATTTCAATAACGTTATAATAACCAAGTTAGATGAAACAACTACCTATGGATCCATACTCAATATTTTAGATAGTGCAGAGAAACCTTTAAGCTTTGTGACTACTGGACAAAATGTTCCAGATGATTTTAAAGAATTAACTGCGGAGGAGATTAGCAGACTTATACTAGGAGAGGATCTTATATGTTAGACCAGGCTCAAAGACTTAGGCAATTGGTGAAAGAAAAAAGTATAGATATTGAAAGAACTGGAGATGAAGCAAAGATTATTACAGTGACTTCTGGAAAAGGGGGAGTAGGTAAGAGTAATTTTGTTGTGAATTTAGGCATTACCCTTCAAAAGATGGGAAAATCTGTTTTAATCTTTGATGCTGATGTGGGAATGGGTAATGATGATGTTCTAATGGGCTTTTTACCCAAGTATAATGTATATGATGTAATATTTAAAAATAAGAAAATAGAGGATGTTATAATAGAAGGACCTTTTGGAGTGAAGCTTCTACCAGGAGGTACAGGCATTAATAAAGTAGATGAGATAGATGAGAAAAGAAGAAGTGAGTTCCTTAACAAGTTAAGTGCTTTAAAAGGATTCGATTTTATATTAATGGATACAGGAGCTGGAATAAATAGAACTGTTCTTGGATTTATAAAATGTTGTGAAGAGCTTATTATAGTTACAACTCCAGAACCTACAGCTTTGACAGATGCCTATAGCCTTATTAAAGTTGTTAATCATTTTAACCTTAGGAATACAGCAAAGATCGTAGTGAATAGGGTAATAGATGCTAAGGAAGGCGAATTAATTTTTAATAGGTTTAGCAGTGTAGTAAATAAATTTTTGAGTATGAGAGTAGAGCATCTTGGCAGTATATCAGAAGATAGAAAACTTATACAGTCTGTAAGGAAGCAAAAACCTCTTGCAGTGAATTTCCCTGAATGTGATGCAGCTTTAGATATTAGAAATATAGCATTAAAGCTATGCGGAGAAAATATAGGGCAAAAGGGTGAGGGAATACAAGGATTGTTTAAAAAAATATTTACTATCTTTTCATAAGGAGGAACATAAATGGCTGAACTAAAATTTAAGGTGAATAACAGAGTAGAAATAATATCTGAGGAAGGAGTATTTATCTGCGATATTCAAGATATTAAAGATGAATATATAGCTATAAGCATTCCAATAAAAGATTTTCAATACTTACCCTTAAGAAAAGATGAAAAAATTGAAGTTTTATATTATGACGATGGGAGTATATATAAGTTTTCCTCCATAGTTGTTAAAAGAGATAAATCTAATATACCATTGATTTGGATAAGTATGCCTAATAAGTTTGAAAAAATTCAAAGGAGAAAGTTTGTTCGTGTACCTTTGGTTTATGAAACAAAATGTGCTTTAGTAAATAGAAATTTGGAATTAAGTAAAAAAGAGCTGTGTAATGTAAGATTTCAAAAAGGAACTATATTAGATTTAAGTGGAGGAGGAGTTAGGCTTAAAACAGATATAGCAGCTCAAAAAGATGATGTATTAGCTTTAATTATACCTATAAGTAGGGGGCATATTATTGTAAAAGGAGAGGTGAAAAGGACCTCAACAGATGAATTAGGAGAGATGGTTTATGGCATAAATTTTATAGACTTGAAGACTATGGAGCAGGAAAAGATAATAAGGTTTGTATTTCAGGTTATGAGAGAACACATGAAAAAGGGGTTAAGGGAGGAGTAAATATGTCCATAGCTAGCAGTATAGATGTAAGAGAGCAAATAGTAAAAAGATATATTCCATTAGTAAAATATATTGCTTCTAGAGTAATTATAGGAAAGAGCAAGTATATAGAGTTTGAGGACTTGCTTAGTTATGGTATGGTAGGACTTATGGATGCTTTAAATAAGTTTGATGAGAGTAAGGGCATGAAGTTTTCAACTTATGCTTCAATACGTATAAGGGGCTCTATGATAGATGAGATTAGAAAAAATAGTCCTATCTCGAAAGGTGCTATGGATAAATTAAATAGATATAATACTGCGATAGAGCTGCTTCAAAAGAAAAATTTAAAGGATCCAAGCAATATAGAGATAGCAGAGGAACTTGGTATAACTGTAGAAGAAGTAGGAGAGATAGAGAATTTTATAAATTATATATCAGTTGTATCTCTTGAAGACTTAATTTTTTCGGAAGATGATGATATGTCTTTAATGGGAACCATTGAAGACAAAAAGAGTCCTAATCCTGAAAATGCCTTAGAGGAACAGGAAAAAATTGAATATTTAACAAAAGCGTTGGAGATGTTAAATGAAAAGGATAGGACTGTATTATCTTTGTATTATTATGAAGGAATGACATTAAAAGAGATTGGGAAAGTACTAGGAGTTTCAGAATCTAGGGTATGTCAACTTCACAGTAGGGCTATAATTCATCTCAGAAAGATGATGAGTAAGCTTAAATACGAAATTTAAGTAAGGAGTTGACTAAGATATGGGTACGGCCATAACTCTGCTTATAATTGGACTAGCTTTGATAGTTTTAAATTTAAGAGCTATAAAAAAAGAAAAAAATTCTTTTCAAGGAATTCTTAATACAGCAGAAACAGATATGAAAGATATAGAAGTAGAAATAGGCAAACTTCGTAAGGAATTTGCAGAAACCTTATTAGAAGTTCAAACTCAAATAGTTAGTTTGGAAAAAAGTATAGAGAATAATAAAGGCATATACGATAATAAAAGCATAGAAAATGATGAAAGTGACGAAACAATGGAATTAGATACTGTACATAAAAAAATATATAAAGATATAGTAGATTATAACGATAACATAATTGATGTTGTAGATATTGATTTTAGTAAAATAAACAATATCAATGAAGAAATTAGTGAAGATAAAGAAGAAAAAAATAATAATATAAAGATAAATGAAATTAAAAAACTTATAGATGAGGGACTTAGTACTGAGGAGATAGCAGATAAGCTAAAAATAGGTAAGGGGGAAATACTATTAATAAAAGATCTATACTTAAAATAAAAGACATTATAGATTTTTTAAGTGACAGAAGAGTTCTTATAGGAATAGGTATAGGAATTATTATTTCAACGTTACTCATGATAAATGTAAAAATAAGAACTAATTTATCCAGATACGAAATTGAAATGAAAGCAAGAGAATATGGAATGGAATATAAAAGTGAACATAAAGTTATAGAAGAAACGTCTAGTTATAATAATTTAAAAAACGATGAGGTGAAAAAATGATTAGAGGAATATATACTGCGGTTTCAGGCCTTGTTACTCAGGAAGCAAAGCAGGATGTTATAAGCAATAATCTAGCAAATGTAAATACTGTGGGATATAAAAAAGATAATTTAATAGCTAAAAAATTTGATGATGTATTGATGCAAAATTATGATAAGATTGTAAATGGACAAAATGTTAGAAATGTCATAGGAAGTTTATCTATGGGAAGCAAAATAGATGAGACCTATATAAACTTTAATCAGGGTACAATTGAAGCTACTGATAAGGATACTGATTTTGCAATAGAAGGAAGAGGATTTTTTACAGTAGCAAGAAATAATGGTATAGAAACTCAAAATTACTATACAAGAGATGGACATTTTCATGTAAATAGTAATGGATATTTAGTAAATGACATGGGAGATATGGTATTAGGAAGAAATGTTAGCTCAGGAGCATTAGAACCTATTAATGTTATAGTAAATGGTGATATAGCAAGTATTAAATGTAGTGCAAATGGTGATATAAGTTTAAATAATACTCCTGCTTATCAATTAGAAATAGTAGATTTTGAAGACTATACAACGCTAAATAAGATTGAAGACAATCTTTATAGAGGAGAAAATCCTGTTCAACTTACAGATAAAAAGGTAGTTCAAGGATCCTTAGAAAGATCTAATGTAGACGTTATGAGTGAGATAGCAGATATGATGATGACTTTGAGAACATTTGAAAGTAATCAAAAGGTTGTTCAAGCTTTAGATGAGACTTTGGGAAAAACTGTTAATGAAGTTGGAAAAGTTGGTTAAATTTCATATAGGAGGCACTAATTTATGATAAGAAGCATATGGAATTCCAGAAGCGGTATGTCAGCTCAAATGGAAAAGATGGATATTATTTCAAACAATATAGCTAATATTAATACTGCAGGATATAAGAAGAAAGAGATTAATTTTAGCAACTTAATGCAAGAAACATTGAAAAGAAGAGGATATCCAGTAGACGGAAATAAACAAGAAAATGCTGTTTTTACTGGAACTGGTGTTAGGGTTTCTGAGGTGCAAATGGATAATTTGCAGGGAAGTCTATTACAAACAGATAAGAATACAGACTTAGCAATAGATGGAGTTGGCATGTTTAAAGTAATTGATCCTAATGGAAATGAAGCTTATACAAGAGCAGGAACATTTAAGATTGATAAAAATGGCACCATTGTTGACAGTAATGGAAATAGACTTGTTATATTAGATCAAAATGGTATAAACGTGAATAACCAAAATGGAAATTTTGTGGAGAAGGACTTTATAGTAGATAATAAAGGAAATCTTATAAGTGACAGATATAATGGTCTTAGAATACCTATATATAAAACTATAGGAAGCAATTCTATGAAAAGCATAGGAAATAATTTGTATGTTCCTGAAGTAACAGTTGATGAAAATGGATTAGAACAACAGGCTAGAGTTATAGAAAGTGGAGATGCAGATATACTCCAAGGATTTGTTGAAAACTCAAATGTAGATTTAGGAAAAGAAATGGCTGATATGATTATAACTCAGAGAGCATTTCAATTAAATTCATCCGCTCTTAAGACAGCAGATGAAATGTGGCAAATGGCAAATAATTTACGAAGTAGATAAAAATTTAATCAATAAATTCATAAAAATAGAATTATTCGTTTACCTTCCTACATATGATTATAGTGGACATATGTTTAGGAGGGATTTTTTATTTAAAATTTAAAGGAGTGAGTAATTTGGGATAGGGTATTTATTTGGATGTTTGTTAAGTATTTTATTATGGAGATTTAATAGACAAATATTCTTTAGAAACATAGACTTAAAGTTAAGAGGCATTATAAGAGACACAAATCTTCTTCAGAGTTTATATCTTATATTTGGAATATTAATATGCTTAATTGTAGAATTAAATTTTAAAGGGCAAATATATAATGGCATAACTGCGTTTTTAGTATTAGATATAAGTAATTCTGAAAGAGAGAATTTATCTTTAAAGGAAAAAGCCGACTTTTATAACACCATATCAAAAATAACAAGAGCAATTGTTTGCGGGTTTACAGCACCTTTATTCTATATAGTTCTATTAGGTAATTATGCTGCAATTTTATATATGATCATTTATAATTTAAGCTTTAATAAAGATAATAAAATAGTTATAAAGGTTTGGAAAATACTTACTATAATTCCTTCTATGTTAATGCAGGGATTTTTATACTTTATATATATTATAAGACATAAAGATTTTAAAGTGGATTTTAAAGGAGATTATTTATCTAACATATTTAGTAAACCTCTTTTGAATGTTAATATTTTGGCAGCCTACATAGAATCTGTAAACTTTTACTATTATTTTGAAGGTAAGAATAAAAAAGACTATATTAAAAGCTATGGAAGATATAAAAAAGACATAGAATATGTGCACATTAAAGACTATATAGGGGTTGCATATACAGTATGCATGATAAATTTTATAGGATTTTTCTATTTACTACTTTTGAACTCAAATTAGATTTTAAATCAAATAAAAATTAGGGTTTATATATAAACCCTAATTTTTATTTGCTAGCCTCTATGGCTGCTGTAAGAGGTGGGATTACTTGTTTCTTTCTTGATAATAAGTTTGGAACATAAGCAGAATTATCTTTTAAAGTAACATTAAATGCTTTAGTTACGTACTCAGTCTTATCTCCAACAGCTATTACTTGTGAACCATTTTGAATTATATCAGTTAAAAGTAACATAAGAAGATCGAATTTTTCAGTATGGCATTTTTCTTCCATATAAGCTAACATTTCATCTTTTAGAGAATTAAATCCTTCAAGATCCATAGTACTTACTTGAGCTACTCCTATTTTATTATCTAGGAGAGTAAATACTTTGAAGTCTGTATTAAAAATCTCGTCCACACTTCTACCAGCAAAGGATGTTCCGGCTTTAAACATTTCTTTAGCATATTCTTCAGCATCAATATCAGCTATTTTTGTAAGTCTGTTCAGCATAATTCTGTCAAAGTTAGTAGCAGTTGGTGATTTAAATAAAAGGGTATCAGATATTATAGCGCTTGCTAGAAGACCAGCTGCTTGTTTTGAAGGTCTGATTCCATTTTCAAAAAATATAGAAGCTATTATAGAAGCTGTACATCCCACAGGTTCATTTCTAAAGTATATAGGATTACCTGTTTGCAAATCAGCAATTCTATGGTGATCTATAACCTCTATTATTTCAGCATCCTCAAGCCCTTCTACGGATTGAGATATTTCATTATGGTCCACTAAAATTACTTTCTTGTTAACTTGAGATATTAAGTGATATCTTGAAATAGTACCAAGCACCTTATTATTATTATCAAGAACAGGATAATTTCTAAATCTAGTCTTAGCCATAACACTTTTTACGTCTTCAACATAGTCTGTATCCTTAAAATGAATAATTTCCTCTGTAGTCATAACATATCTTACAGGGATACTTTGAATTATCATTCTAGCTGCTGTAAAGGAATCATAAGGGGTAGTTATAATAGAGCAGCCTTTATTCTTAGCTTTCTCTAGTACTTCAGGGCTTATATCATGATTTCCTGTAACTATCATAAGAGAAGCTTTACCTTCTATTATAGCTTCTTGGTTATCCTCTCTATTTCCGCATATAACTATATCACCTGGTTCCATAATTTTTCTCAAGCTATTAGGTTCCATAGCAGCAACTAAAATCTTTCCTGTGTATTTTTCTAAATCTTTATTTTGATATATTGATTTACCAGCTAGGGTATCAACTATATTTTCAAAAGAGGTGTTGCTCTTAGCTAAAATATAATTATCCCATATATCCATATAGGTTGTAGTTAAGTTTGAAAGACTGACAAGTCCTATAAAGGTATCATCGTTATCTACTACAGGTAAAGTTTTTACATTATTTTTTTTCATTAAAGTCCATGCAGTTTTTAAAGAAGTTTCTGGGTATACAGGTGGGACTTTATCCATATTCAAGTCCTTAACTTGAGCTTTTAAACTTTCAACAAAACGAGGCTTTTTTACTCCAAAATAATCTAATACAAATTGAGTTTCTCTGCTCACTTCACCTATTCTAATGGGTATTGCGTTTAAACCAGCAGATTTATTCTTGAATTCTGCATAAGCAAGAGCAGAACATATTGAATCTGTATCTGGGTTTTTATGTCCTGTAATGTAAACTACATCTTTCATCTAATGTTCCTCCTATAATAATAAAAATTACTTTACTATTTTACCATAAAACCAGTATATTTTATAATTTTTTAAAAAAATATATTTTTTTCATAAGTTGCTAGGTAACATTCATATATTATTCTAGGGGTGCAAAGAATTGGATAATTAAATGGTGTCTTAAAATGATAGGGGGAAGAACATGGTTAGTGAAAAAAATATGATAAGAGGTCTTACAAATGCAGAAGCCGAAAAAAGATTAAAGGAGTATGGGCTAAATGCACTACAGAAAAAAAAGAAACTTTCACCTATAAAAATATTTTTAGAACAATTTAATGATTTCATAATTTGGGTATTACTAGCAGCTACTATATTGTCAGCTCTTATAGGAGAGGAAGCAGATGCTATAACTATAATCATTATAGTCATTATGAATGCTATTTTAGGTTTTATTCAGGAATTTAGAACTGAGAAATCTTTAGAAGCATTAAAAAGTCTTGCAGCACCTACAGCAAAAATAATTAGAAATGGTGAAATAAAAGTAATCAATGCAGAATTTTTGGTTCCAGGAGATTTAGTAATTTTAGAAAGTGGAGATAGAGTACCGGCAGACTGCATACTTCTTGAGGGAAATAATATTCTTGCAGATGAATCTTTGCTTACTGGAGAGTCTGTAGGAGTAGAAAAGAGTTTGAATAATAAAAATAATAGCGTCTATATGGGAACCATAATACTTAGAGGAAAAGGAAAAGCGCGAGTGGTTAAGACTGGAATGCAAACTGAAATGGGCAAAATAGCTAATATGCTAGACAGCATAGAAACTGAAAAGTCTCCTTTAAAGAAAAAGCTAACTTCCCTAGGTAAAGTAATGGTTGTAGTATGTATAGCTATTTGTGCTCTGGTGACTTTACTTGGAATTGCTAGAGGACAGGATAAGTATCAAATGTTTTTGCTCGGAGTAAGCTTGGCAGTTGCTGCGATTCCAGAGGGAATGGCTGCTATAGTTACAGTGGCTCTAGCCTTAGGTGTTTCTAGAATGCTAAAAAGAAATGCTCTTGTAAGAAAACTTCCTGCTGTAGAAACTTTAGGATGTACATCAATAATATGTAGTGATAAGACAGGGACTCTTACACAAAATAATATGACCGTAGAAAAAATATATTATAATAATAAGCTTTATGATATTAAAGAAAAAAATGAGACAAACTTTGAAATTCTAAAAAAGGCTTTTGTATATTGTAATGATTGTGGGTATGATTTTAGTCAAAAGGATTTTGAAAAATCACTGCTTGGTGATCCAACGGAAACAGCGTTAATAAAAGCTTTTTTTAATAAAAGTAGTGATATAAAAGAATTTTTAAGCAAGGGAAAGAGAATTTATGATATACCTTTTGATTCTAATAGAAAAATGATGTCTGTAATAATAGAAGAAGGAATAAAAAAGAGATGCTATGTTAAAGGGGCTCCAGAGAGAGTAATAGAAAGATGTAACTATATTTTGATAAATAATGAAGTAGTTCCTTTTAAATGGGAATATAAAAATAGGGTCATAAAGCAAGTTGAAGAAATGTCTTACAATGCTTTAAGATGTATAGCTGCTGCTTATAAGGACTCAGATATATCTAAAGGAAGTAATTTAGAGAATAATTTAATCTTTATAGGGGTAGCAGGCATGAAAGATCCTCCAAGGAGAGAGGCAAAGGATGCTGTATTAAAGTGTAAAATGGCTGGAATAAGACCAGTTATGATTACAGGAGATCATAAAAACACTGCTTATGCTATTGCAAAAGAATTAGGTATATGTAAAAGAGAAGAAGAAGTAATTACAGGAGAAGAATTAGACAAGTTATCTGAAAAAGAACTGAATAATAGAATAGATAAACTCTTTGTATTTGCAAGGGTTAGTCCTAAACATAAATTGAGAATTGTAAAGGCATTTAAGAAAAAAAATAACATAGTAGCCATGACTGGCGATGGAGTAAATGATGCTCCGGCTGTAAAGGAAGCAGATATAGGTATATCTATGGGAATATCAGGAACAGATGTTACTAAGGAAGCTTCATCTATGATATTATTAGATGATAATTTTGCTACTATAGTTTCAGCTGTGGAAGAGGGACGAATTATATATGACAATATAAGAAAATTTATAAGATATTTGCTATCCTGCAATTTAGGAGAAGTTCTTACAATGTTTTTAGCATCCTTATTCTATTTAGAAACACCTCTTCTTCCGATACAAATATTACTTGTAAATTTAGCCACTGATGGACTTCCGGCTATAGCTCTTGGAGTAGATCCTCCTGATAAAGATATAATGCTTCAAAGGCCAAGAGCAAAAGATGAAAGTGTGTTTGCAAGGGGATTAAAGGAGAAAATTTTGCTAAGAGGAAGCTTAATAGGAGTATGCACAATATTAGCTTTCCTAACAGGAAAATACTATGGTATGAATCTAAATGCTTGTAGAACTTTAGCACTAGGAACATTAATAATGTCACAGCTAATTCATGTATTTGAATGCAGATCTGAAAAACACTCTATCTTTGAAATTAAGTTATTTACAAATATATACCTTGTAGGAGCTGTTTTAGTATCAGTTTGTATGCTTTTGGCTATAATATATGTGCCATTTTTGAGAAACATATTTCATACAGTGGCTTTAAATTTAGGACAATGGGCTATAATCTTATTTTACTCAGGAACTATTTCATTTATAAACAGTCTATATTTATTTATGAGAAAAAGATAAAAACGTTGACGAAGGCCAACGTTTTTATCTATATTTTATTTTTTGAGCCTGCTGGATTTTTTTAATGGCATCTCCTTCAATAGGAACTAATTGACCTTTAGTAGTCATATTCAATATATTAAGAATTTTAATGGTTTCTCTGTCGCTTTTACCTTTTTTACCTTTTAGTCCTTGGATTATTAAAGAATGACCTTGAGCTATTGTCATGAATTTTGGCTTTTTAAACCATCTATTTGTTTTATAGTAACATTTAATTATATTTTTACTTCTATCAGGTTTAATTAATATAGATACTACTAATTTATGAAAAATTCCTAATATGGATTTTTCCTGAATTTTTATTGACATGACCTTACCTTGAGCTTGAGTAATTCTATCACCATATTTTCTTAAGTAATTTTTAGTATAATTTTCAGCTAATTTTTCTCTAAAACCCATATAAATAACTCCTTTACAAATGATTTCTATGTTTCTATGAATGAATTAAAAGAACTATTATAACTAGACTTTATTATATCATAGTATTATTTTTTTTAAAACAATTAATTATAGCTT
Organism: Clostridium thermopalmarium DSM 5974; assembly: GCF_002995795.1. GTDB lineage: Bacteria > Bacillota > Clostridia > Clostridiales > Clostridiaceae > Clostridium_H > Clostridium_H thermopalmarium. Next base: position 40,168 of record NZ_PVXN01000012.1, read on the forward strand.
AACCCAATATGAGCAAATACATACAGAATTCTCTAATATATTAAGAATGTAATAATTAATTAAATATTTATATCAATTTTGTTCCTAAATTAATAAATATAGAATATTAATATAGTAAGTGTGATGAAAGGGAGGGATAGAATGATGGAGTTATCATCCCAAGATGTTATATATAATATTGATTTTAAAGATATTGACTTAAGAGAAGATAAACTTGATTTACCTGAATATAAATGGGAGGTTTATGAAAATATTAGGACAGCTTTAGAGATAGAAGATGAGGGATATAATGTTTATTTAATAGATGATTTTTCTAAAGTAAAATTAAAAAATCTTAAAGAGTATATAGAAGAAATTCTTAAAAATAGAGATAAACCCAAAGATATATGCTATGTAATAAAAGAAGATCCAGAAAAGCCTTATCCTCTATATATATCAAACGGAAAAGGACACTTATTCAAAAAAACTATAGAAGAAATTCAAAATTTTTATTTTAAATCTATATATGAATTTTATAATAGTTCTACAAATAAAAAGAAAGAAGAGATAATTGAAAATATACAAAAAAAGAGAAGCGAACTTATAAACGAACTTATGAGTAACGCTCATAAACAGGGATTTGATTTAAGATCAACAACTAGAGGATTTACATTTATTCCAATAACTAATGGAGAAATTATGACTGAAAAAGAATATGATGCTCTTGAACCTAAAAGTAAAGAAGAAATATTAAAGAAGGTTAATGATCTTAAAATAAAATCTGCAGAAATACTAGATTCATTAAAAAATATAGAAACAGTAGAAGTAGAAAAGATAAAAAAAATAATGAATGAGTTTTTAAAAGAACAATCAAATAGAATAAAGGAAAAGTACAGAAAAGAGTTTTATGAAGATGAAGAAGTAGTAAAATTTCTAGATGAAATGTGTGAAGAAATAGAGAATGATGCATGTCATAATTATTCAATGATATATGAAGATGATGAAGATAAAATAAATGAGATAATTATGAGATATGATGTTAATATTCTTGTCGATAACAGCAAGTATGATAAACCAAGAGTTATATTTGAAGAGGATCCTAATGTAATAAATTTATTAGGAAACATAGAATATAAAAATCAAAACGGAACTTACGTTACAGATTTATCTTTAATTAAAGGAGGAAGTGTTCTTAAAGCTAATGAAGGATGCCTTATAATCAGAGCCAATAGTCTTTTATCTAATCCAACAGCCTATTATAATTTAAAAAAGACTATTATGAGTGGAAAACTTAATTTTAATTACAATAGAGGATATGCAGAACTAATATCTTTAAGTAGCTTAGATCCAGAACCTATTAAATTAAAACAAAAGATAATTATGATTGGAGATTATGAAACCTATGATATTTTATTTAACTATGATGAAGATTTTAAAAAGATATTCAAAATTAAAGCTCAATATAATCCTATAGTTAATATTGACCATGATACAAAGTTTTCATTAATAAACAACATTAATAGGTTATGTGATGGTGGAAGATTGAAGAAATTAGATGAAGAGGCTATAAAAGAAGTTGCTAAATATTTATCTCGAAAGGCTGAAAATAGAAATAAATTTTATATAGATAATGATGAAATAAGGAGAATTATTACTATATGTAGTAATAAAGTAGAAAGAGAAGGAAAAGAAATTATTACTAAAGATGATATAATTAAAATAATATATAAAGAAGATTTAATAGAAAAAGAAATAAGAGAGTATTATGAAGAAAAAAAAATACTTTTAAGTGTAAAAGGTAAGCGAATAGGACAGATAAATGGCCTTTCTGTAGTTAGTACAGGATACCTGAGCTTTGGAAAGCCTATAAGAATAACCTGCTCTTGTTGTAAAGGAGAAGGAGAGATAATAGATGTACAAAAGCAAAGCGATTTAAGTGGAAACATTCATAGTAAGGCAGTAAATATTTTAAAGGGATATATTAATGAGATATTGGGAAGATATGATAAGTTACCGGTTAATTTTCATTTAAGTTTCGAACAGATATATGGGAAAATAGATGGGGATAGTGCTTCTGTAGCTGAGTTAATTAGTATGATTTCTGCTTTGAGCAATATGCCAATAAAACAGAACATTGCAGTTACTGGATCTATAAATCAATTTGGAGATGTTCAAGCAATAGGTGGAGTTAACGAAAAAATTGAGGGGTTTTTTAAAGTGTGTAAGGTTGTAGATTCAATTGAAGGCAAAGGAGCATTGATTCCATATTCTAATAAAATGGACTTAATTCTAAACGATGAAGTAGAAAATGCTATAAAAGATGGAAAATTTCACATATACACTATGAATACAGTAAAGGATGCTATAAATATTTTAATGGGAGACTATGATGAAGTGATGAATAATGTAAAAAAGGAACTTAAGAAATACGGAAAGAAAGGAAAAACATTTAGCAGATAAAGTTAAAACGTAACAAATTAGAGGTTAGCAAATTGAAAGTCAGAATTTTTAGGGTAGAATTTAAAGGTTAAAGTGTAAAGTAAAAAGCTATAGCTTTTTACTTTACACTTTTAAGCTTTTTTATACATTGAATCTAAAGTTTACAATATCTCCGTCTTGCATAATATAGTCTTTACCTTCTAATCTGTAAAAGCCTTTTTCTTTAGCGGCAGCTTCAGATCCACATTCTATAAGTTTATCATAGGATATGATTTCTGCTCGTATAAAGCCTCTTTCGATATCTGTATGAATTTTACCAGCAGCTTTAGGCGCTTTAGTACCTTTTTTTATAGTCCAAGCTCTAACTTCATCTTTACCAGCTGTTAAAAAGCTTATAAGACCTAAAAGAGAGTAGCTTGAACGAATAAGCTTGTTAAGTCCTGGCTCTGTAAGGCCATACTCGGATAGCAATTCGTCTCTTTCATTATCTTCAAGAGAGGATAGCTCTTCTTCTATTTTTGCACATATAGTTATTACCTCAGAATTTTCTTCTTTTGCATATTCTTTAACTGCTTTTACAAAGGCATTTTCAGAGTTTCCAGATATAAGATCATCTTCAGATATATTAGCAACATATAATATAGGCTTTGAAGTAATTAAAAATAAACCCTTTACAATGGCTTTTTCTTCATCGGTAAATTGCATTGTTCTAACTGGTTTATTAGATTCAAGATGAGCTTTAATTCTCTCCATTACTTCAAGCTCAAACTTTGCATCTTTAATTCCACCTCGAACAGCCTTAACTCCTTTTTCAATTCTTCTTTCAAGGACTTCAAGGTCTGCTAATATGAGCTCAAGATTTATTGTTTCTATATCGCGTATAGGATCAATAGAACCTTCAACATGAACTATGTTATCATCTTGAAAACATCTTACAACATGAACTATAGCTTCTACTTCTCTAATATGGGATAAAAATTTATTTCCAAGTCCTTCACCTTTACTAGCCCCTTTTACAAGACCTGCAATATCATAAAACTCTACGGTAGCATATATTTTCCTTTTGGGATTGTATATTTTTTCAAGCACGTCCAATCTCTTATCTGGAACAGTTACTACTCCAACATTAGGTTCGATAGTACAAAATGGGTAGTTTGCAGATTCTGCTCCGGCCTTTGTTATGGCATTAAACAAAGTGCTTTTTCCAACATTAGGTAGACCAACAATTCCTAATTTCATCTATGTACATTCCTTTCTTATCATTTATTATAATATTCTAGTAAATTATACTCTAGATTAAATTTCATTGCAAGAAAGACGCTTTTATAATAATTTATTGAATATTAAAATTAATTGTATTAAAAAACTAATTTTAAAGAAGGAAATTTCTAATGAGTATAGAATAATAACATCTAGTGGTTAAAAGTGGAGTGAAGTGGAGAGAAAATGATTATTAGGGGTGGAAAATGTTCATAGGAGAATATACGCATTCTTTAGACAGTAAAAATAGAATGATAATTCCTTCTAAGTTTAGAGAAAATTTAGGTGATAGATTTGTATTGACTAAAGGTCTTGATGGATGCTTATATATTTATCCTATGGATGAGTGGAAAATACTAGAACAAAAGCTAAAAGAACTCCCACTAACAAGTAAAGATGCTAGAGCATTTATAAGATTTTTCTTTTCCGGAGCTAATGAAGTAACTTTAGATAAGCAAGGAAGGGCATTAATACCTCAAAGTCTTCTAGAATATGCTCAAATAAATAAGGAAATAGTAAGTATTGGGGTAATGACCAGAATTGAAATATGGGGAAAGGAAAAATGGGAAGAATACAATTCTTCAAATATTGATTTTAATGAAATAGCAGAAAAGATGAGTGAACTTGGAATATAGAAAAGGAGAATAGTATGGAATTTAAACATGTATCAGTATTATTAAAAGAAGTTATAGAAGCTTTGAATATAAAAGAAAATGGCATCTATGTGGATTGTACTTTAGGAGGAGCAGGACATTCAAGTGAAATACTTAAGAGACTATCGCAAGAAGGAAGACTTATTGGAATAGATCAGGATATAAATGCTATAAAAGCTGCTAAAGAAAGATTAAAAGGATATAGTAATGTAACCTATGTGCACGATAATTTTTATAACATAGACCATATTTTAAAAGAACTTAATATAGATGGCGTAGATGGAGTTTTAATGGATTTAGGAGTTTCTTCTTATCAATTAGATACTGCTGAAAGGGGATTTAGCTATATGAAAGATGCTCCTCTTGATATGAGAATGAATACGGAGGACAGTATTTCAGCTTATGAAATTGTGAACGAATATAGTGAAGAGGATCTTTTTAGAATTATAAGAGACTATGGAGAAGAAAGATTCGCAAAAAAAATAGCTAGAAATATAGTAAGTTCAAGAGAGATAAAGCCTATTCAAACTACATTAGAACTAGTAGATATTATAAAAAGATCTATACCAATTAAATTTCAGCAGGGAGGCCATCCAGCTAAAAAAACTTTTCAGGCTATAAGGATAGAAGTAAATAAAGAACTTGAAATATTAAATAAAGCTGTAGAAGATAGCATAAAAAATTTAAACTCAGGTGGAAGGATTGCTATAATAACTTTTCATTCTTTAGAGGATAGAATAATAAAGACTAAATTTAAAGAACTTCAAAATCCATGTACTTGTCCAAAAGAATTTCCTGTATGCGTATGTGGTAAAAAGCCTATTATAGATATAATTACTAAAAAGCCAATTGAACCTTCGGAAGAAGAAAAAAATTCAAATTCAAGAAGTAAAAGTTCAAAACTGAGAGTTGCAGAAAAAATATAGTTCTAAAACTAGGATGGAGGGAATAAATTGATAATAAATAATAGAAATAATATAAATGGTAACAATGCTTTAGCACCCCAAAAGATATATTCTAGACAAATTGATTATGATAAACAAAGAGATTTAGAAAAACTAAAAAAGGAGCACATTAAAATTAATAAACAAAAATCGGTAAACAAGAAAGTAACAATTTTAAGAAACATTATATTTTGTTTTATTATTGGAATCGCTGTAGTATACAGATATTCAATAATATACAATATCGAAAAAGATATATTAGATGTGAAAAGTGAGATTTCTACAGTAAATTCAGAAAACGAAAATTTAAAAATTGGATTACTAAAGTATAGCAATATTAAAGAAATAGAGAATAATGCAGTGAAAAACTTAAATATGTTTCCTAAGAACGAATCTAATATTGTGTACATAGACTTGGAAAAAAATAACTTTAAGAGTTTTTCAAAAGAAGATGTTAAAGAAAATGAGGGGATGATTGAGAGATTAAAAAAGATTTTATATTAACGGAGGTAAAAAGTGTGATTAAAAAGGAATATAGAGATAAAGTTATAGTAAAGCGAAGGATGCTAATAGTTTTCGGCATACTTTTGCTTTTGTTTTTTGGACTAACAATTAGACTAGGATATATTATGATAATAAAATCTGCAAAGTATAAAAATATTGCTACAGACCAGTGGACAAGTGAAGTTAAAATCGAGGCAAGAAGAGGAAGGATTTTGGATAGAAATGGTCAAGAGTTAGCAGTAAGTGCTAACGTATATAGAGTTGATTTAGATATGAATACTCTAAGACAAACAAAGGCAAAATATGAAATTGATGACGAAGAAATAGCATCAGCATTAGCTACAGCTCTTAATATGGACAAGGAAGAAGTACTCAAAACTCTAAAAAAGACTCTGCCGAGCGGACTGCCTATCGGTTCAGCTACTTTAAAAAGAAGGATTGAAAAGGAAGAGGCAGATAAGGTCAGAAACATTGAAATTAAAGGACAAAAATTGAGAGGAGTTATAGTATCGCCTGATACAAAAAGATATTACCCTAATGGGAATTTCCTAGCTCATGTATTAGGACATACAAGATCAGATGGAGAGGGCTTAACAGGCGTAGAATTGACCTATAATAAATATTTAGCAGGGATTCCAGGAGTAAAAATTGCAGAGACGGATAACAAAAGTCAAGATCTTCCTTATACAATTTCAGAATACACAAAGCCTGTACCTGGGAAAGATGTAGTACTTACTATAGACGAAATGATACAACACTTTGCTGAGAAAGCGGCAGAGCAAGCTCTAATTGATAATAAGGCTAAAGCGGTCACTATTATAGTGATGAATCCTAAAAATGGGGAAGTACTTGCTATGGCTAATAAACCAGACTATAATCCTAATTCTCCTTGGGAAGAAGGAAAGACATATGAAGAACTCCAAAAGAATTGGAGAAATAGAGCTGTCAGTGATACTTTTGAACCAGGTTCTATCTTCAAGGTTATAACAGCTGCTGCTGCTTTAGAAGAAAAAGTGGTAGATGAAGACAGTTATGAAATTACCTGCGGAGGAGGTACAACAATTGGAAAAAGAACAATTCACTGTTGGAAAAGAACTGGTCATGGAACAGAAACATTTGCTGATATACTTAAAAACTCATGTAATGTAGGATTTATGGACTTAGGAAGAAAGTTAGGAGCAGAAAAGCTAAATAAACATATACAACTTTTTGGATTAGGTGAAAAAACCGGAATAGATCTTCCAGGAGAGGCTAAGGGAATAATTAAGAAAACTGAAAATATAAGTGATACAGATTTAGCTACCATATCTTTTGGTCAGACAAATACATTAACAGCTATACAGTATATGAGAGCTTTAAATGCGATAGCTAACGGAGGATACTTAATAAAACCTCATGTAGTAAAAGAAATAGTTCATTATGATGAAAATAATAAAAGAATAGTTGATGTGAATTTTAATAATATAGAACAGGAAAAGAAAAAAATTGAAGATGAAGAGATAATGGCTAAATTAAGAGGATATTTAGAGAAGGTAGTATCCGAAGGTGGAGGACAAAATGCTTTTGTAGATGGATATAAAATAGCTGGTAAGACAGGAACGGCACAAAAGGTTGTAAATGGTAAATATGCTGCAGGCAAGTATATTGCATCTTTTGGAGGTATGGCACCAGCTGATGATCCTAAAATTACTGTGTTTGTATCTATCGATGAACCGGATCCATCTAAATACTATGCTGGACAGATTGCTGCACCAGTTGCAAAACAGGTATTTACTGATATATTTAATTATATGGCTTTAAATAGCAGCGATGCTGATAAAGTTATGGTTAGAAATGTAACTGTTCCTGAAGTAAGAGGACTAAAAAAAGAAGAGGCCATAAAAGTCTTAAAAGATGCTAAACTAAGTTATGAAATAACCAACGAGGGTGAATATATAGTAGATATGACGCCTAAACCAGGTTATGCTGTAAGCGAAGGCGGCAAAATAGTACTTTACAGCGGGAACACACAAAACTATAATAAGGAAGTGGTAGTACCAAATCTTAAAGGATATGATAAGGATAAAGCCATAGAACTTCTTAAAAGCCTTGGAATTGAGGCTAAGATTATTGGAGAAGGAGTAGTCTCTGAGCAGAGCATATCAGCAGGAAGTAAAGTCAATAGAGGTACTGCTACAATAGTTTTAACTCTTAATGAGTTTGGAGATTAAAAGGAGAGAACTTTAGAAAGTTTTAAGTTAAAGATAATATGTGATTAGCATAGTTATGCTAATCACATTAATTGTTAATTAAGAGGTGATTAATATGAAGCTTTCAGAAATGTTGCAAGGATTAGAGTATAGTATTGTTCAAGGAAACATAGATTTAGACGTAAAGGAAGTTCAATATGACTCAAGAAAAGTCAAGAAAGAAGATTTATTTATTTGTATTGAAGGATTTAATGTTGATGGACACAAATATATAGGTAGTGCTATTAAAAATGGTGCTACAGCTATAGTTTGCAGTAAGGACTTAGAGGATTGTTTAAATTGTACTGTAATAAAAGTTAAAGATACAAGAAAGGCCCTTGCTATAATATCAAATAATTTCTACAAAAATGCAGTAGAGGCAATAAAATTAATAGGAATTACAGGAACAAATGGTAAAACAACTTCTACATATATGATTAAATCAATTTTAGAACATGCTGGATATAATGTAGGTCTTATAGGAACTATAGCCAATTATATTGGAAAGGAAAAAATTAAATCAGAAAGAACTACTCCTGAATCTTTAGAACTTCATGAATTATTTAACAAAATGAGGAAAAAAGGCGTAGACTATTGTGTAATGGAAGTATCTTCTCACTCTTTAAGTTTAAATAGAGTTTATGGATTAAATTTTTCACAGGCTGTATTTACTAATTTAACTCAGGACCACTTAGATTTTCATAAAACCTTTGAAAATTATTACAATGCTAAACTTGAATTATTTAAAAATGCAAAAAGTTCTATAATTAATGTAGATGATATATATGGAAGAAAGATGCTTAAAGATATACCACAATCTAGTGAAGTACTAACTTATTCCCTTGAAAGTGGAGATTTAATTGCAAAAAATATTATAAACCATTCAAGAGGAGCAGAATTTGACTTATATTATAAGAATAATTGTATACATATTCAGCTAAGTATTCCAGGAAGATACAATGTTTATAATGCCTTATGTAGTGCTGGAGCATGTATTAAAGAAGGAATTTCGTTAGAAAAGATAAAAGAAGGGCTTCAAAAGGTAGTTGTTCCTGGAAGATGTGAAATAGCAACAAAAGATTACGATTTAGGATTTGATGTTATTATTGATTATGCTCATACTCCTGATGGGTTAGAAAATATATTAAAAACAGCAAGAGAATTTACAAAAGGAAGATTAATAAGCGTATTTGGGTGCGGAGGAGATAGAGACAAGACTAAAAGACCTATAATGGGTAAAATAGGTTCTGAATTGTCGGATATAGCTATAATTACATCTGATAATCCAAGAACTGAAGAACCTCTGCTTATATTAAAAGATATTGAGATGGGAATAGAAAAGGACAATTATATTTTAATTGAAAACAGGAAAGAAGCTATAAAAAAAGCTATGGAGATAGCTGAAAAAGGTGATGTTATAGTTGTTGCTGGTAAAGGACATGAGGACTATCAGATACTAAAGGATAAAGTTATACATTTTGATGAAAGAGAAGTAATAAGAGATATTATAAAGGAGTTGTTTTAATTGGAATCACTAAGTTTTGAAGAAATTGTTGAAGCAATAAATGGAAAAGTATACATAAATGCTGGTAATAATAAATATAATAATTTAAGTACAGATACAAGAAAAATATGCAAAGATAGTATATTTATATCTTTAAAGGGCAAGAATTTCAATGGAAATGATTATATAGAAGAAGCCAGTAAAAAAGGTGCCAATCTTTGCATAGTTGATGAAATAAAATTTAAAAGTAAAGATTTAAGCAAAGATACTTCTATTATCTTAGTAGATGATACAAAAGAAGCTTTGTTAAACTTAGCAGAGTATTACAGAAGTAAGTTAAAAGTAAAAGTAATAGGAATAACAGGATCAACAGGAAAGACATCTACTAAGGATTTAACTGCTGCAGCTTTAAGTTCTAAATTCAAGGTTTTTAAAACAAAAGGTAACTTTAATAATGAAATAGGCCTTCCTTTAATGATATTTGAACTAGATAACAGTTATGATATAGCAGTTTTAGAAATGGGCATGAGTAACTTAGGAGAAATACACAGGTTAGCAAAAACTGCAAGACCAAATGTTGCTATAATAACTAACATAGGAATATCGCATATTGAAAATTTAAAAACTAGAGAAAATATTTTAAAAGCAAAGATGGAAATTACAGATTTTTTCACTAAGGATAATGTATTAATAGTAAATGGAGAAAATGATTTATTATCAACTATTTCTTCAAGAGAGTATAAAATAGTGAAAATTGGATTTAAAGAAGGAGACTTTAAGGCTATCGATATATTTACAGATGAAGAACACGTTGAATTTACTGTAGATGATGGAATAGAGAAGGAGAGGTTTAATATACCAGTTCCAGGTAAGCATAATGTACTAAATTCCTTATTAGCAATTGCAGCTGGTCGAATTATGAATATAGAATATGATAAATTAAAAGAAGGAATTAAAAATTTGAGTTTTACGTCAATGAGATTAGATATAATAAAAGGAAATAAATTCACTATAATCGATGATTGCTATAATGCAAGTCCTGATTCTATGAAAGCGGCTCTTGATGTAATGAGTACTATGAAGGTTGGTAGAAAGATAGCGGTACTTGGAACTATGAAAGAGCTAGGAGATGAGTCTTATAAATTTCACATGGAAGTTGCTAAATATGCTAAGGATAAGGGAATAGATTTACTTGTTACTATAGGAGAATTTAATAAGGCATATAAAGAAGGATTTAATGATGATGATAAATTTAAGGAGTTTGACAATGTAGAGGATGCTTGTGAATTTTTAGAGGCTAATATCAAAGATAAAGATGGTATATTGATAAAAGCTTCAAGAAGTATGAAATTTGAAACTATAGTAAACAAGCTTAAAGCTAAAAACTGCTAAAGGAGATAGAACTATGAGTTTGATGATTTATTCAGTATTAGTAGCATTTATTATATCTATACTTCAGGGACCTATATTAATACCTCTATTGCATAAACTGAAATTTGGTCAAAATATAAGAGATGAAGGGCCTCAAAGTCATAAAAAGAAGTCTGGAACGCCTACTATGGGTGGAATTATATTCATTCTTTCTAGTATAATAACAGTATTTATTGTATTAAAGAAACCAGGATTTGAAACTTTACTTGCAATATTTGCTTTTGTGGCTTTTGGAATAATAGGGTTAGTCGATGATTTATTAAAAATAATACATAAAAAAAATGAAGGATTAAAGGCGTATCAAAAAATGTTATTACTCCTTATCGTGTCATCGATAATCGCTTTTTATGCATATAATGATCCTAAAATAGGTAGTAGTATAATAGTTCCTTTTATACACAAGACATGGAATTTGGGAGTTTTTTATGTACCATTCATAATATTGTATTTCGCAGCAACTACTAATGCTGTAAACTTAACAGATGGGTTAGATGGTTTAGCTACAAGTATTACTTTGCTTGTTATAACTTTTTTTGCTGTGGTATGCTATGCCACAGGTTATTATACGCTTTCTATATTCTGTGCTGCAATAGGTGGAGGACTTTTAGGGTTCTTAAGATATAATGCTCATCCAGCACAGATTTTTATGGGAGATACTGGTTCATTAGCGTTAGGAGGAGCAGTAGCGGTAGTGGCTATGATACTTAAACTTCCTTTAATAGTTATAATTGTTGGTGGTATTTATTTAGCAGAAACATTGTCTGTAATTCTCCAAGTTATATCTTTTAAGTTATTTGGAAAGAGAATTTTCAAGATGAGTCCTTTACATCATCATTTTGAACTAAGTGGATGGCATGAAACGAAAGTTGTTTCAGTATTTTCTATAGTAACAGTAATACTTTGCTTGATTGGCTTTTTGTCCTTAATGCAAATGAATAAGTTGACTTTATAATCAATCTAAATAGGAGGATATGTTATGGGAAAACCCAAAAATAAAATGGGTCAGGTTGATTTTGTGTTATTTACAACTATATTAATTTTAGTGGCAATAGGCATAATCATGGTATATAGTGCTAGCTCATATGCTTCACTGCACAGTAAAGCTTATAATTATGATGATATGTATTTTCTAAAAAAGCAGGGATTATGGGCAATTATAGGCAGTACTTTTATGATTATTGCTGAAAAAAGAGATTATCACAAACTAAAGAAAGATACAAAGTTTCTTATGATAGTAACAATAATTTTACTTTTTGCTGTATTTGCTTTTCCTGATAATCATGGAGCTAGAAGGTGGATATACCTTCCAGGAGGTGCTTCTATTCAGCCGTCAGAAATTGCTAAATATGTAGTTGTACTATATTTGGCTAAAAGCATAGAGCAAAAGGGTGAAAAGATAAAAACATTCAGATATGGTATTTTGCCGTATTTGTTGGTATCAGGTTTCTTTGCAGGTATAGTACTGATGGAAAAAAATCTTAGTATTGCATCAGTTATAATGATTGTTACAATGATTGTATTATTTGCATCAGGCTGCAGGATAAAGCATATGGCTATGCTGTTTTCATTTGTATTTGCGGCAGGAATAACTTTTACAGTAACTGAGTCATACAGAATGAAGAGGCTTCTAAGTTTCCTAGATCCATGGAAAGATCCAAAGGGAGATGGATATCAATTAATTCAATCTCTTTTAGCCTTGGGATCAGGGGGAATATTAGGAATGGGTATTGGAAAGTCAAGACAAAAGTGCTACTACATACCAGAACCTCACAATGATTTCATATTTTCAATTATTGGCGAGGAACTAGGATTAATAGGATGTATTATCATTATTTGCTTATTCTTAGTATTTATTTGGAGAGGAATTAGAACAGCTGTAAGAGCTAAAGATATATTTGGTACTTTATTGGCTATAGGAATAACAGGAGTAATTGCCGTTCAAGCTATAATAAACATAGCAGTTGTAACTGGATCAATGCCTGTTACAGGGGTACCATTACCTTTTATAAGCTACGGAGGATCTTCTCTAGTATTTAATTTAATTGCCATGGGAGTGCTTCTTAACATATCTAGGCAGACTAATTAAAACTTAAATAAAAAAGCATTGTTCACAGGAGCGATGCTTTTTTGTATTATAATTACAAATATATTAATTTAATTAAAAAAAGTATTAAACAAGTTTAATCTTAATATATTATGTGGTATTATAGAGATAGAAATTTTAAAAGCTTTGAAAGGATTCAATTATGAAAAGTAGCTTAATATCAAAAAACAACTTTCAAAATAAATATGGAGAAAATGAGCTGATTCAAAAAAGAAGGAAAAGAAAAAAAATAAAGAGATATATACTTTTAAGTATCCTGCTCATATCTATAAGTATTATATTATGTTTGAAATTGCCATATTTTAATATTAATACTATAGAGGTAGAAAATAATAGAAATATAACTTCTGATGAGATTATAAAGTTATCAAACATTGAAATAGGAAAAAATATTTTTTATATAAATCTGAAGCGTAGTAAGACAAATATAATGAAAAATTCGTATATATTGGACGTAAACATAAGAAGGCAGTTGCCTAATAAGATTAAAATTTATGTGGAAGAAAGAACAGCGGTTTTTTATATTAAAAAAGGTGAAAAATACCTTGTAGTAGATGATAGTGGGGTTATATTAGAAGAAAAACAAACAATAAATGGAATGAAACTTATTAGACTTGATGGATTTGATAAAGATGACTACAAGGTTGGAGAAGTGATTAAAGCACAGGATACTAGAAAAATAAAAATTATAACTGAAATAACTGAGCTTATTAAGAATTTGAAAGAAGGTATACCAGAACCATCTATAGTGGATTTAACAGATTTAACGGATATAAGAATATGTTATGGTGACATGATAATTAAATTGGGGACAAGCGATAATATGGAAAAAAAATATAATATGGCTATAAATATTTTAATGTATAACAAATTGATAAATAAAAAAGGGTATATAGATGTAAGTTATAAAGGAGACCCAGTATTTTTTGTAGAAAGCTAGGAGGACCTTATATGAGTAAGTTACGTTCGCAAATATCTGTAGGTATTGTATGCGTACTTTTAGGATTTATGATAACCTATCAGTTAAAGTCAGTAATGAAGCAACAAAAGGAAACTGATGATAAAAGAAATGTAGCACAGATTACTATAGAAATGGAGCAGTTAAAAAAGCAAAAACAAAGTTTAGAGGATAAAGTAAGTGAACTTCAGGCTCAGATTAAAAGCTATGAAGATGCGGCTTCTAACAATGATGAGCTAACAAAAGAAATAGTGAAAAAGTTGGAAGATACGAGGATACTTACTGGAAGTGTGGCTGTAGAAGGAGAAGGTGCTATAATATATTTAACTCCTCAAAGTGAGTTTTTTGGAGGAACTATGGAAGGGCCAACTATTATAGATACAGATTTAATCAAGATTGTAAATGAATTAAATGCGGCAGATGCAGAAGCTATATCTATAAATGATATAAGAATTACATCTAGGACAGGTATAAGAAGTGCTGGTAATTATATTACAATAAATGATGAAAGAATTTCCCCGTATAGAAGAATTACTATTAAGGCCATAGGCAATAAAGCAAAGTTAAAGCAGGCCTTAGAGTTTCCAGAAGTTCTAGATGCAGGTTTCGATGGATATGAAGTAAAGTATGAAATAGTAGATAAAGTGCAGATTAACAAGTATGATAAGAGTTTAAAATTAGAATATGCTAAACCTATAGAAGATAAATAGAGGTGTTTTTATGATTATATTAATTGGACTTATATTAGGTACTATAATAGGAATATTCTGGGATATAACTATTCCTTTAAAGTTCTCGCCATATATTTCTGTTGCGATTTTTGCATGCTTAGATTCAGTTTTTGGGGCTATTAAAGCATCCATAGATAAAAAGTTTAGAGCAGACATATTTATTTCTGGTTTTTTTGGTAATGCTGTTTTAGCTGCTGCTCTTACCTATTTAGGAGATAAACTAGGTATGCCAATATATTTGGCAGCTATAATAGTATTTGGAGAGAGAATATTTAATAATTTCTCTTTAGTGAGAAGATTACTGCTAGAAAGGGCCAAGCCACATCAATGAGGTGATTAAATGAAGACTAATGAAGCTAATATATTTATTTTTATAGCTTCAATATTTATAGGAATACTAATAGCGTCTAATATGAACTTTAGTGAAGTTAATAATAAGGTACTTCTAACACCAGCAGAATATCAAGAAGTATATGATTATAACAGAAAGCTCACTAGTGACATTAAAAATTTAAATGAGAAATATAATGATTATTATGCTAAACTTCAAGCCTATAAAGAAAATAAAAATAATAAGGACCATGTATTAGATGAAATGAAGAAAGAAATATATAATAATGAGATTATACTAGGAAATATAGATGTTGAAGGGGAAGGAATATTAATAAATTTAAGCGATGCTAGTGATGAATTTCAAGAAAATGTAGTAGATCCAAGTGATTATTCTACTAGAATAGTACATGATTCTGATATTGTTAATGTAATAAATGAATTAAAGATTGCAGGAGCAGAAGCTATTTCACTTAATGGACAGAGAATAACTGATAGATCTAGTATATTATGTTGGGGAGTTTTTGTTGAATTGGATGGAATCAAGGTCCCTGGGCCTTTTAACATAAAAGCAATAGGAAATAAAGATAAGCTATATAGCTATATGGTAGCAGATGGTGGATATATATCTTTTCTAAAAATTAGAGGAATTAAAGTTGATATTAATAAGTATGATAAAATAAAAATTTTAGCTAGCGATAAAAGCTATGATTATAGTTTTATGAGGGAATTAAAAGAAAAATAACTTACAAGGAGACGATAAAAGTGTCAATAGAAGAAAGGGTTAATAATATTATTAATGAAATTCCGGAAAATGTTACCTTAGTTGCTGTTTCAAAGACTAGAAGTTTAGATGAAATGGAGGAAGCTTACAATGCTGGAATAAGAGACTTTGGTGAAAATAAAGTACAAGAACTTATAGAAAAAGAAGAAAAGTTCCATAAGGATGTAAAATGGCATTTAATTGGACATTTACAAACAAACAAAGTAAAGTATATTGTAGATAAGGTTTACTTAATACATTCATTAGATAGTATTAAATTATTAGATGAAATAGAAAAAAGATATTCTCAAAAGGGAAAGATAGCTAATGCTCTAATTCAGATAAACATAGGAAGAGATCCTAATAAAACCGGGATTTTATTAGAAGAATTGGATGATCTTATTGAAGCTTGTGAAAAGTGTAATAATGTTAAAATAAGAGGTCTTATGACTGTGCTTCCTAAAGAAAGCGAGGAAAAATGCAGAAAGTATTTTAATAATATGAAAAAACTATATGATTTATTGTCAAAAAAGAGTTATAATAATATAACAATGGAATATCTTTCTATGGGTATGACTGGAGACTACAAAATAGCTATTGAAGAAGGTGCCAATATTATTAGAATTGGCGAAGGAATATTTGGTAAAAGAATATATAATAATATTTAGGAGGGTATAAAATGGCAGGTAAGATGATTAACAAAGTTATGGGCTTTTTAGGTTTAGAAGAAGAAGTAGAAGAAATAGAAGAAATAGAAAACGAAGATATAGAACAAGAAGAACAAATAGATAATGTATTCAATGTAGCTGCTTCAAGAAAATCTAAAAATGGTAAAGTAGTAAGTATTCACACTACAGCTAGTGCAAAAATATTAATAGTTAAGCCTACTGATTATGATGAAGCAATAGAGATATGTGATAATTTAAAAAATAGGAAAATAATAGTGGTAAATATGACTAAACTTGAAGGAAAAATAGCTCAGAGATTGTTAGATTTTATGGGAGGAGCCAGCTATGCTCTAGGCGGTTCATTAGAAGAAGTTGAAAAGGGAGTGTATATTATTTCTCCATCTAATGTGGAAATCTCTAATGAGTTAAAAAATGAATTATCAAGTAAAGGAATATTAAGTTGGACTAAATAATATTGGAGGACAAAATGATATTATTACAAAAGGCTTTTAGTTTGTTATTTTCCATAATAGAATTATTAATAATGATTGATGTAATTCTATCATGGATATATATAAAAGATAATTCTTTTACAAGATTGATACATATTTTTACAGAACCTTTTTTGTCTCCAGGAAGGAAAATACAAGATAGATTAATGCCAGGACTTCCAGTTGATTTATCTCCTATAATGGGATTGTTTATATTATGGATAATCGAATCTATAGTTAACACATTACTAGGAATTTTTTAAAATGAATAAGAAAGAATTTTTAAGAAAAATAAATTATGAAGATAAGGTGATTTTATCAAATATATACGATAAAATTTCCCTTCATGAGAAAATAGGAAGACCTGTGTATACAAATGAATTCTATCCACCTGTTATTTGGAAGAGTTTGCTTAAGATTAGTGTGGAATTGAACTGCAAAATTTGTACTTATGGTGTTTTTGATGAAAGTGATAGAAGGCTTATATCTATAATGTCAAAAGATGAAAATGATACTATATATGATTATCCAGTGGAATTATTAAAAATAAAAAATAAATCTAATTTTTCTCGATTAAAACACAGTGATTTTTTAGGTGCTTTAGTAGGTCAGGGCATAAAAAGAGAAAAGTTTGGGGATTTAATATTGGAAGAGCAAACTTGCTATGTTCCAGTATGTAGCGATATTTCAAAATTTATAAAGGAAAACTTAGTTAAGATAGGTAAAAATCCTTGTGAAATTGAAACTATAGATATAGAAAATACTAAAGTTCCTGAATATAAATTCGAAAAAAGCAACATAGTGGTTACATCTATGAGAATTGATGCTGTAGTTGCAGGAATATGTGGTATTTCTAGAAATGTTTCAGCAGATATGATTAAAAAAGGGTTAATTTTACTCGATTATGAAAAGATTGTAGAGAAAGATGTAAATTTAGATATTGGCTCTATTATAACTGTTAGAGGATATGGAAAATTTAAAATTCATGAGATTATTGGTAAAACCCAAAAGGGTAAAGAAAAACTAGTTATAAAAAAATACATATAAGTATGGGGTGGATAACGTGGTAATTACATCAATGGATATTAATAATAAGGAGTTTAAGAAATCTCTTAGAGGCTATGATTGTGATGAAGTAGATGAATTTTTAGATAAAATTTCTGAAGATTATGAGATTATCTATAAAGAAAATTCATCTCTTAAAGAAAAAATAGAAATACTAGAAGAAAGATTGAAACACTATGTCCAGATAGAGGAGAATATTCAGAAAACTTTGTTATTAGCTCAAAACGCTGCAGAGCAAGCTAAAACTGCTGCTCAAAGTGAATCTGAATTGATAATTAGACAAGCAAATGAAACAGCTCAAAAAATAATAGATAAGGCTCACAATGATGTTATAAAGATACATGATAATTACGAAACTTTAAAGCAAGAGTTTTTAAAATTTAGAGCACAATTTAAGGGATTTATGAAGGCACAATTAGATACATTTAATAGCTTGGAAAAAGAACTTATGAAAAATTATAATGTTGGAAGTGCGGTTGATGTTTCAGAAGTTGTTAAACCTAAAGAAATAGAAAATGAATCTTTAGAGGAAAAGGAGCAAGTTGATGACGATTTAGATTCTATAAAAAGTTTTTTTGTAAAAGAGAATTAAAAGTCTCATATTGAGGCTTTTTATTTTTAGTTAAAAAGGGCATTGTTGACAATAAAAATGTATTACTGTATTCTATTATAAGCATATATACATTAAAGAAGGAGAGATATTATGATTATTGGAATTATTGGTGCTATGGATGAAGAAATTGAAATATTATTAAAAAATATTGAACTTATAAAGAAAGATAAAAAGGCAAGTATGGAATTTAATTTAGGAAAACTTTGGGGAAAAGACGTTGTTGTAGTAAGAAGTGGCATAGGCAAAGTGAATGCAGCAGTTTGTACTCAAATTTTGATAGATAATTACAAAGTAGATAAAATTATTAACGTAGGAGTTGCTGGAGGCATAGGCAAAGAAATAATGCCTGGAGATGTAGTTATAGGTGATAGTTTAATTCAACATGATGTGGATACATCAATATTTGGAGATAAGCTTGGACAGATACCTAGATTAGGAACTTATGATTTTAAATCTGATTCGGATTTAGTTAGATTAGCAAAAAAGGTTTGCGAAAATTATACAGAACATAAAAGTTTTATTGGAAGAATAGTTTCAGGAGATCAATTTATAGCAAGTGTTGAGAAAATTAGATGGTTAAATGAAAAATTTAATGCTATTGCATGTGAGATGGAAGGTGCAAGTATAGCACAAGTATGCTATTTAAATTCAATTCCTTTCGTAATAATAAGATCTATTTCGGATAATGCTAATAATGGAGCTCATATAGATTATGAAAGATTTGTTCCAATTGGTGTAAAAAATTCCACTAATATATTAAAAGGTATGTTGCAAGCTATGTAGGTGATAATAAATGGATAAATTACTTGTTGAAAAAACAAATGAAAACTTATCTAGGGTGCAAGTAAAAGATGTAGTTATTGGAGGACAGAAAAAGGTTATAATTTCTGGACCATGTGCAGTAGAGGACTATGATATTATGCTTTCTATTGGTAAGAAGTTAAAATCTTTAGGAGTAGATATACTAAGAGGAGGAGCATTTAAACCTAGGACATCCCCCTATAGTTTTCAAGGATTAAAAGATGAAGGGCTTAAAATATTGAAAAAGGTTGGAAAAGAAATAGGATTACCTGTGGTTAGCGAGATAATGGACACTAGAGATGTGGAGAAAGCTGTAGATTATATAGATATGATTCAGATTGGTTCGAGAAATATGTATAATTATAGTCTACTAAAGGAAGTTGGAAAAACAAAAATTCCCATTCTTCTTAAAAGAGGTATGAGTGCAACTATACAGGAATGGCTTTATGCAGCAGAATATATTATGGCAGAAGGTAATTATAATGTAGTGTTATGCGAAAGAGGTATACGTACTTTTGAAAATTATACAAGAAACACACTAGATTTAAATGCAGTTGCTGTAATAAAGGAAAAATATAAATTACCTATAGTTGTAGATCCAAGCCATGGTACAGGGATAAGAGAATTGGTTCCAAGAATGTCAATGGCAGCTATAGCTGTTGGCGCAGATGGATTAGAAATTGAAAGTCATATAGTGCCTAATGAAGCAATGTCAGATTCTTCACAGACTATTTCTATGGAAACACTAAAGAATATAATTGAAAATGTAAAAAAAATTAATATAGATTTTAGCTAGTGTAATAAAATAAATTTCTTTGAAAAAAATAAATAACAGATTCCAATTATTATTTTAAAGGGGCTGTTATTATGGATAAGGCTAAAATGGAACATTTTAAAAAGAGATTATTAGATGAAAAGTCAAGAGTGCTTAGTCTTATAGAAAAAATAGAGGAATTTGAAAACATAAAGTCTGATAATGAATTATCATCAGAATTATCTCTTTATGACAATCATCCAGCAGATACTGGTCAACAATTTTATGATAAAGCTAAAGGTGTCGCTCTTCATAAAAACGAAATTGAAATATTAAACTCTATAGATGATGCTTTAAAAGCCATAGATATGGGCACATATGGGCAATGTAAAGCTTGTGGAAGGGAGATTTCAGAAGAAAGATTAGAGTTTATTCCATATACTCAGTACTGTATTAAATGTAAAAAGGCTCAATATGAATCCATGCCTTCAGAAAATCATAATAGACCACCAGAAGAGGAAGTAATAGAAGAAGCTTTTGGGTATGGATATAATGATGGCTCAGATGCAATTGGATTTGACGCTGAGGATAGCTATCAAAGCGTTGATAAATTTAATAGGATGGAAAATGTATATGACTATGGACATTATGGTGAAGATGATGAAATAGGATATGTGGAAGATGTAGAAAAGATAAGTAATGAACAATATAAAAATCAACTACCAGATTAAATAATTTGATGAAGTAATTTACAGCTTATACTTGATATTATAAAATACTTAATATTGTAATCTTTATTATGTATAAGCTGTAAGTTATAATTTATCTATAGGGGGGGATATTTTGGAGATTGCAATTATTATAATTGGAGTATTAATAGACAGAATTACTAAAGTATGGGCCTTAAAGACTATAAGATCAGGAAATGATATAGTAATTATAAAAGACTTTTTTTCCATTCAATATTTAGAAAATAGAGGAGCTGCTTTTGGAATATTTCAAGGAAAGACTTTATTATTATCAATAGTAACTTTAATAGTAATTTTGGCAATGATATATTACTTAATAAAGTATAGGGAAATCTATAAATTGACTAGAATTAGTTTAGCTCTTATAATAGGAGGAGCTTTAGGAAATCTGTATGATAGAATCATATATAAATATGTAGTAGATTTTATAATGCTACATTATAAAGATATATATTATTTTCCTACTTTTAATATAGCAGATATATTAGTAGTTGTGGGAACTATAGCATTAGCAATTTCAATATTAAGGGAAGGTAAGTAATGGACATAGAACAACTAATTGTAGATGAGGAATATGTTAACTTTAGATTAGATGTTTTTTTATCAAAGAAATATGAAGATAAATCAAGATCGTACATACAAAAACTTATAGAAGAAGAAAAAATAAAGGTAAATGATAAAATAAAAAAGAGCAATTATAAGCTAAGATTAAATGATGTTATTACTGTAAATATTCCTGAAACACAGGAGTTAGTAGTAGAACCCGAAAATATACCTTTGAATATATTGTATGAAGACGAAGATATTATAGTAGTAAATAAGCCACAAGGAATGGTTGTTCACCCTGCGCCAGGTAATTATAATGGGACACTTGTAAATGCTTTATTATACCATTGTAAAGACTTATCAGGCATAAATGGTGTTGCAAGACCAGGAATTGTTCATAGAATAGATAAGGACACTTCTGGAATATTAGTAGTAGCTAAGAATGATAGAGCTCATAAAAAATTAGCAGAACAATTAAAAGAACATACAATGAAAAGAGAATATATAGCTTTATTAGAAGGTAGACTAAAAAGTGATGAAGGAACTATTGATAAACCAATAGGAAGAAATCCTAAAGATAGATTAAAGATGGGAGTAGTTGAAGGAGGAAAAAAAGCTGTAACTCATTATAAAGTTCTAGAAAGATATGAAAAAAATACGTTAGTAAAATGTATTTTGGAAACAGGTAGAACTCATCAAATAAGAGTACATATGTCATATATAGGATATCCTCTAGTAGGAGATCCTATATACGGATTTAAAAGATCAAAATTCAGTTTAAATGGCCAAATGCTTCATGCTAAAAAATTAGGATTTATACATCCTTCATCAGGAGAATATATGGAATTTGAATCAGACCTACCAGATTATTTTAAAGAAGTATTGAGAAAACTTTCTTAAAGCATCATGATTCATTATGAATTGTTAAATTTTTATATAAAAAGATGGGGAGGAGTAAATATGGAGTTTAAATCGATTCTTTTGGATGAAAAAGCAATGAAAAGAACTCTCACAAGAATAGCGCATGAAATAATTGAAAAAAATAAAGGGGTAGAAAATTTATTGCTTGTAGGAATAGAAAGAAGGGGAGTTCCTATAGCAAAAAGAATAGGTAAACTTATAGAAGAGTTTGAAAACGCAAAGGTTCAAGTAGGCTCTGTAGATATAACTTTATATAGAGATGATTTAACAGAGATTGGAGAACAACCAGTACTTAATAAAAGCTGCTTAGATATGGGTGTTAAAGATAAAAAGGTGGTTTTAGTTGATGATGTGCTTTATACAGGAAGAACAGCAAGAGCTGCTATGGAAGCTGTTATTAAATGTGGAAGGCCTGCTAATATTCAGTTGGCAGTACTTGTAGATAGAGGACATAGGGAACTTCCTATAAGAGCTGATTATGTTGGTAAAAATGTTCCAACCTCAAGGAAAGAGATGATTTCTGTAATGGTTTCAGAAATTGATAATGAAGATTCAGTTAAGATATTTGAGATATAATTGCTATAATAAAAAACTGTTGGAATTTAGAATTTTTAAATTCCAACAGTTTTTTATATATTATTAATCTATTATTTGTTTTAATTTAGGTATTTCAGGTGTTATATATATAGTTTGGTTAGTATAATATATAACCATTCCAGGCTTTGCTCCACTAGGCTTTTTAACATTTTTTACTTGTGTATAATCTACGGGAACATTGGAAGAGTTCTGAGACTTACTGTAATATGCTGCTAAGTTTGCAGCTTCCTTTAAAGTAGTTTCTGGTACAATGCCTACACTCTTTATAATAACATGAGATCCAGGAATATTTTTAGTATGGAGCCAAATATCATTTTTATGTGCAAATTTTAATGTAAGATAATCGTTTTGAATATTGTTTTTTCCTACATAAATATGAAATCCATCTGTAGAAACAAAATGCATAGGTTTAGACATCTTTGTTTTACTGGACTTATAAGATTTTTTAAATTTAATGTATCCTGTTTCTATTAGTTCCTTTTTTATTTCTTCGATTTCAGTATAATTATCTACATTTTGTATATTTGTTAAAACGGATTGCAAATATTCCAACTCATCATCATTTTGTTTAAGCTGTTCATATGCGGACTCTTCTGATTTTTTTAACTTATTATATTTTTTGTAATAAGATTGAATATTTTCCGAAGGAGTCTTGTTTTCATCTAAGTATATTTTTACTTTATCATAGTTTTCGCTATAATAGTTGTCAACTTCAATTTCTTTCATACCTTTTTTTAATGCATATATATTTGCAGTTAAAAGCTCACCAAATAATCTATATTTTTCTTTATCTTTACATTGTTTCAATGTATTGTTCAATATTTTACTCTTTTTAATGCATCTATTTATGTTGTTAACAATAATTTTTTGAAGATCTGAACTCTTAGATTTCAATCTATCTAACTTATCTTTAGTAAAATAAAAATCTTCTATTAAATCGGATGGTGATGAATATGGAACCTTTGTATGCTCATTTAAACTATTAAGTTCTATGCAATAGAAGTCTATAAAATCTTTTTCGCTACTCTTATATAATGTATATTTAAAATCTTTATTTAAAATTCTATTAATTATCATTTTAGTATAATCCAATATTTTTTCTAGAAATTTTGGTTCTAAAGATATACTATTTAATGTCAAATTAAAATATATTTCTGTAGATAGAGTTTTGCTTATACCGGTAAATATATTAGAAAACATATATTTGTTAAAATTTATATTGTTATCCTTTATATAAGTATAAACATCATTATAAGTAAAATTAAATGGGTTGAGCTTACTAGATTTTGGAGGATAGATATATTTAACCCCTGGGAATATGCTTCTATAAGTATTTATATCAGAAGTAATATGTTTTATGCTATCCATGATCATATTATCGCGTTCCCTAACTAATGTTATATTACTATGCCTGCCCATAATCTCAGTAATGAGGAGATATACACTATTAAATCCTAATTCATCTGTGCTTTCAAAACGAATAATTACAATTCTATCACTATCTATTTGGCTTATATCCGCTATTTTAGCATTGGTAAGATATTTTCTAAGGACCATACAAAACATAGGAGCCTTCATAGGATTAGGTTTATTTAATTTAGTTAAATGTATCCTAGGATAGGTAGAACTAGAACTTATAAGTAATTTGTGCTTTATTCTCCCCTTATGTATGTTTAAAATTATTTCATCTTTTTCAGGTTGATTTATTTTATCAATTTTTCCTCCTATAATAACATCTTTCAATTCTTGTACTAAGCTAAATAAGAATATTCCATCTAACGCCATATTATCATCCTTTCTTAAGTTGCAACTACGTAGTTGAAAGGTAGGAAGTTTAAATACTTCACAAGTAGTTACTCTTTATAGTATATTATTTACATAGATAATAATCAATAATTGAATAAGCAATAGAGAAAATACATTACTGGAAAGTATGTGTTTTTTAATGGAGGGGTTTAATTGAAATTCACTAAGATGCACGGAACAGGAAATGATTTTATAGTTATTGAAGATTTAAATGGAAATTTTAAAGGAAAAGAAAGTGATATAGCACAAAAGTTATGCAATAGAAGATTTGGAATTGGAGCTGATGGGATACTTTTAGTTAGGAAAAGCAATATAGCAGATATAGAGATGGAAATCATAAATGCTGATGGCTCATATGCAGCTATGTGCGGTAATGGCATAAGATGTTTTGCAAAATATGTATTTGATAAAAAAATTGTATGCAATAGTAAAATTAAAATTGCAACAGGAAATGGTATTAAAGTAGCTGATTTAACAGTAAAAAATGGAAAGGTTTCTGAAGTAACTATTGACATGGGGACTTATTCATTAAATCCTAAATTAATACCAGCTGAATCAGAAGAAGAAATTATAAATAAAAATATAATTGTAAATGGCAAGGAATATACTATAACTTCTATGTTAATGGGAGTACCGCATACAGTTATTTTTTGTAACTTAGATGATATAAGTATTGAAGAGGGAAAATATATAGAAATACATGATATGTTTCTTGAAGGCACTAATGTAAACTTTTGTGAGGTGGTTAGCAGAAATATTATTAAGGTAAAGACTTGGGAGAGAGGTGCAGGACCAACTTTAGCTTGTGGGACAGGAAGTTGTGCATCTGTAGTAGCTGCTAAGTTATTTGGCTATGTAGATGATGAAGTAAAAGTAATGGTGCCGGGTGGAGAACTTTTAATCAAGCTGTTAGATAAAGAAGTACTTATGACTGGACCAGCAGTTACAGTTTTTGAGGGAGAAACAGTTTAGTATAAGTTTAATATGAAATGATAAAAATCCTATTTAATTAATGGGATTTTTATTTTTTGGAAAAATTGATTAAAAAGTTTTATGTTGGAAAGAATATGTAAATGATTTGATAATTAAATAAATTTAGTTATGGTGATAAATATGATGAATAGACTGGTAAAAGTTCTTATAAAAAATAATATCATAACAAAACTAGATTATGAAAACATAATAAATATTCAAAATACTACTGGAAAAGCAATGGATGAAATACTTATATCTAATGGATTTATTGATGAAAATATGTTTTATGAAATCATTGGTAAAGAATTTGATATAAAAAATGCAAACCTAGATAAAGCTTCCATTCCAACTAAAGTTATAAAAATTTTACCAAAGGAAATAGTAAAAAAATATTGTGTTATTCCATTTGATATAGAAGGAAATGATTTATATGTCGCTATGTACAATCCATTAAATGATTCTGCAATCGATGATATAAGGTTTATTACTAATAAGCAGGTTATTCCTTACATAGAGAAAAAAAGCAAAATACTCTGTGCAATAGAAAATTATTATGAGAATTATGAATCACAGAATCATAGTTATCTGATAAAGAAAAAAGTTGATGATGAAATAGTTGAAAAAACATCTATAGTTAAACTAACTGATTCAATAATTAGTGAGGCTATAAAAGAAAGAGCGAGTGATATACATATAGAACCAAGAGAAAATGACTCTATAGTGAGATTTAGAATTGATGGGTTATTAAAAGAAGAAATGATAATTCCAAAGGAAATATACTCATTAATATGTACTAGGATAAAGATAAAATCAGGTATGGATATATCACAAAAGCTGCTTCCGCAAGATGGAAAAATGGAATACAGGTTTAATAATCAAGAATTTGATTTAAGGATATCATCAATTCCAATTTTATATGGAGAAAAAATAGCAATAAGAATCTTATATAAACTAAGTAAAGGAATATATATAGAAAATTTATTAAAGGATGCAACACAAATGGAAGAAATAAAAGATATTTTAAGAAATCCAAATGGCATCATACTAGTGACTGGTCCAACTGGAAGCGGTAAGACCACTACTTTGTGTGCTATGTTGAATCATCTAAATTCTAAAGAAAAAAATATAATTACTATTGAAGATCCAGTAGAGTATGAAATACAAGGAATTAATCAAATGAACGTAAATAGCAAGGCTGGACTTACTTTTTCAACAGGACTTAGAAGTATACTAAGGCAAGATCCAGATATAATCATGGTTGGAGAAATAAGAGATGAAGAAACAGCTAAAATTGCTATAAAAGCGGCTATAACAGGCCATCTAGTATTATCTACTCTCCATACTAATGATGCTGCTAGTGCAATAGTAAGACTTGCTGATATGAATGTGCCTAATTATTTAATAGCCGATTCACTGGTTGCAGTAATTGCACAAAGACTTTTAAGAAATATATGTGAAAACTGCAAGAGAGAATATACTCCTACAGATAAGGAGAAGAAAATTTTGTTATTAGACAATAATATTAGGACTTTTAAGGGAATAGGATGTAAATATTGCAATGGAACAGGGTATAGGGGAAGAAGTGCTATATTCGAAATTATGCATATCACTAATAATCACAGAGAACTAATAAGAAAAAAATCTTCTTCTCTCGAAATAAGCGAATTTAGTATAAAGAATGGTATGTCAACATTAAAAAATAAATGTATGGAACTAGTTATGAATGGAATTACAACAGTTGATGAAATGATGAGGATTTGTTATGAAAACATATAAGTACAAAGCTTTAGATATTAAAGGAAAAATTATTAGGGGTAAATATGCGTTAAAAGATGAGAGAGAACTGTTCCATATAATTCATGAAAAAAATTTATTTTTATTAAATTACAAATCAACCAAAAGTAAAGTTTTATTTAACCAGGTTACTTTTAAAGATATAGCTATATTTTGCAAGCAGTTTTCAGAGATATTAAAATCTGGAATAAATTTATCAAAAGGATTGGATATTCTCTGTACTCAAAGATTAAATTCTTCAATTAGGGATAGTTTATACAGCATAAAATGCGATGTAGAAAATGGCAAAGAAATTCACTCTAGTTTAAGTAATTTTCCTCAAATTTACCCTGAATTCATGATTCAAATGATAAAAATAGGTGAATATAGTGGTAATCTAGATAATATACTCTCTAGTCTGTCGGAATATTATATTGAACAATACAACATTCAAAAGAAGATAAAAACTTCATTAGTATATCCGCTATCGGTTCTTATTAGTACAATAATAATTGTGTTATTTCTTACTTTAAAAATATTACCTAATTTTATAAGCGATATTTCTAAAACTAGTGACTTATCTATAGATGCAGAAAGCATGATGAGTATAATGAATATGAATAAAGTAATTACATTCAATACATTTAAGATATCTTTTATAATTGCATGTATTTTATTATTGATTTTATATAAAAAGATGAATTTAACTAAAGTAATAAATCACTTTAAGTTTGAAGTCCCTATAATAAGTAAAGTTTTTTTAAGCATATGGGAAATTAACATTGCTAGAAGTTTAAATATTTTGATAAAAAGTGGAATACCAATCATTTCTGCTCTTGAGATTATTAGGAGTAGTGTAGATAATGATCAGATTAAAGACAAAATATCTAAAGTAATTTCTAATATAAGACAAGGAACTAACTTATCAAAGGCTTTAGAAAAAGAAGTTTTGTTTAATGATATGTTTATATCAATGATATCTATAGGCGAAGAAACTGGAAACTTAGAAGACATGATAGAGAATGCAGCAACAATTCATAAATTTGATATAAATGAAACAATACATAAAATTTCTAAGCTTATTGAGCCAATTACTATACTAATAGTAGGTGGAATAGTTGCTTGTGTTATTATGAAAATTTTAATTCCGATAATGAATACACTAGATTCAATTGAATCTATATACTAAGTATATGATTGTAAGGAGGAATAAGTTTGAAAAATAGGAAGCTATCTAAAAATAAAAAAAAGGGATTTACTTTAATTGAGCTTATAATAGTTATGTCAATAATATTAGTTATGGCCAGTTTTTTAATACCTAAATTCAATGGATATAGATCTAAAGCTCAAAGATTAAAAGTAGTAGATACTGGAAGGCAAATTTACTTAGCAGTAATGGACAGTTACATTGAAGGAAATGAAAGTTTTAGTGAGATAGATATTTCTAAAGCAACTAAAGAATTGTTGGGAATAGATAATATAGAAGTTAATGAAAGTTCTGAAAATGTAGTGACCGTTAAATATGAAGTAGATAAAAAGCAATACTATTTGGAATTTAACAAAACTAGTACTGGATTTAAGATTCAAGATAATGCACATAATCAGATATATCCTTTAACGGATAGCACACAGGTGTCAGCTTAGGGGGAATAGAGTGCAGACATTACAAAATGGAAGTTATAAGGTAAAGACACACAAAGGAATAACTATGATTGAACTAATTATTGCTTTAAGCATATTAGCTATGGCAATAGGAGTTTGCATTACTAATTATTTTAAATTTTATGATAGTTGGACCAATAGTACTAGTGTAGATTTGTGTAATAACTATATACTACATATGATAAAAAATTCTGCGCTATATTGTAAAAATAAGAATAAAAGTGGATATCTATTATTTTCTGAAGAAAATAAGGTTAAATTTTTCTGTGGAAATAAAAAAATAGAAGAATATGAAATTCCATTGGAATTTAAGTTTAAAAATACAGAAAGCTTTTATAAAAGGATAAATATAAATAACTTGGGAGAAGTTTTAACATCGTGTACTATAAATTATCAAGATAAGCAGGGAGAACTTCATAGGATAACAATAAGGGTAGGAACAAGATATGTGCAGATTAAAAACGAATAAAGGTTATATTTTATTAGAAGCAGTTTTTAGTATAATTCTACTTTCTTTAGTACTGAGTTTTATTTTTAGTATGGAGATGAGAAATATAAATTTAAAAAAATATAATTTAGAGATAAATAAATATGCAGAGTTTCTAGAAGGTTTAAAAAACACATTGATTTTTAATAAAACTTATGAAGATATAAAAAATATAGCTTATGAAGGAGAAAATTTAAACGATGAGAGTTGTGCTACTAAAAAGTTATACATAAATAATGAAAATATAAATTTAGATGTTCTTAAAAACAAAGAATTTTCAGAAATAATTACTTTTGAAAAACCTAACAAATTACCATATTTAGAAATAAAAGTTCATGGAGAGCCTAATAATGTTATAAAACTTAACTTAAATCTTATATTTAGATTAGTTGATGAAACTAATAATATAAGCACTTCTTTTTATAAAGGGGATTACTAATAATGAAAAAAGGGTTTACTATAATAGAAGTTATAGTAGCAATGGGAATTGGGATAACTATATTGCTTATAGAGATAAATATGTTATCAACACAAGCAATAAAATACAAAAAATTTATAAAAGCCGATAGAGAAGAGAGTTATTGCAGAGAAGCCCTAAGATTTATAGAGGGTGAGGTTTATGCATTAGATAACAAATCTGTTAAAGTGAATGAAGACACTATAATCATAAAAAAACTTAACGGTGATGAGAATATAATAAAAGCTCTTAAAAAGTATAATGGCAAATTTAAAATTGTTATAACTTATAATAAGGTAAAAAATACAAGTAAAGTTACTGACACTATTATAGAAGATGTAGCTGCATTCAAAATCACATTAAAAGAAAATCTCATATTTATTTCTATAAATACATTAGAGGGAGAAAATTATGAAAGATGTTTCGGAATAGGAAAAAAAGAGGATATATTATGATAAGCACACTAATAATCAGTAGCGTTGTTATTGGAATGCTATTGTATGAGTATAAGCTTCGAATTATGGAAAAAAGGTATATTATAAGCACTATTGAAAGTGAGCTTAAATCTGATCCTTATGAAGAATATAGGGTGCATTTGTTAGCTAGTTTAAACAAGTATCTTAAGGATAATATAAAAACTTGGGATGATGAAAATATACATAATAAATTATTAGAATTAGATAAAAATAGATTGCATTATGAGGATTCTTTTGTGGAATATGACTCACAATCCAAAGAAATAATTTTATCTTTACATACTAGAGATGGATTAAGTAAAAAAGAGTTTTATAGATGTATACTCACTAAAAATGATAAAGAAGAAACAGTATGTAGTATAGCTAAAATTTAAAATTAAATAAGGAGATAGTAATACTATGGGAAGAAATATGCTATTAACTATATCTAAAGAATATATTAAAACTTTAGAATTTAATAATAAATTTTTGAAAAATAAAAAAATAGATTATGAATCTATGCTTAATGAGGAAAAGATTAATGTTAATTTTAAGAATAGAAATGTATATATAATTATAGAAGGTGAGGAAATATATATTAAGTATTTAAAGTTACCAAATATAAAAAACAAGCATAGTCTAAACTCTATTATTAAAAATGAATTAATTTTTATGTATGGGAAAAAGTCAGAAAATATATTTTATACTTACACTATTTTAAATGAAGAAAATAATGAATTAGAAGTTTTGGTTTTTTGTATATATTGTGATAAATTGAGCTGTTTAGAAAAATGTATTAATGATAATAGAGTAAAAAAAATAAATTTAATACAATTTTGCTTTTTAAATTATTTTGAAAAGAGAATAGAAGAAAAAGATTATGTATTCTTATTTAGATTTAATAATAGTTTATATATTTTAGGGGTAATGAAAAAAAGAATGATAGCTAATAGAATAATAAATGAAGTAGACTGTAATTATGACTTAATAGTAGATGGCTTAGATTATGTTTTACATAAGCTAGATCAATATAATGGAAAAGTATCGAAGATATATAGTGCTAATTTTAATGATAAAGAGTTTATAGATTATATTAACAATCTAATGAAATATAAATATGTAGATTTGGGAAGTTTAAGTAGTAATAAAATGATAGAATATTTTACTATAACGAGGAAATAGATATGCAAGATAATAATTTTTTACCATTGTGGTATAGGAATAAAATAGAAAAGAAAAAAAGGATTAGGTTCAGAATTTGTATGTGGATAATGTCTCTTATAATCGTAGTTGGAGGTGTGAGATTTTTTAAATACCAAAATGAATTCAAAAGTTTGATAAGTATGAATAATTTAAAAAACAATAGGAATTTAAAAAGTGAAAATGAAATAAATGAAATTCAAACTAAGAAATATGATACCATAAATGCTTTCAATAGTTTAAAAAAATATGTGCAGAATAACATGTTTTTTGATTCATTAGAGGTAAGTGGAAAAGAAATATATGTAGAAAGTAGTTTTAATAATATAGAAACTGCCAGGGAAATGATAGAAAACATAGAAAAAGGAAAGAACTATAAAATAAAAAGTATAGACATACACAATATAAATGAGAAGAAGATTATCACTAAAATAGAGTTAGAGGTAAAAGATTATGAATAAATATTACAAAAATAAATATTACAAAGAAAGTTCTATATTACTTATAACTCTAATTGGGGTTATAATAACTATTATTTTAAATTTTATTATAGTAAAAAAAATTTCTTTTCAAAAGGAAAAGTTAGAGAATTTTTCTTATACAGATACTACAAAGAAAGAAGTCGGCAATATAAAATATTCTGATATAATTAAAGGTATAGAAGAAAAAGAATACATAAAAATTGAAAGAATAGTCAATAATATGGATAGTAATATAGTCAATATGAATTTGCAATTTAAAGGAACGCTAAATTTATTAAAAATTTTTATTGATGATATAAAAAATAAAGACAATTTTTATAGTATAAGCTCTATAAAATTAAAGCATGAAAATAATAAAACTTATATTGGAGAACTAAGTATAAATTTCATAGATGGTTATTAAAATAATAAAAATTTATGCATAAAATAATTCTATTTGCAAATATTCGCAAGTTTTGATAAAATATCATTGGTTACAATCAGGAACTATAAAAATTAAATATGTAAATACTGTTTTTGTTTTTTTATAAAGCATATAATTTATATATTTAGTTTGATATAAGAAAAAACTCTAAAAGCAATTAATCCATATTTAAAATATATAAGTCATGTTTTATGATATGTTATAAAGTAGAACATAGAGTAATAATGCTCTTATATATTTTAAATGATATAGAATTGGTGTTAATATATGTTTTAGAGTTATAATAAAAATTATTACAATTAATTAGTGGAGGGATCATAATGATTTCAGCTGGAGATTTAAGAAAAGGAACTACTTTTGAATTAGATGGACAAGTTTATAGTGTAGTTGATTTTTTACATGTTAAGCCAGGTAAGGGAGCTGCATTCGTAAGAACAAAACTTAAAAATGTTAAAACAGGTGCGGTTACAGAAACAACTTTTAACCCAACTGCTAAATTCCAAGAAGCAGTTATTGAAAGAAAAGAAATGCAATACTTATATAGTGATGGAGAACTTTATTATTTTATGGATCAAGAAACTTTTGATCAAATTCCTTTAAACTATAGTCAAGTAGAAGACGCTATTAAGTATTTAAAAGAGAATATGTTTGCGATAATTAAATTTTATAAAGGAGAGGCTTTCTCTGTTGAAGCTCCTAACTTTGTAGAATTGCAAGTGGTTGAATGTGAACCAGGAGTTAGAGGAAACACCACATCAAATGTAATGAAACCAGCAAAATTAGAAACTGGAGCAGTAGTTCAGGTTCCGCTATTTGTAAATGAAGGAGAGACTATAAGAGTAGATACTAGAACTGGAGAATATATGGAGAGAGTGTAACTACTCTAAGGGAGTGGTAAAATGAGTTCTCTTATATCAAGATTGTCTTCTTTAAAAGAGGAAATTAAAGATATAGAATCTAAGGGCAATTTTAAAGAGTATAAAATCTTGTCTGACATGAGTGATATTCTAATGGATATTGCTGTGAAAATAGATAAAACAGAGGATAGTATAAGTGAAATTAATGAGTATGTAACTGTTCTTGATGAAAATTTAGGTAATATAGAAGAAGAAATATATGGATTTGAAGAGGAAGAAGAAGAGTTTAATAGCTATGATTATGTAGATATAGAATGCAACAAATGTCATGAAATTTTAGCTGTTGAAAAAGAATTTTTAAATGAAGAAGATGAATTAAAATGTCCTAACTGTCATAATCTCATATATTTAAAATAATAAAAAAACTATTTAATAAAAAAGCATATATGTTTGCAAATTAAATATTGCGAACATATATGCTTTTTTTATTTAAGAAATTTATCTTAAAAATAGTCGAATAAACCTAAATGCATTTGTATTTTAATTTTTTATTAAATGGAATAATTATATAACCATAGAAATAAAAATTTAATAAGAAAGGAGGATGAAAGTTATGAACACTAAGGATGTATTTTATATTTTACCCCAATCTATAAAGAACATCATTGAAAAGATAAAAGAACTGGAAAAACTTCAGGAGATAAGAATAAAAATAAATAAACCTATATTAATCTATGCTGACAATAAGGAAATTGTAACTAATTATATAGTTACAAAAGAAGAATTAAAAACAATCATACAAAGAATTAGTAATTATTCAATTTATGCTTTTGAAGAAGAGATAAAGCAAGGATATATTACTATAAAAGGTGGTCATAGGGTTGGGCTATGTGGCTCATGTGTTATTGATAACAATAAAATTAGAACTATAAAAAACATAGCTTCTCTAAACATAAGAATATGCAGAGAGATTGCAGGATGTTCAAAACAAGTGATGCCATACATAATTGAAGATAATAGAATTCTAAATACTATATTGATATCTCCTCCTAAATGCGGGAAAACTACTTTATTAAGAGATATAAGTAAAAATATATCAAATGGAATGAAAGTAGCAAATTTGAGCTTTGTTGGTAAAAAGGTATGCATAATAGATGAAAGAAGTGAAATAGGAGGATGTTATAACGGAATACCCCAAATGGATGTAGGCTTAAGGACAGACATTCTTGATAATTGCCTAAAAAGTGAAGGAATTATGATGGCTATAAGAAGTATGGCTCCTGAGGTTATTGTATGTGATGAGATAGGAACGGATAAAGACATGGAAAGTGTGCTAATGGCTATGAATTCTGGAGTAAATTTAATTACAACTATCCATGGTGCAGGAGTAGAAGATTTATATAAAAGGCCAGTATTTAAAGAAATATTAGAAAATCAAGTATTTCAAAGAGCTATAGTACTAAGTGGCTTAGGTGGCGTTGGTACAATTGAGTATATATATGACTTTAGCAAAAAAGAAAAACTATGGAGGAGATAATATGCTGTATTTAAAGATAGTTGGATGTACTTTGATTTTAATATGTTCTTCACTTATAGGTTTTTTATATGGTGAAAGTCTAAAAAAACGGGTTTTTCAATTAAAAGAAATTGAACAAGCGTTATTGGAACTTAAAAGCAAGATAGTTTATACAAACGAATCTCTTCCAAAAGCTTTTCAAGATATAGGATATAAATGCAATAAGCCAATAGGAGATATATTTGTAGAAGTTTCTAACCTATTGTATAACAATGAGGTAGATAGTGTAAATGAAGGATTTAAAAGAATGTTCAAGCAAAATAGAGATAAGTTAAATTTGAAACAATCTGATATTGATATAATGTTAAACCTATCAAAATCTTTGGGAGAATCAGATGTAGAGGGACAAAAAAGTATATTATTATTGACCTTGGAAAATGTAAAAAAACAAGTTTATGATGCAGAAATTGAAATGAATAAAAATATTAAAATGTATAGATATCTCGGATTTTCCTTCGGGGCTATACTTACAATTATGATTATATAAGGGGGGATAAGAATGTTAGATGTGAGTTTAATTTTCAAAATAGCTGCTGTTAGTATATTGATTATTATTCTTGATAAAATTTTAGAGACTACTGGAAAAAAGGATTATGCCATAATAGCAAATTTGGCTGGAATAATTATTGTGCTAATGATGGTAATAAATCTTATAAATAAGTTATTTAGTACAGTAAGAACTATGTTCCAGTTTTAGGAGGAATGTATGGAAGTAGTAAAAGTAGTTGCATTTGCATTTGTTACACTATTTGTAGTGTTGGTATTTAAAAATAGAAGAAATGATCTAGCTATACATATTAGTATAGCAGCTGGGATATTAATTTTTCTATTTATGCTCGACAAGATTACTGCTGTATTACAATTACTTCAGCAGCTTGCATTAAAAGCAAACATAGATTTTGTATATTTAAATATAGTATTTAAAATACTTGGAATTGCATATCTGGCATCCTTTTGCAGTGAAATATGTAAGGATGCAGGAGAAAATACGTTAGCATCTAAGGTGGAATTTGCTGGAAAAATATTGATTTTAGTATTGGCAATTCCCATCTTAATGGCAGTATTACAATCTATAATAAAAATTATGTAAAAAAGACATAGGAGTAAAATTATGAAAAGATTAATAATTATATTGATACTGTTTTTGCTAATTCCTCTCAATGTACAAGCCTTTGAATCAGCACCAATGATGAAACAAGAAGAGATTCAGCAAGTTGAACAATTATATAATTATATGACAAATATGAAAACAAAATATGAAATTTTAAATGACATAGACATAAAAGCATACGTTAAAGATTATATGAAAAATGGAGA
Source organism: Clostridium thermopalmarium DSM 5974 (assembly GCF_002995795.1). Classification (GTDB taxonomy): domain Bacteria; phylum Bacillota; class Clostridia; order Clostridiales; family Clostridiaceae; genus Clostridium_H; species Clostridium_H thermopalmarium. Next base: position 76,672 of record NZ_PVXN01000012.1, read on the forward strand.
TGGTAAACTTTCTACTAAAAAAATTTTTAAAGCATTAATGAGTTATGGATTTAGAGAAGTGATAGCATGCGGAAAACTTATGTATATGATAATAATAATATGCATTATTTGTGCTCTTATAAATAATCTTGAGAATGCTTTTAGTAATGGAAATTTATCAAATATAGCATATTTTGCATGTTATTCGCTGCTTATAATATTGATATCTAGAACATTCTATATAGGTGTATCTATTGTAAGAGAAGCAATAAAAGATATGACTGACTTTATGGCGGCTTTGATGCCTGTTTTACTAATATTATTAGCTAGTGTTGGAGGATTTTCACAAGCAGCTGTTATGGATCCTATAATAATTGGAGTCATAAATATAAGTGCTAGGATATTTGTGAATTTAATAATACCTATTATTGGATTATCTTTTGTAATACAATTTGTAAATAATATATCTCAAGAATATAAAGTAGACAATCTATCAAAACTATTAAATAAATCTGCCCTTTGGATACAAGGTATTATAATGACTATTTTTATAGGAACTGTAACTATAAGAAGTATGGCTACAGCTACGATAGATGCCGTAACAGAGAAAACTGCAAAGTTTGCAGTAGATAGTTTTATACCAATAGTAGGTAAAAGTCTTTCAGATGCAATTTCCACTGTAGCAGGGTATTCTTTACTTTTAAAAAATGCATTAAGTAGTATAGGATTAATTATTTTGATAGCAATACTGATATTTCCAGTAATCAAAATTGTAGTTATGGCATTTATATATAAATTGACTGCGGCACTTATAGAACCCATCAGCGATAGCAGATTAGTTAAGTGTATAGCTTCAGCAGGGGATTCCCTTATACTTATAAATTCATGCCTCATAAGCGTTTCAGTAATGTTTTTTATAATTATATCAATAATTGCATCAGCAGGCAGAAGTATTTTAGGAGGATAAAGGAGGAAAGATATGATAGATGCTCTTAGAGGATGGGTTATGAATGTTTGTACTGCTATATTTTTTATAACAGCAGTAGAAATAATACTCCCGAGTAACTCTATGAAAAAGTATACTAAGTTTGTTTTAGGATTAATTCTAATAACTGTATTGATTAATCCTATAATAAAAATATTTAATAGTGATTTTAATATAGATAATTACATAGACGCGGCATCTCAATATTTTGATAGCAGAAAATATCAGGAAAACTATGAAAAATATAAGAAAAATAGTATTGATAATACAACAGAAGTTTTTGCAAGTAATTTGGAAAGCATATGTATTCAGAAATTAAAAGAAAAATATCCTAAAGATGATTATAAAGTAGGTGTAGAAGTTAAATATGATGATAAAAAAGAAGAATTTATAATAAATGAAATAAAAGTTGGGGTTAATGAAGGAAAAGTAAAAAAGATAGAAAAGGTAAATGTAGGAAATAGTAAAGAAGTAAATGGTCAAGAAACAATTGATAATAAAAAAAGCAACAGTATTACGGAATATCTTAGCGAAATCACTAGCATACCTAAAGAAAAAATTAAAGTTTATAAATTATAGTTAAAGAAGTTAATATAATTTAAGTAAAAGAGAGGGTGAGCTTATGGATTTTAAAAAGATATTTAATTCAGAAAAATTAAAAAGTAAGGTGAAGGAGAAAAATGAGAAAAGTTATATTACTAATTTAGTTATACTGCTTTTAATAGGAGTTTTACTAGCTATGATCAGTAATACTTTTAAGACTAAGAGTGTTGCTACAGCTAATAACAATTCTGAAAATATGAAAAATATAGAAGAAAATGCATCAACCATAAAAAATCAGAAGGAAGATGAAGTAATTGCTAGTGAAGAAGCAGAACTGGAAAGAAAATTGAAGGACACACTGGAAAATATTCAAGGAGTGGGAAAGGTGAAAGTAATGATTTACTTTAAAGGGGGTGAAGAGCAGATACCGGCAATAAACATAAATGATTCTACTAGCTTAACTGAAGAAAAAGATACAGATGGAGGAACAAGGAAGATTACACAAAAGAACGATGGAAGAACTATTGTTATGATGAATACTGATAATGGAACAGAGCCTTTTGTAGTAAAAAAATATAAGCCAGAGGTTACAGGAGTTTGTGTAGTAGCTGAAGGAGCAGAAAACAATTTAATAAAGCTACAAATCCATAAAGCTGTTATAAATTTATTTGGATTAAAAGAAAATCAAGTAAACGTGTACTCTATGAAAAAATAACATATATTTAAGGTCAAAAGCATATAAATTTTTAAGAAAGAGAAAATAAAAATAATCACGATTAGGAGGTATTTAAATGAATAAGAAACAAGGAGTTATTATTGTTGTCCTATTAGCACTTATTGTATGTGCTGGTGTGTTAGCTACAAAATTAAATGCAGATTTAGATTATGTAGCAGGAAACGACATAACTAACGGAAAGGACGCTATTTCATTTAATGATGCGAGCAAAAATACAAGTGGTTCAAATTATTTTGAAGAAGCTCAAATTATAAGAGATAATAACGCAGCTCAGGCATTACAAAATCTAAAAGCATTAATAGATGATGAACATACATCAAAAGAGGATAGAGCTGAGTTATCTAAAAAATATACTAATTTAGCTTTAGCAACTACTAATCAATCACAAATAGAAACTATTTTAAAGAGCAAAGGCTATGAAGATGTATTATGCTATGTTCAAGATAATAAAGTTACAGTGATTATAAAATCATCTAAAAAACTAAGTGAAAGTCAACAGAAACAGATCCAAGATGTAGTTATGGATGTTACTCAAATACGAGATGTAGAAATTCAATTAAAAGAATAATTATATTTGTAAAAACATGCTATGTTTGATATAATAACTTTAAGAATAATTTGTTTTGAAGTAATCAAAACAAGGGGGTACATAAATGGACGAAAATTTAAATAAGGAAATGGAAGCAGGTATCGTAAAGATATCGGATGAAGTAGTAGAAGTTATTGCAGGGCTAGCTGCTTCAGAAATAGATGGAATTGAAGGAATGAGCACTACATTGGTTGGAGGCATAACTCAAATTCTTAGTGGCAAGAAAAATGTCTCTAAGGGAATTAAAGTAAATGTAGGAGAAGACAGTGCTACGATAGATTTGTATGTAGTAGTTAAGTATGGTATTAAGATTGGTGATGTAGCTAGAAAGGTTCAAGAAAATGTTAAAAAGTCAGTAGAACTTATGACAGGATTAAATGTAACAGCAGTTAATGTTTATATTCAAAATGTGGTACTTCCTAAAGCGGAAGAAAAGATTAAAGAAAATGAAGATTAATTTTACACCCTCTGAAATCAGAGGGTGTTTCCATGTTTAAATATGCATAAGAATAAATAAGTTGATAATAATTAAAATAAGGTTTATTTTTTATATAGTAATTACATAAATTATAGGAGGAAAATATGAATAGAAGAAAAACAAGAGAAGTGGCTATGAGATTATTATTTGAAATGAGTATTAATAAGGAATCGTACGAGGAAATATTAAACAATTTTAAAGAAAACACAGATATGGATTTACATGATGTGGATTTTAGTTATGTAGAGAATATTATAAAAGGGATAAATGAAAATCTTGAACTCATAGATAAAAAAATAGAAAGTAATTTAAAAAATTGGAAGTTAAACAGGTTATCAAAAATAGATCTTTGTATACTTAGAATTTCTACCTATGAAATTGTGTTTAATGAAGATGTACCAAATAAAGTTGCTGTAAATGAAGGTATAGAACTTGCTAAAAAATATTCTACGGATAACTCACCTTCATTTATAAATGGAGTCCTTGGAAGTATGATACAGGAATAAATTATGATCTGGGGTGTAAGTAATGGGAATTAAACTAGATGGAAAAGAACTTTCTAAAAAAATCCAGGAAGAGATTAAGCAAATTATTAAATTTAAAAATACGAATGGAGAAAAAGTTCCTTGTCTAGCCAATATTTTGGTGGGCAGGGATGATGCTTCGGCTTACTACATGAATAGTCAAAATAAACTATGTAATAAGCTGGGGATAAAAGTAAAAAGTGTTTATTTAGAAAAAGATGTTGAGGAAGAAAAGTTAATAAAAGTTATAGAAGATTTAAATAAAGATAACAAAGTGGATGGAATAATTCTTCAACTTCCTCTTCCGAAACATTTAGATGAAGCTAAAATAACATCTTTCATATCACATGAAAAGGATATAGATGCTCTTAGTACTTTAAGTTTAGGCAAACTATATAAAGGAGAAAAATGTTTTATACCATGCACTCCTAAAGGAATAATAGAATTAATAAAAAGTACAGGTGTGAAAATAGAGGGAAAGCATGCTGTAATTATAGGACGAAGTAATATTGTTGGAAAACCAGTATCGCAATTGCTTTTAAATGAGAATGCTACAGTTACTATTTGTCATTCTAAAACAAATAATTTGAAGGAGATTTGCTGTAATGCAGATATTTTAATAGTAGCCATTGGAAAACCTAGATTTATCACAAAAGAGTATATAAAACCAGGAGCTATCGTGATTGATGTGGGTACCACAGTTATAGAAGGAACGCTTGTTGGAGATGTATGTTTTGATGAAGTTTTAGAAAAAGCAAGTTTTGTAACACCAGTACCAGGAGGAGTTGGAGCTATGACAACAACTATGCTTATGAAAAATTTATGTGAGGGATTAAGCTAATATGCATATAAAGACATTAAGTGTTTCTCAACTAAATAATTATATAAAAAAAGTAATGGATAATGACTTTATATTAAGAAATTCTTATGTTAAAGGCGAAATATCTAATTTTAAGATACACAGCAGTGGACATATATATTTTTCCCTAAAAGATGAATATAGTAAGATAAATTGTATTATGTTTAAAAGTTATGCTGAGAATATTATTTCAATGCCTAAGGATGGAGATAATGTTATATTAAGAGGTAGAGTTTCAGTATATTCGCGAGATGGATTATATCAGTTTTATTGTGAAGAATTAGAAAAGGAAGGTATAGGAAATTTATTTTTAGAATTTGAAAAATTGAAAAAAAGATTGTATAAGGAAGGAATATTTGATGAGCAACATAAGAAAGATATTCCGTTATATGCAAGAAAAATAGGTATAATTACATCTCCTACAGGAGCTGCTATACGAGATATAATAAATGTAACAAGAAGAAGAAATCCTACTGTAGAACTTATAATCTATCCATCACTTGTCCAAGGGGATGAAGCAAGCCATCAATTAATAGAAGGAATAAAGTATTTTGACAATAGAAATGATGTAGATTTAATTATATTAGCAAGAGGAGGAGGCTCTTTAGAAGAATTATGGGCTTTTAATGATGAGAATTTAGCTTATGCCATATATGATTGCAATAAGCCAATTATAAGCGCCATTGGACATGAGACAGATTTTACAATAAGTGATTTTGTTAGTGATATGAGAGCGCCAACTCCGTCTGCAGCTGCTGAGATAGCTGTATTTAGCTTAAGTGAATTTAATAAAAAGATAGAAGTATATAAAGACAAAATGTTTAAAATTATGAAAAATAGTATAAACTCCAAATACGACAATTTAACTATTCTAATGAACAATTTGAAAATAAATAATCCTATAAAGTATATCGCAAATGAGTATATTAGATTAGATAGTATGAGAGATAAGCTGATGTACACAATAGAATCAAAATTGGAGCATGAAAAAAAACATTTGGCAAAACTAAATTCTTTAATTCAAGCACATAATCCATTGAATATATTAAATAAAGGATTTTCTGTGATTGAAGATGAAAATAATCAATTGATAACTGATGTAAATCAGTTATGTAAGGATAAGGTAATAAATATAACTCTAAAAAAAGGCAAAGCTAAAGTTAATTTAAGTAATGTTGAAAAAATAGAATGATTGCATTTAAAAACTTTGGAGGTTTAATAATGGGAAAAAAAAAAGAGTCTTACGAAGATTTAGTGAATAAGTTAGAGTTTATTATTAAGCAAATGGAAGATGGCGAATTATCTTTAGAGAGTTCTATAAAAAATTATGAAGATGGAATTAATATCTGTAATAAAATATATAAGTTGCTAAATGAAGCTGAAGGTAAAATAAAGGTCTTAACTGAAAGAGGAGAAATAAATTTTATAGAGGTTGATGAATAATATGGATATTAGTAGATTAAAAATTGAAATAAATGATTGGTTAGAAAAATATTTTAAAGGAAAAGGAAGTTATAATAAATTAATATATGAAGCTATGGAATATAGTATTAAAGTAGGGGGAAAAAGAATAAGGCCTATACTAATGCTATGTGCAGCTAGCATTTATAAAGATAATTATGAATATTTTATGCCAATTGCATGTGCTTTAGAAATGATTCATACATATTCATTAATACATGATGATTTACCTTGTATGGATAACGATGATTTAAGACGCGGAAAACCTACAAATCATAAAGTTTATGGTGAAGCTATAGCAGTATTAGCAGGAGATGGCCTTTTAAATGAGGCAATGAACATAATGTTTGAACAGTGTTTAAAAGGAGGGAAAAAAGAATTAGAAGCTTGTTATATTATTTCTAAGTCTGCTGGGGTTGAAGGAATGATAGGAGGGCAGGTAGTAGACATTATTAGTGAGGGAAAAGAAATAAGTGATGAGCAGTTATTTTATATGCATGAGCATAAAACAGGAAAGCTTATTAAAGGCGCAATAGTAGCAGGTGCTATTTTAGGTGAAGCAAAAGAAGAAGATATAAAAACTTTAAGCATTTTTGGAGAAAAGTTAGGTTTAGCATTCCAAATAAAGGATGACATATTAGATGTAATAGGAAACACAAAAACATTAGGCAAGAATATAAATAGTGATAAAAATAATAATAAAACTAATTTTGTTTCAAAATTTGGATTAAAAAAATGTGAAGAGATGTGTAAATCATTAACAGATGAATCATTAAGTTTGCTGAATAGAATTTGCGGAAATATTGAAAATCTAAAGAATATAACTTTATTTCTGTTAGAGAGAGAATATTAATTAAAAATTTAATTAAAAGTAACAGAATGCAATGTAGTATTATTGGGAACTTTGAAATTTTTAGTGTGTGTGGTATAATTTCAGTGTAAAATTAGGCAGTATATGTTAATACAAAGGAAAGATGATAATATGAAAAATATGCTTGATTCCTATAATAATATAGATGATTTAAAGAAAATGTCTTTTAAACAGTTGGAAAGATTAGCTGAGGATATAAGAAATTTTCTAATTGATAAAGTATCTAAAACAGGAGGACACTTAGCTTCTAACTTAGGAGTTGTAGAGTTAACATTAAGTTTATATAGAGTATTTAACTTAGATGAAGACAAAGTAGTATGGGATGTTGGACATCAAACATATGTACATAAAATATTAACAGGAAGAAAAGACAAGTTTGATAAACTAAGACAGTTTGGAGGTATAAGCGGATTTCCTAAAAGATGTGAAAGTGAATATGATATTTTTGAAACAGGGCATAGTAGCACATCTATATCTGCCTCATTAGGCATGGCTAGAGCTAGAGATTTAAACAAAAAAAAATATCATGTTATCTCTGTAATAGGTGATGGTGCTTTAACTGGTGGTATGGCTTTAGAAGCTCTTAATGATGTGGGAGACAGAAAAACAGATTTGATTATTATATTAAATGATAACCAAATGTCTATTGGTAAAAATGTAGGAGGATTATCCACTTATTTGAATAGGATAAGAATTGACCCTAAGTATAATAAATTTAAAGAAGATTTTAATGATGCTTTAAGAAAAACTAGCATTGGAAATGGTTTAGCTGATTCCATAAGAAAAATAAAGTCTGGAATAAAGCAAATATTAGTACCAGGTATGTTTTTCGAAGATATGGGTATTAAATACTTAGGACCTATAGATGGACATAATATTAAAGAACTAACTAGAGTCATGTCTTTAGCTAAAGAAATAAAGGGACCAGTATTAATACATGTTGTTACTCAGAAAGGTAAAGGATATAAATTTGCAGAAGAAAATCCTGATGAATTTCATGGAATATCGGCTTTTAATTTAGAAACAGGAAAGGTCTCTAAAATAAGTGGAAACACTTATTCTAAAGCATTTGGTGATGCTATAGTTAAATTAGCTTCTGAAAATGAAAAGATAGTAGGTATTACTGCTGCTATGAGAGATGGAACAGGTTTAAAAGATTTTAGTGAAAAATTTCCAAATAGATTTTTTGATGTTGGAATTGCTGAACAACATGCTGTAACCTTTGCTGCTGGAATGGCTCAAGCAGGATTTAGGCCTATTTTTGCAGTATATTCTACTTTTCTTCAGAGAGCCTATGATCAGGTACTTCACGATGTATGCCATCAAAATCTTCCAGTTATTTTTGCTATAGATAGAGCAGGTATAGTCGGAAATGATGGAGAAACTCATCAAGGAGTTTTTGACTTATCTTATTTATCGCATATGCCAAATATGACAATTGTTGCTCCCAAATCTATGGGGGAAGTTGAGTACATAATGAGATGGGCTTTAAAACAGGATTTCCCTATAGCTATTAGGTATCCTAGAGGAGGAGATAAAATAAATCTATCAATACAAAAAGAATATACTAAAGGAAAATGGGAAGTTTTAAGGTCAGAAGGGGATATAGCTGTAATAGCTACAGGAAAAATGGTTGCAATAGCTGTTGAAGTTGCAGATAAAATGAAAAATATGGGAATTAATTTATCTGTTATAAATGCTTGTTTTGTTAAGCCTATTGATAAGAAGTTGATTTTAGAATTAGTTAAAAAAGGATATAAAATAGTGACTTTGGAGGATAATGTAATTCATGGAGGTTTAGGAAGTTTAATATTAGAATATATAAATACTATAGAGAAAAATGGTGAAATCAAAGTATTAAATTTGGGCTTTGAAGATAAGTTTATACCTCATGGAAATGTTGATATTTTATATAAACTAAATTATCTAGATCCAGATGGAGTTGTTAAAAACATATTAAAAATTTTATAATAATACTTAAAGGAGTCATGATATGGAAACAGCAAAAAGCAAAAGACTGGATGTGATTTTGGTTGAAAGAGGTTTTTTTCCGTCAAGAGAAAAAGCTAGAGCTAGTATAATGGCTGGAGATATATTTGTAGATGGTCAAAGAGTAGATAAATGTGGGCAAAGAATTAAAGAAAGCTCACATATAGAATTTAAAGGAAACATAATGCCTTATGTAAGCAGAGGTGGACTAAAATTAGAGAAGGCAATTAAAAGCTTTAATATACATTTAAATGGTAAGGTTTGCATGGATATAGGAGCATCTACTGGGGGATTTACTGATTGTATGCTTCAAAATGGAGCAAAAAAAGTTTTTGCCGTAGATGTAGGATATGGACAATTTGCATGGAAATTAAGGACAGATCCTAGAGTTATTTGTATGGAAAGAACAAATGCAAGATATCTAACAACTGAGGATATTAATGATTATCCTGATTTTGCTAGTATAGATGTATCATTTATATCTTTAAAAAAAATAGTTCCACCTATTATTAATTTATTAACAGATAAGGGAGGAATAGTTGCGCTAATTAAGCCTCAGTTTGAAGCCGGAAGAGATAAAATAGGCAAAAAAGGAGTAGTTAAAGAAGCAAGCACTCATAAAGAGGTTATTAATGATATATTAAGATTTCTTTTAGAAAACAATCAAAAAATATTAGGTCTTGAACATTCACCGATTAAAGGACCAGAGGGGAATATAGAATATCTAGTATATTTTACAAAAGATCAGAATTGTAAAGCAGATTTTGATTTTAGAGTGGTTGACTTTGTAGTTGATTCTTCACATAAAAATTTGTGATTGGAGGAACAATGAAAAATATAGGCTTAAATATAAATAGTAGTAAATTTATCGATGAAAATATAATAGAGAATATAATAAACAAGATAACTCAGTCTATTAAAGGTGTTGAAGTTAAAATATATAGAGATTCTATTGATCTTGATAGAATTAAATCTAAAGAATTAGATATGATAATTGTTTTAGGTGGAGATGGTACTATTCTAAGGACAGCTAGGACTGTAGCTAGATTCGAAGTTCCAATTTTAGGGATAAATATGGGGCATTTAGGATTTTTAACAGCGGTTGAAATTTTAGAAATTGAAAAGGCTATTGAGAACATAGGTAAAGGAAGCTACACTATTGAAGACAGAATGATGCTTCAATGTGAGATTAATATTGATGGAAATACAAAATTATATAATTCTCTGAATGATATAGTTGTTTCAAAGGGAACTTTATCCAGAATATTGAATTATGAAATATATATAAATGATAAATTCTATACTTCTTTTAATTCAGATGGTGTAATAATTTCTACACCAACAGGCTCAACTGCATATGCTTTATCGGCGGGAGGACCTATAGTATATCCTACATTAGATGTTATATCATTGATTCCTATATGTCCTCATTCTATGCATATGAGAAGCATTATATTAGAAAGTAGTAGTAAAATAAGCATCATAGTAAATAGTAAAAATGAACAAGTCTTTTTAACTATAGATGGACAGGAAGCTATAGATTTAGAAAAATGCAGGAGAATAGAAGTAAAGAAGTATAGTTTTAAGTGTAAGTTAGTTAGAATAAATGGATATAATTACTTTGAAGTCTTAAGGAAGAAAATTTTTTAATTATAATTTATGAAATAGGGAGATGAAAAATGAAAATTCAACGTCACGCAAGAATTTTAGAGATTATAAACACAAAAGATATAGAGACACAAGAGGAATTAGCTGAAGAATTAAAAAAGAGCGGTATGGATGTAACACAAGCAACTGTATCAAGAGATATAAAGGAATTAAAGCTTATTAAAGTTTTATCAAAAGATGGTAAATATAAATATGCTACCATATTTCAAAGCGATGGATTTCTATCTGATAAATTAGTGAAAATATTTGCTAATACAGTGATTAGTGTTGAAAATGTCCAAAATTTTGTAGTTGTAAAAACTTTATCTGGTTCAGGCCCAGCAGCTGCGGAAGCTATAGACTCTATGAACTTTGAAGGAATTGCTGGAACTATAGCAGGAGATAATACTATATTTATTTTAGCTAAAAGTGAAGATAAGGCTCAAGACATAGTAAAAAAGCTAAGAAGAATGCTTTCTTAGGTGTAGGAGGGGTGATATGCTTCTTCAATTAAATATTAAAAATTTTGCACTAATCGAAGATTTGACTATAAATTTTGAAAAAGGTTTTAATGTTTTAACTGGAGAAACAGGTGCAGGTAAATCTATATTAATAGATGCAATAAATTATGTCCTCGGAGGTAAATTTAATAAAAGCTTAATAAGAACAGGTGAAAATAGAACTTTTGTTGAAGCCATTTTTGATATTTTGAACAGTAATACAAAAAAGATTATGAATGAGATGGAAATCGAATATAATGATTTATTGATTATAAGCAGGGAAACCTTTAAGTCAGGAAAAAGTATAGTTAAAATTAACGGTAAATCAATATTACTATCTAACGTAAAAAAGATAGCTAATACTCTTATAAATATTCATGGACAACATGAGAATCAAGAATTATTAGATTCTGCTTCCCACATAAATTATTTAGATAAATTTGGTGATGATAGATTAAATAATGTTTTGAAGCAATATAGTGAAAAATATAATCAATTATTAGATATAGATAAACGAATAAGACAATTCAAATCACAAGATGAAGAAAAGGAAAAGTTAACTGATTTTCTTAAATATCAAATTGAAGAAATAAATAATGCTAGATTAAAAATAGGTGAAGATAAAAAATTAGAGGAAAGATATGCTATATTGAATAATGCTGAAAAAATAAATAATGCATTATCAAATAGCTATAATATTCTATATAATAGTAACGATACTTTTATATCGGTTTATGATTGTTTAAATAGAGTTATTCGCGAACTTAAAAATGTTGACAAACATATGGATAAATTAAAAAACATAACAAATTCTGTAGAAGACACTTATTTTAATATAGAGCAAATTATATCCGAAATCAGAAATATGCAAGAATCTATACACTATGATAAAAATGAACTAGAATATGTAAATAGCAGAATATTTCAAATCGACTCCCTAAAAAGAAAGTATGGAAAAACTATAGAAGATATTCTACAATATAAAAAAAGAATAGAAAAGCAATATAATGATATAATACATAGTGAAAAAATTATTGAAGAATTAAAAAAAGAGCGAATTAAAACTATTCAAGAATTGGTATGCTACGGAAAAGAAATACATAATATACGAGTAGATATTGGGAAAGTATTAGAAAAAAGAATAAAAGAAGAATTAGATTATGTTGGACTTGAAAAGAGCATATTGAGAATTAAAGTTGACTTTCAAGATGAATTCTATGATAATGGATGCGATAAAGTCCAGTTTTTGATATCAACTAATCCAGGAGAACCTTTAAAAGCTTTAGATAAGGTAGTTTCAGGAGGAGAATTGTCTAGAATAATGTTAAGTCTAAAGACTGTTTTTGTAGATAAAGATGAAATTCCATCTGTTATATTTGATGAAATAGATACTGGAATTAGTGGAAGAATAGCTCAAAGAGTTGCTGAGAAGATGTATTTGATATCTAATGCACATCAAGTATTTTGTGTGACTCATTTACCACAAATTGCAAGTATGTCAGATGCACATTTTTTAGTTTCTAAGAATGTAGTAAATAAAAAGACTTTCACTACTATAAAAGAAATAGATAACTTACAAAAAGAACATGAAATAGCAAGAATGATAGGAGGTTCAGAAATTACTGAACTTACATTAAAAAATTCTAAAGAAATGGTTAATCTTGCCTATAATCGAAAAAAAGAGTTGGTTCTACATAAAAATAATTCATAATCAGCATATGATTATGAATTATTTTTTCGTTTTTTTTAAATTAATTTCATATATTTGTTTCTCTATTAAAGTATTACTCTATATACAAGTATACATTAGCATAATTAAACTCTAAAAGGGCAAATTAAACTTGAATAAAGTATGTTATGCAGGAGGTATAAAAATGAAAAACAAAAAGAAATGCATAATATGCTGGAGTTTGATTCCTACAATGATTTTAGTTATGCTCTTATATTTTAAAACTCAAAGTATACCAAGTACAATTTTTTTAAGAGAAGGTCAGGAATTAAAATCCAATTATATTATAAAATTAAATAGAACTGATTTTGATATTGAAAAATCAAAAATTTATGATGAAGTAGTAAATGTGAGTCTATTGGGTATACTTCCAATTAAGTCAGTTTCTGTAAGATCAGTACCGGAAATCTATGTGCATCCCGGAGGAACACCAGTAGGAGTAAAATTAAATACTAAAGGTGTTTTAGTAGTAGCTCTTTCAGATGTAGAAGGTATAAAAGGAAAAATAATCAGCCCATCGGCAGAGAGTGGTATACAGGTAGGAGATATAATAACTAAAGTTAATGGAGTATCTATAAATAGTTCTGAAGAGCTTATTAAAGAAATAAATTCAAGTAAAAATAGAGAATTAAATATTATAATAGAAAGAAATAATAATACTTTAGAAAAGAAAGTAAAACCTGTAAAAGATAAAACAGATAATGTATATAAAATTGGTTTATGGGTAAGAGATTCCACCTCTGGAGTAGGAACATTAACGTTTTATGACAGTAAAAGTAAAAAATTTGCAGCACTTGGTCATCCTATAACAGATGTTGATACTGGTACAGTATTAAAAATCAATAAAGGAGAGATTGTTGAATCTTCTATTATTTCTATAAGAAAGGGAGAAAAGGGAAACCCCGGAGAACTTAGAGGCATATTTATAAATGAAGAAGAAGACTTAGGAAATGTAAATAAAAATACTTTGTGTGGAATATATGGTAATGGAAATGAGAAATTAATTTCTAGTAAATATAATAAACCTATAAAAATTGCGCTAAGAAATGAAATAAAAGAAGGTCCAGCTAAAATATTAACTACAATAGATGGATCAGAGCCTAAACTGTATGATATTAAAATTGAAAAACTACTGCATCAAGATAATCCAGGTCCTAAGAGCATGGTAATAAAGGTAATCGATGAAGAACTTTTAAAAAAAACTGGCGGTATTGTTCAGGGTATGAGTGGAAGTCCAATAATTCAAGATAATAAGCTAGTTGGAGCAGTTACCCATGTTTTAATTAATCGACCAGATGTAGGTTATGGAATATATATAGAATGGATGCTTAAAGATGCTGGTATTTTAGCACAATAATCTAGTAATTAATTATATAAAATAGTAAAATAAGAGATAGCAAAAGCTATCTTTTATTTTATTATTTTATCCTAATTTTAGAAGAAATTCCTAAATAAGAAGGAAATATTATTCTTTTGTCGAATAAATAAATCGTTAGCAAATGGAACGAAATTGTGAAGGGGAGATATATATGGAAAATAATAAAATAAGTGTAGTAATTGCAGATGATAATAAAGAATTTTGTAATATTCTTAATGATTATTTACTGAATCAAAGGGATATTGTTGTAACAGGAGTTGCAAAAGATGGTATTGAAGCTTTAAAGTTAATTCAAGAGAAAAGGCCTGACTTAGTAGTTCTTGACATAATTATGCCACATTTAGATGGACTAGGAGTTTTAGAAAGATTAAATGCTATGAATATTGATCCATTACCAAGAATAATTGTATTATCAGCAGTAGGACAAGATAAGATTACTCAAAGAGCAATCACTCTTGGTGCAGATTACTATGTGGTAAAGCCGTTTGATATGGATGTGTTTACAAAGAGAATTAGGCAAATGTTTAATAATACAATATCAGGAGAACAAACTAGAAAGACAGCTTCTTTAATAGAAACAGAGGATATAAACATTAGAAGAAATGAACCACTAGATTTAGAATCTGAGATAACAAATATAATACATGAAATAGGAGTGCCAGCACATATAAAAGGATATATGTATCTTAGAGAGGCTATTAGTATGGTTGTTAATGATGTTGAACTTTTGTCAGCTGTTACAAAAGAACTATATCCATCAATAGCTAAGAAATATAACACTACTGCGAGTCGCGTAGAAAGAGCTATAAGACATGCTATAGAGGTTGCATGGTCACGAGGACAAGTTGAAACTATAAATAGAATATTTGGATATACAATACATAATGGAAAAGGTAAACCAACAAATAGCGAGTTTATAGCTATGGTTGCAGATAAACTAAGGTTAAAAAATAAAGTTAGCTAGTACAAGTGAAATCAAGTATTTATGAATAATTTATAACGACAAACTATATAAAAAAGCAAAGTAGATTTTACTTAAATATGCAAATTTTGTGTATGAGTTAAAAAATAATAACGATAGACTTTCTTCATTTATAAGAAGTAGTATGGAGGAAGTCTATTTTTATAAAAAATATTAATTATATAAGAAAAAATTATAATTTATGATAAAACTAATGTTTTTTAGATATGTAGTAATAATTGTAAAAATATATTGATTTATTCTAACTATGAATATAAAATAAATAATAAACGAACGTAGATTAATTGATAAAACATAAGTAGCAAGAGTTGGAGCGCTTTGATTTTTGATTGTAAATAAACTAAGATAAAAAATAAAATTAGTTAGTATATAACATGAAGCTTATCTAAAAACTATTTATGCATATAACTTCTTTTGTAATCATAAACATAAAAAAGATGATTAACAAAAGGAGGAGTATAGAAGTGAAAGACAATAAGACTTCATATAAGTTAATAAATCATATAACTCAAAATTTAATTTTATATCTAATTACTGTACTGTTTTTATGTATAGGTATAGTGATGGGAATATATTCGGTTAAATATATGGGGAGCGTAGAAAAATCTAACCTTATAACTTATTTTAGAAACATTTGCGAAACAATTAATGGAGCGCAAGTGAATAGAAGATATATTTTTATTGAGGCTATTAAAAATAATATGACTATTATTTTAGCTATATGGTTTTTAGGGCTTACTATATTGGGTGCGCCTATAATACTAATTATTGATTTATTTAAAGGATTTACTATAGGTTTTACATCTAGTCTATTCATAAATGGGTTAGGTAGTAAAGGAATTTTAATAGATTTACTTATTGTTTTTCCTCAAAACATTGTTTATATACCATGTATTATTATTTTATCAGTACTTGCAATAGAGTTTTCTTTAATGCTTTTAAGAAATATTTCTCCTAAATCCATAAATAAAGGCGGGAATTTAACTCAGATAGCAGCATACTCTACATTATTTGTTTTTATAACTGTGTTTATGTTTGTAGGCTTTATTATTGAAGGATATATATCTCCAAACATATTAAAATTTATAGCATATAGTGGAGTAAGCTTTATAATATGAATGGTAATAAATATATATTAGCCTATAGGTTTGTTGTGCTGCTATTAAAGTGTTATCTTATAATTTTTACGCTTGGAATACTTATTCCTAAAATAATTGATTTTATATTATGGAAATTTATTATTGAGTTTAATAGATATAGAGATATTACCTTTGTATTTAATATTTTGAGTGGGTATGAGATTATACTATATAAATATACTTATATGATTAATAGGTTCTTTAAATTATGATACAGTTCATAATCATACAATTTATATAAGCTGGAGATATAATATGAATAATAATAGCTATTTGATTGAATTTATTGAAAAAATGAGAAAAAATAAGTTGAGTAATAATACTATAGATGCATATAGAAGAGATATTTCTAAATTTCTATCATTTTTAAATGATAGAAATGAGGATGTTTTGGATATAGATACTTTAGTTATAATGTCTTATGTACAAGTATTAAAGAGGCAAGGTAAAGCTAATAGCTCGATTATAAGGAATTTAGTAGCAATACGAAGTTTTTACAAATATTTAGTAAGCATAGGAAAGATTAATGAAACTCCATTTTTTAATTATCAGATACCTAAAAATAAAAGAACTTTTCCTGAAATTCTTACTGTAGAAGAAGTAGATAGGTTTTTAGCTACTCCTGATTGTACCGATTATAAGGGAATAAGAGATAAAGCGATGTTGGAGCTTATGTATGCTACAGGTATAAAAGTGTCAGAATTACTAAATTTGACCATATTTGATGTAAATTTAAAATTATCTTATATTAGGTGTAAAAAAAGCAGTAACAAGGAGCGAATTATACCAATAGGCAATTATGCAGTAGAATACTTAAGAGAATATATAAAAATTAGGGACAAACTCTATACGGATAATTCGGAATTGTTATTTTCTAATGTAAGAGGTAAGAAAATGACTAGACAAGGTTTTTGGAAGATAGTACGAGCTTATGCTAAAAAAGCTAAGATTAATAAAAAAATCAATTCATACACTTTAAGGCATTCGTTTGCGGTACATCTCCTTCAAAATGGTGCTGACATAAAAATAGTTCAAGAACTTTTGGGTCACAATACTATGTCTACTACTCAAATTTACACTAGTATATATAAACAAAATAAAATAGCTGATGTTTATAAAAAAGCACATCCCAGAGCTTAAATGCTCAAGATGTGCTTTTTTATTTCAAATAATAAATATTGTGATAATCTTATTTAAATTGGTAAAACTAAAATTATAAATCTATAGGTAACTAGAAAGGGGATAAATATGAAGATTAAGAACAAATTATTAATATGTATAATTTTATTAATATCTTTTATTAGCCAGATTTTTACCATAAATGCAAAAGCAATAGAAGTAGAAGGAGAAGGTGGCCTTGATATAGAGGCAAGATCAGGTCTTTTAATGGAACCATCTACTGGTAAAATTATATTTGAAAAGAATATACATGATAAATTTGCACCAGCATCTGTAACAAAAATAATGACCATGCTTCTAACTATGGAAGCTATAGATTCTGGAAAAATAAAAATATCCGATAAAGTTGTAGTAAGTGAAAATGCTAAAAAAGCTGGAAGTAATGGTAGTAGTAGTATGCTTTTAGATACTGGAGAAGTTAGAACAGTAGAGGAGTTAATAAAAGGTGTTGCCATAGCTTCGGGAAATGACGCAGCAGTGGCATTAGCAGAATATATAGCTGGAAGTGAAGCAGCTTTTGTAAACTTGATGAATAATAGAGCTAAAGAGTTAGGTATGAATGATACAACTTTTAAAAATTGTCATGGACTTTCTGCAGAGGGTCACTTAAGTAGCGCTTATGACATAGCAATAATGTCTCGTGAATTATTAAAGCATGATAATATACTAAAATATACGGGAACATATATGGAAACAATATCAGAAGGTAGGAAACAACCTATTGAACTTGTAAATCACAATAAATTGGTAAGATTTTATAAGGGATGTGATGGATTAAAAACTGGATTTACAAATGAAGCAAAGTATTGTATATCAGCTACAGCTACAAGAAACAATATTAGGATGTTAGCTGTAATAATGGGCGCTCCTACTTATAAAATAAGGAACCGTGATGCAAGTATGCTAATGAATTATGGATTTTCTAAATTTGAATCTAAGAAAGTTGTAGCTAAAGATAGTGATATACAAAAAATCAATTTAAATAAGAAAGGTAGTAAGTTCTTTTTTGCTAAAGCTAAAGAAGATTTAGTATTAGTATTAGAAAGAGGAGTAGATAATAAAATAGAAACTAAGGTTGTATTAAATACTAATAAAAAAGAATATAAAAAATATGAAGTTATAGGATATTGTGAAGTATATGTGAATGGCAAGCTTTATAATAAAGTGCCGGTTTATAGCGATAGAGATATTAAAACTTATAACTTGCTAGATAGTATAAAATACAATCTTATGAATTTATTTGATAATGCAATATAAATATTAAAAGTCCACAGCGTTAAGGAATGTGGACTTTTTGTTTGTAGTATTATAATATAAATTTATATTATAATACTAGGGGTAAAGCATATGAATATATTATCTCATTTTAACTATGATGAACTAAATATAATAAATTTAATAAAAAAAGAGTGTCTAAAACATAATAGAAAAGCTTATTTAGTAGGTGGAGTAGTAAGAGATTTTTTATTGAATAAGAAACCAAGAGATATAGATATATGTATAGAATGCAATCCTATTGATATTATAAAAAAAATTGATTTTGTAAAAGAATATAAGTATTATGAAAAATTTCAAACCAGCACCATAACATTTAAAAATGGAGTTATATTGGATTTAATAAGATGTAGAAAAGAAGAATATGAGTTTCCCGGAGCTTTACCTAATATAATACCATCAAATATTTATGACGATTTGTATAGAAGAGACTTTACTATAAATGCTATAGGGTACGATATAGTAAATAACAAAATCATTGATCCTTATAATGGAGTAGCAGACTTAAGAAATAGAATAGTTAAGAAAGTGCATATAGATAGTTATAATGAGGATCCAACCCGCATATTTCGAGCTATAAAATATGCTAATAGGTATAACTTTTATATAAATGATCTATATGAGATAAGAGAATGTATAGATGCACAGGTTTTTAATACTATAAGTTCAGATAGAATTGTAAGAGAAATTTTAATAGCATGCAGCGAAACAAATTGGATAAAAAATATATTAATGTATAATGAATTAGGAATCTTGGAAATAGACCTTAATTTATTTAATATAGGAAAAAAGATTTATAATTATACATGTATGGATGATAGATTAATAAATCTATTTATTTCTATGAAAAATAAAAATCATAGACAACTACTTATTAATAATTCAGTATTAAAAAAAGAGTTAAAATCTGCTTTTAGAGATTTTGAAAATCTAACCTATAAATTAGATAGATTGCTTCATAGTGATATTAATAATTTCAATATTTATAATATATTAAGCAGAATGAGCGATACTGACATAAAATTAATAAGTTTTAATAAGTCATATAAATACTTAATACTTAACTATATAAAAAATATGAATAATATATCATTAAATGTAACTGGCAAAGATTTAATAAATTTAGGAATAAAAAAAGGTAAACAGTATAGAGAAATACTTAAACGCTTATTATTGTTGAAATTAAATACTGGTATACTTAACGAGAAGCAATACTTATACGCAAAACTAGGAGAGATAGTTAATGTCAATAAGCATAAAAATTGAAAATTTTGAAGGACCTTTTGACTTATTATTATATTTGATAAAAAAGAACAAAATGGAAATATATGATATAAAAATACATGATATTACAACTCAATATTTAGATTATATTAATAATATGAAAGAGATGGATTTAGATATAACTTCTGAATTCATTGTTATAGCAGCTACTCTTTTAGAAATAAAGTCAAAAATGCTTCTTCCTAAAGAAAATATAGATAATGAAGATACGGAAGAAGATCCTAGAAAATATTTGATGGATAAACTTATAGAATATAAAAAATTTAAGAAAGTTGCGGATTGGCTTAAAGAAAAAGAAAAGACTTCCGAGATTATGTTTTCCAAAAAGCCTGAGATTATTGAAGATAATAAAGCAACAAATTATAATACAGAAGAATTATTGCAAGGTATTACTATACTTAAATTGTTTAACATATATAATAATTTAATAACTATTTATAATAATAAGATGAATACAGGAAATACGATAGAAAGGGAAATTCCTATAGATAGATTTAAAGTTGAAGATAAAATTGAGGAATTGAGTAAAAGAATTCATGAAGAAAAAAGAATAATTTTCTCAAAAATTATGAATGAATGTAAAAATAAAATTGAAATAGTAGTATCATTTTTAGCATTATTAGAATTGATAAAATTAAGAATAGTATCAGTAGTACAGGAGTGTAATTTTGAAGAAATATATATAGAGGAGATAAAAAACAATGAAGAGTAGGAGTGTAGATCAATTAGAGATGAATGAGGTATCTATGAAAAAAAGATATTTTTCAATAATAGAATCAATATTATTTGTAAGCGGAGAGGCTATGAATATTAAGGAAATAGCTGATATATTAGAGTGTGATATAGAATATACATATAAATTATTACAAGAATTAAAAAAAGAATACGAGAAAGAAGAAAGAGGAATATTATTGATTAATATGAATGATGAATATACGCTTGTTACTAAGTCAGAAAATAGTAGTTTTGTACAAAAGTTACTAAAAACTAATAGTAGACAATCATTATCAAGAGCTGCCTTAGAAACTTTAGCAATAATAGTATATAGACAACCTATTACAAGGGTAGAAATCGATGAAATTAGGGGGGTTAAAAGTGATAAAGCAATTCAAACACTACTAGAAAGAAATCTCATAAAAGAATCTGGAAGAAAACATGTTTTAGGAAGACCAATAATGTATGGAACAACAGATGAATTCCTAAGATACTTTGGATTACAAAATTTAGAGCAGATGCCATCATTAAATGAGTTCATTCAGGACAGTGAAGAGGAAGGATGATGTCATTATTCTTCCTCTTCACTGTCTTTACATTTCTTATCAGCTTTGGTTGTCTTTTTAAACATATCAATAAACTGAGGTATTTGCTCTAGTATTCTATCAAAAATATTTATGTTATTTTGATCAACAGGAAGTAATCTTATTAAATTATCTTTTATAACTAAAAATGCTACAGGTTTTACAGAAATTCCTGAACCAGTTCCACCACCAAAAGGATAATTTTCATGATCTTCCTTTGTTTTTATTGAACAGAATTCACTTCCTCCAGATACAAATCCCAATGATACTCTAGAGATAGGAATTATAGTAGTTCCATCGACAGATTTTATAGGATCACCTACAACAGTATTAACATCTATCATATCTTTTAAATTTTCCAGCATACTTTTCATTAGATTTTCAATAGGATGAGATTCCAATTCAGCTTACCTCCTTAGGATTTAAATAAAATTTATTTTTCTTCTTTACATATATAAGTACCATTATAACTATATAGATAATTTTAACTAAACTTATAAAAGTTATACTTTTTATTGTAAAGCTTAAAACTGTTTTATTAAAAGTTGACTTAATATTTGATTTGAATTTTTTTATTCTAAATATGTTAGATAGTAAATTATATACAGTATTAGATATGCTATGAAGAATTCCATATAAAAGTGCTGTTATAAAGGCATCTTCTAGGCCATAGCATAAATCAATGTATAAACTTATGGAAGGTTTAAATATAGTATCATAAAAAAATTTACTGTGTAGTTTTTTCATAATATTTATATAAAAACTTTGAGAGTGAAAACCATTCATAGTATTGGTTGATTTATTATGAAATCTTTTAGAATGAGATATTTTAAACCTATATAAATAAATGTTAATAGTATTATTTTTATATTCAAAAGTTATATATATAGGAAGTGGAATAAAAAAAATCAAGCCTATAATAAGTAACCAAATCACAAATACTCCTCCAAATTTCTTTATAATCATTATTATTACCAATATTTACTGATAATATGAATTTTTATAAAAACAAATAAAATATTTTAGTTTACATATATTTTATTATGTAAATTTAGATAAAATGTAAACCGGAAAAAGTTTCTTGATTATTAATATAAAATTATGAAAAAAATAAATATAAAGAGAGGTGAACCAAATATGAAAAACAAAACTAAGTTCTGTTTAGTAGCATGTTTACTTATATTGTTTAATATAATTTTTGCATATAAAGTAGAGGCTAAATCGAAAAGATTATATGTTGATGCTAGAAGTGCAATAGCTATGAGCAGCAAGTCTAAAGCTGTGTTATATGAAAAAAATTCTGATATGTTAATACCAATAGCTAGTACTACAAAAATTATGACCTCTTTGATAGCACTGAAATATGGAAATTTAGACATGAAAATAGAAATATCAGAGAAGGCAGCTAATATTCATGGATCTCAGGTAGGATATAAAAAAGGAGAAATTATAACTCTAAGAGAATTACTTTATGGTCTTATGTTAAGATCTGGTAATGATGCTGCAATAGCCATTGCTGAAGGGATAAGTGGAAGTGTAAATGAATTTTTAAAATTAATGAATGAATATGCATTGCAGATAGGTGCTATTAATACGCATTTTGAATCTCCTCATGGACTTGATAGCCAATATCATTATTCAACTGCATATGATTTAGCTTTAATTACATCGAAAGCTAAGGAAAATGAAATTTTCAATAAAATTGTAAGTTCTAAATATGTAGATGCAAATGAATATGGATTCACACGAAGTTATCATAATATTAATAAGATACTATATCAAATTCCAAATGCAAATGGAGTTAAAACAGGATATACAGGTGGTGCAGGAAAGTGCTTAGTTTCATCTATACATGATGAAAAGGATGATATAATTATAGTAGTTCTTAATAGCAATAAACGATGGGACGAAACAAAAAAAATTTATGATCATATTAAACAAAATTTTAAATTTAAACAAATTGCGACTAAAGGAGAAACAATAGATAATATAGTCTGTGATAGAAATAAAAACATAAAGTTAATCTCAAGTGAAGATGTAATAATTCCGGTAGCATTAGAAGAAAATCTAGAAACAAAAGTTATAAAACCAACTAATATACCACGAAAGATTAATTCTGGGACTCCACTTGGAAGACTGTGTATTTATAAAAATGGAAGTTTAGTTAAAACTACTGTATTGATAAGTAAAGATAATATAGATACTAAAATTCATAAAAATATTAAGGAAATTATAAAAAAATTTTTAAAAAGAAGCTAAGGCTTCTTTTTTTATTTTATATGCTAATATTATCTAGAAAAAATGTAAGTTAGATGTATTTTTTACTTAATAAAATAATATAAATTATAGTGTATTATATTGAGTGGGGGTAATTTAATGATAATAACATTAAATTATAAGGATAATAGAAAAGAAGTACTAAATGAAGAAGAGGCTAAAAAAGCTATTGAAAGTATTAATTATTTAAAGCTTATAAAATATTTTATGGCATCTAAAAAAATTGAAAAAGTTAATATAAAAGCGCTAAATAAAGAAATACGAATAGATGAACTTAAGTCTATTGAAGTTTTATTATAAATAAAGCACCACTAAAAAATATAAGTCTTAGTATAATTAAGACTTATATTTTTTTATGTGTTTTTATTATATTCTCAATAAGTTGAAGAAGATTTTCCATGTTGCTTAATTTTATAGATAATAGTGTAACAAAAGGATAGCAAGTAAAATATTTTATTAGTATAGTTGTTAATAGGAGGCATTAGGATGAAATATGAGATCATTGATTGTATAGATGCCGGAAGTGAATATTGTCCTTGCCATTTAGCTGAAACAGGGGACTGTATTCTATGTTCGGAACTTAATAGTAAGACCTTTTGCGACTGTATAAACTGGAAAGGGACTTGTATATATCAAGAATATATATGGAATGGAAATAAAGCTAAAAACGGAAGAAAGCATTATCTATGCAACATAGTTGATAAGAAAAAAATTGATAATAAATTGATAATACTTACTATTAAAGTTCCATATGATTTAAGCCAATCTTTAGTGCGCCCTGGAAGTTTTGTATTTTTGAGAAATCCTTCCTGTGAAGAATACTTTAATGCTCCAATCTCAATTATGGACATAGATACTCTCAACAATACAATAACAGTAGCTATAGAAGTTGTTGCATCCAAAACTAAGAAAATAGATGAATTAAATAAGAATCAAGATATTTTAGTAAAGGCTCCTTATTGGAATGGTGTTCTAGGAGTACGGCATATATTGAATGCAAAAAAAGGAAATTCTATAATTATAGCAAGAGCTATAGGACTAGCACCAATGATACCGATTATGAAAAAACTCTGTGCTAATGACAATAACGTTACATTGATTTTAGACAAGGCTGAGTATAATGAGAACTTTGTAGAAGATTATATTAAATTATATAATGTAAAAGTTATAGAATGCTCTACTTTTAATTGCGGAGAGCTGACAAATGATTTAAAGAAAATATTACAAAATATAGTGAATAAATATGATATTAATTTAATACATTGTTCTGGAGCTGATATTCTTATATATAAAGTTATGGAGTACTTGGGAGATGACTTCAATTATTCCTGCTGTAATAATGCAAAGATGTGTTGTGGTGAAGGAGTATGTGGAGCGTGTACGGCAAGATTTAAAGGACATATAGTTAAAAGGCTATGTAAATTACAAGTTGATCCTAAGTATATTTTTGAAGGGAGGAGACTAATATGAAGGTTATTATAATAGGCGGAGGTTGGGCAGGATGTGCAGCAGCCATAACTGCTAAAAAAGCTGGAGCTCAAGTAGTATTATACGAAAAGACTGATATGATATTAGGACTTGGAAATGTTGGCGGAATAATGAGGAATAATGGGAGATACACGGCTAGCGAAGAATTAATAGCACTTGGAGCTGGTGATTTAATAAATATAACAGATAAAAATAGCAGACATAAAAATATAAATTTTCCAGGACATGAACATGCCTGGTTATATGATGTTAATAGAATAGAAGCAGAAGTTAGAAAATACCTAGAAGACATGAATATAGAATTAAAGCTTATATCTAGAGTTATAAATGTAAAAAAAGAAAATAATAAAATTATAGGCATATATACAAGTGATGGAAACTATGAGGAAGGTGATGTGTTCATAGAAACTACAGGAACAACAGGACCTATGGGCAATTGTTTAAGATATGGAAATGGATGCTCTATGTGCGTTTTAAGATGTCCTTCATTTGGTCCAAGAATAAGCATAAGCCAAAGAGCTGGAATTGAGGATTTAAGAGGAGAAAGAGCAGATGAGGTATACGGAGCATTTAGTGGTTCTTGTAAACTATGTAAAGAAAGTATAGATAAAGAAATAGTTGATGAATTGGAGGAAAAAGGAGTAGTAGTATTAAAGGTTCCTGAAGAAGATGTTAATTTAGATAAACTAAAAATAAAAGTTTGCCAGCAATATGCTTTAAAAGAATTTGCTGAAAATGTAGTATTATTAGACACAGGACATGTAAAGTTAATGACATCTTATTATCCATTGGAAAAGTTAAGAAAAATTAAAGGATTAGAACATGTAAAATATATAGATCCGTATGCTGGTGGCAAAGGGAATTCAATAAGGTACTTGGCAATTACTCCTAGAGATAATACTATGAAAGTAAAGGGTATAGATAACTTATTCTGTGGAGGGGAAAAGGCAGGTCTATTTGTAGGACATACAGAAGCAATATGTACAGGTTCTCTTGCTGGACATAATGCTGCTAGATATGCAGCAGGTAAAAAACTACTAAGCTTACCAAATGAAACTGTCATTGGTGACATTATAGATTTTTCAAATAAGAGATTTTTAGAAGATAAGGATAGAAAGAGTAGATTTACTTTTGCAGGTTCAATATATTTTGATAGAATGAAACAGTTAGGATTATATACAATTGATAAAGATAAAATTAAAGATAGAATTAAAAAACTTGGGTTAGAAAATGTATTTACAAAAAAATTAGTATAAAAATAATAAAAAAAGCTCGATTTCGTATAAGTTGAGTTCAGGCTGTTGATAAACACATTTTGTCAACAGCCTTTTTATATTTATTCTAAAAATAATGGTATCCAGTGGTAGATCCGAGCCTAGGAGTTTTTTACTGCTTGTTTAAATTTTTTAGAACTAGCAAATAAATTTAAAAGCTGATGAAAGCACTAGGTATAAAAGAATAGTAAAGGCTGGCGGAACTAAAAGTCTAAAAAAAATTGAACATGATAAAAAAGTATTTAAAATAGTTCTTTATGATTATGTAATAAATGTAAATAGAAATATAAAAGAAGTTTTACAAGATGTTAAAGAAGTTATTAAAAGTAATGGAGCAGCATAAATGGAAAATGTCTAAGGAAAATAGAGTTACAGTGCTATATTCTCCTTAGACAATCAATTGAAATTAATTAATCCGCACTGGTATAACCAGCTATACAGTGAATATGACTGTTTTCAAGTTTTACTCTAGTTTCAAAATAGTGATAATGAAGTCCATTAGGCAGCATTATTGCTGGACCTGTTCTGGTTTCATAATCATGGTCATGCTCGTGGTTATAGGTTGTTTCGCCTTTCATGGAATGAGTATGAGGTACTCTGCTTGGTGCTTTGGATGTAACTCCGCCATAATGATGAATGTGACCATGATTGTATGTTGTTGTGCCTGAGTAACTATGAGAATGTTCCACTATGATTCCTCCAAAAATTTCTATGCATTAACAATATATGTATAATTTAGTGATATTGTTACGCTAAGATTTTAGTAATGATTACTGTAACTGTTGGAAGTGGAGCTAAAGACATATATAGAAACTATCTTAGAAAAAATAATGATACAGAACTTGCGTTCAACAGAATGTGTTTAAATGTATTAAACAAAATAGAACCATAAAAAGGTCAAACATTAAATTAAAGAGTTATTAGGCTCTTTTTTATATACAAACAATATGAGGTGGTGGCAATGTAGAATAACAAATATAAGAGGACTAGATAAAAATGAAATTAGAGCTGAGTATGAAACTGGCAATTATACATTTAAGAAACCAGATGAGAAGTTTAATATTAGTGAAGGCACTATAAAATTATAGGCAAAGAGAGATAAATACAATGGAGGCCCGTGAATTAAATACAACCGTAAAAAAAGTTGCAACCAAGGCTGAAAAAGTTGCAACTAAAAATATAAGTAAGAATAATATAAATAAAGAGCCTGAGCTTAAAGCAGTTATCGAGTTGGAGAATTCGGAATTGACTGATAAGCAAAGGCTCTTTTGCATTTACTACGTAAGTAATCCCAATATATTCAAATGGATTAGAAATAACCTTAGAAGCAATAATAAGAGTATATATGTATAAACGAAGTTGAAGGACAAATAGATGAACAAACTTTTACATATATTGAGTATTGGACAAATTCAACTATGGATAGATATAAGTTTCAAGGTTCGTATAATGGTTCTATGATTTCAGAAGAACATATTAATTATACTATTGGAGAAGTATCATTTATTGGATTTGCTAATAACTCTCTTAAGAAAAGTGACTTAAGTAGATAAAACAAAGTGACTTATTATGATAAGGTTAAAATATGAAGTAGATATGTTCGATATTTGTGATAATTGTAATTGGCAAAATAGTGGGCCTAGAGAAACAGAGAATAGTCCAGTAGGGCCAAAAATAAAAATAGACATTTACCAACTTATTTTTATATAGACTAAGTTTTACATTTGAGAATTAATTTAATATTATCAATTATGAAATTTTATATTATTTAGCAACATATATTTAATTTTATTGCAAAATAATAACATATAAATACTTATTATATAAAAGACAATGAGAAAGGGGAAGAATTTATGAAAATAGTTGTTATAGGTTGTACACATGCTGGAACAGCAGCTATATTAAATACTGCAAATTTATATCCATATGCTGAAATAACTGTTTATGAAAAAAATGATAATATATCATTTTTATCCTGTGGAATTGCTCTATATATAGCAGGTGTAGTAAAAGACCGTCAAGGCTTATTTTATTGTTCACCAGACAAATTAGAAGAATTAGGTGTAAAAACTAAAATGATGCATGAAGTATTAGATATAGACATAAATAATAAAGAAATTAAGGTAAAGAATTTAAAAGATAACAATATTTTTAAAGATAATTTTGATAAGCTAATAATTACAACAGGATCATGGCCAATAATGCCTAGAATTGAAGGAATTGATTTAGAAAATATTCTTTTATCAAAAAACTTTTACCATTCTAATACAATAATTGAAAAAGCCAAGGATGCGAAAAACATAATAGTAGTAGGTGCAGGATATATTGGAGTTGAGTTAGCAGAGGCTTTTGAGTCGAATGGTAAAAATGTAACACTTATAGATGCTCAAGATAGAATTTTAAGTAAATATTTGGATAAAGAATTTACTGATATGGCTGAAGAAGTTTTTAGGGAACATTCAATAAAATTAGCCTTAGGAGAAACAGTTAAAAAATTTGAGGAAAAAAATAAAAAGGTTTCAAGAGTAATTACAAATAAGAACGAATATGAAACTGATTTAGTTATACTATGTATTGGATTCAAGCCTAATACAGATATGCTTAAAGGTAAAATTGATATGCTAGATAACGGAGCAATTATAATAGATGAATATATGAGAACTAGTAATAAAGATGTATTCGCAGCTGGAGACAATTGCGCTGTATTATATAACCCTACAGGAACATATGAATATATTCCTTTAGCAACTAATGCAGTTCGTATGGGAACATTAGTTGCTAGGAACTTAATTAAACCAACCACAAAGTATATCGGAACTCAAGGTACTTCTGGAATTAAGATATATGATTATAATATTGCTTCAACAGGCTTAACAGAATATTCAGCTAAGCTTAAGGGAATAAAAGTTAAAGAAGTAACAGTTGAAGATAGTTATCGCCCTGAATTTATGCCTACTCACGATAATGTAAAATTAAAGATAGTTTATTCAGAGGACTCAAGAATAATCCTAGGAGCTCAGATAATATCCAAGGTAGATTTAACTCAAGCTATAAATACTATATCTGTATGTATCCAAAGAAAAATAACAATAGATGAATTAGCATTTATAGACTTCTTTTTCCAGCCTCATTATAATAAGCCATGGAACTTGTTAAATCAAGCTGGATTAAATGCCAATTAGTATGAAATAGGGTAAAAAGTATACATAATATTTATTATGTATACTTTTTAAATTGTAAACAAATACTTCCGAAAATTTAAAATAATTATATGTAATCATTAAACTAATTACACGCATATAGTACTTATATAAAAATAAAAAATCTAGGGGGAATAAACATAGTTAATATGCTCTTAGGAATAATAACTTATATCGCTATTTCTATATTCATAATGATTATTATATACAATCAAAAAAATATTATAGAAAAGTTTCTTATAAATCTTATATTTTTAATGATAGGAACTATTAGTGCATTAGCAGAATTATATATAGCTATACATGTTCCTAAAAATGAAGAAATTGTTTATCTCAAAAAGCCAATTATTTTTAGCGTATTATTTATTTCTCTATTGCTTATGTTGATGCTGCATAACATGTATTATATATGGAAGGAAATAAATTCATTAGAAAATACTCACGTAAAGTGGCAGAAATTAATGTATAATAATAGATTTCTTTTCTTCATTGCTAGTATAACTATATCAATTTCTATAGTGATTTTTGCTTATGGATTTCTTTATTACATAATTAACAATCTTCCACCTGATATTATTTCTGATTTAAATGGTAATTTCATGGATGATGGAGGAAAAAAGAGTCTTGTTGATTGTATATATTTTAGTGGAGTTACTTTTTTTACTGTAGGTTATGGAGATATGATTCCAAAAGGAGTATTTTTATGTATCTTAGTGTTGCTAGAAATGGTTACTTCTTATATATTGAGCATTATTTCCATACCCATATTACTATCTATACTTGTAGGAAGACAAGAAAATATGTACATCAAAAAATAAAATATATAAAAAGACAAGGGCGCGTTTAATCCCTTGTTTTTTTAGGAGGTTTAGGTCCAATATATTGGTAATAATAGCATTGAATCCTTCCATTATATAATTTTCGATTCTTATCAGATTTTTTACCAAAGAATTTCTCAAATTGGTCATAAGAAGTAATTATGAAATATGACCAAGTATCTAATTTTCTAAAGGTTTTCCCCATATCTGAATATAAAAGCTCAACCTTTTTCTTATCACTTAATCTTTCTCCATAAGGAGGATTACATACTATAGTTCCATAATGTTTTTTAGAGCTAAGTGCTGTGACTTCTTGTGTCTGAAAATGGATGCAATCATCTACACCAGCTTTTTCTGCATTTTTTCTAGCTGTAGAGATTATCTTATCATCAATGTCATATCCAAATATGTTAAATTGTTTATCATACATTATAGCTTCATAAGCTTCTTTTCTTACCTTTTTCCAAGTTAAACTGGAAATAATAAAATCCCAATCTTCACATGCAAAATTTCTATTAAGTCCAGGAGCTATATTTTTAGCAATTAAAGCTGCTTCAATGGGAATAGTCCCTGAACCACAAAAAGGATCCACAAAATTTCTGTCATATCTCCAATTACTTAAAAGCACTAAAGCTGCAGCTAAAGTTTCTTTCAAAGGAGCTGCACTTCCAATTTCTCTATATCCTCTTTTGTGAAGAGCATCTCCACTTGTATCTAAAAGCACGGTGGCATTATCATTTAATATAGATACCAATATAGGATACTTACTACCACTTTCACTAAACCACTCTATAGAATAAGATTCTTTTAATTTTTCTACTATTGCTTTCTTGGTTATTGACTGTATATCTGATAAGCTAAAAAGTTTAGATTTAACTGATTTAGCGTTTACTATAAAGTTTGCATCTTCCGGAAGATAGTTTGCCCAATTAATATGTTTAACTCCTTGAAATAGCTCCTCAAAGGTAGTTGCTTTAAATTCAGATAATTTTATGTATATTCTATCTGCACACCTTAACCAAAGATTAGATTTACATATACATTCCTCATCACCATTATAAGTAATTTTTCCGTTTTCAACTTTTAAATTACTATATCCTAATCTTTTTAACTCTTTTGCAACAATTGATTCTAATCCAAATGCAGCAGTAGCTATTATGTCGTAGTTTGCCATATAAATTTCCGCCTTTCTTTAAGGTAATATTTTTCCTCTAATATATCATTATAAAATATAAAAAACAATTAGTTTTATTAATATAGTATATAATATATTTATCCATTATTCATAAACAAAGATTGGAGAGAGTAATATGAGTCAATGTGTTATATGCGGAGAACAAGGTGAAAAACATCATATAGTTTATAAAAGTCAAGGTGGTTTAGATATTCCAATGAACTATATATTTTTATGCCCTTATCATCATCGAGGTTTAGATGGTCCTCATAAAAATAGAAAAATTGATTTGAAGTATAAAAGAATGCTTCAGAATAATATTATGAATGTATTAAAAAATGATTTTTATACCTTGGAAGAAATATCAAAAGTTCTAGAAATTAACCCTTTTCAAACAAAAATATTATCAAATGAAATAAAAAGATATAAATTAGGTTATAAGAGGATAGATATTATAAAACGAATTATGGGTGGAAAATTATATTAAGTTCAAGTATAATGTCACTTGGAAAAGAATGATAAATAATAAAGCATTGAAGGTGGTAAATCTTGAAAGAAAGACTACAAAAGTATATGGCTGCCTGTGGAGTAGCGTCAAGAAGAAAATGTGAAGAAATAATTAAAAGCGGAAGAGTAAAAGTTAATGAAAAAGTTATCACAGAATTAGGCTATAAAATTGATCCTCTAATAGATAATGTTTATATAGATTCAAAGCTTATTAGCTTAGAAGAAAGGAAAGTTTATATTGCTTTGAATAAGCCTGAAGGATATGTCTCTACTGTGAAGGATGAAAGGGGAAGAAAAACTATATTAGATATAGTAAAAGTTGATGAAAGAATTTTTCCTATAGGAAGATTAGATTATAATACATCAGGTTTATTACTACTTACAAATGATGGCGATATATATAATCGAGTAATTCATCCTCGTCAGCAGATTAATAAAGTATATATAGCTACTATAAGAGGAATACCCACTGAAAATGAAATAAATAGGTTTTGTAATGGAATTGATATAGGTGGATATATTACAGCTACAGCTCAATTTAAAATCTTAAAAAAGATGAATTCTAATTGTAAGGTAGAAATAATAATTCACGAAGGAAAGAATAGACAAATAAGACGTATGTGTGAAGCTATAGGTCACCCAGTCATAGCTCTAAAAAGAGTAGCTGTTGGCAAGATATCTATAGGAAACTTAAGAAAGGGAGAATGGAGATACTTGCACGAAAATGAAGTGAATTACTTAAAAAGTTTATAATAATAGTATGAAGTTTTAATAAATATGAATTATATATTGATAAATAATTTAATTGGTGCTAAAATGAAATAAAAATTTCATTTTTCTGCAATATAAGAAGGGATTGAATATATATGGATGACAACAATCAGGATTTGATGAGAACAATACAAATGAAATTTCCAAGGTTAAGTAAAGGACAAAAGCTTATTGCCGAATACATATTAAAGCATTATGATAAAGCAGCTTTTATGACTGCAGCAAAACTTGGAAATAGTGTAGGTGTTAGTGAATCTACTGTAGTTAGATTTGCAAATGAACTAGGTTTTAGTGGGTACCCTAAATTACAAAAATCTTTACACGATTTAATAAAAAACAAATTAACAACAGTACAAAGAATTGAAATATCAAATAGTTTGATTAATCAAGAAAATGCCTTAAAAGGTGTATTAAAAGCAGATATGGAAAATATAAGAGCTACTTTAGAAAAAATTAATCATAAAGATTTTGAAGAAGTAGTAAACAGCATTTTTAATTCAAGAAGGATATATATTATTGGATTAAGGAGTTCTACAGTATTAGCAGAATTTCTTGGATTTTATTTAAATATGATTTTAGATAATGTAAAGGTAATAAAGCATGGTATTAGCGATATTTTTGATCAAATGATAAATATAACAGAAGAAGATTTGGTTATTGGAATTGGATTCCCACGATATGCAGCAAGAACTGTTGAAGTCTTAGAATTTGCTCAAAGTAAAGGAACAAAAGTTGTTGCTATAACAGATAGCCTTCTATCTCCACTGGCAACTAGAGCTGAATATACATTAATAGCACAAAGTAATATGGCGTCTTTTGTTGATTCTCTAGTTGCTCCGCTTAGTGTAATTAACGCCTTAATAGTTGCAGTTGGATTACGAGAAAAGGAGCATATTTCAAGTCTTTTTAAAGAGCTAGAAAACATTTGGGAAGAATATCAAGTATACTCTTATAAAAGAGATGAATAACATTATAGAAGTAAGAAATTATACATAGTTTCTTACTTCTATTTTTTTATTTATAATTAAAGTGTTTGATAGAATTTTATTACTTGAATAAAATATTTCATTGTATTAGATTATAATAGTAATAAGTTTATGCATAGTTTATAATTCTGGTTACTAAAATTAATGAGGTGGACAAATGAAAACAGTTATAGTCATAGGTGGAGGACCTGCAGGTATGATGGCAGCCATTTCTGCTGCTGATAAATATAAGGTTATTTTAGTTGAAAAGAATGAAAAATTAGGTAAGAAATTATTTATTACTGGAAAAGGAAGATGCAATGTAACAAATGCAAAAGATATAAGTGAATTCTTTGATAATATTCCAGTAAACTCTAATTTTATGTATAGCAGTCTATATTCTTTTACAAACCAAGATACAATGAACTTTTTTAATAAATTAGGAGTAAAGTTAAAAGTGGAACGCGGTGATAGAGTATTCCCAGAATCAGATAAATCATCTGACATTATAAAGGCTCTTGAAAATGAATTACATAGGAAAAATGTGAATATAATGCTTAATTCTAAAGTAGATACAATTGAATGTAACGGTAAAAAAATAACAAAAATAGTTCTTAAAAATGGAAAAAAACTGTCGGCAGATTATTTTATACTTGCTACAGGTGGATTATCTTACCCTAAAACAGGTTCTACAGGTGAAGGGTTACTATTTGCCAAAGAACTTGGACATAATATAATAGATCCTAAGCCATCCTTAGTTCCTATAGAAGTAGAAGAAAAATGGGTAAAAGATCTTCAAGGGTTATCCTTGAAAAATATAAAATTTATTATTAAAGATGATAAAGATAAAACTCTATATGAAGAATTTGGCGAGATGATCTTTACACACTTTGGAATATCTGGACCTGTAGTTCTTAGTGGAAGTAGAGTTGTTAACTTAAAACCTAATTTAAGAGCAGTAATTAATTTAAAGCCAGCTTTATCTTTTGAGGAATTAGATAAAAGGATACAAAGAGATTTTGCTAAAAATCTGAATAAAGATTTTAAAAATGCTCTTAATGATTTACTTCCTAGTAAAATTATAAATACCGTAGTACAGTTAAGTGGAATAAATGAAAGTAAAAAAGTAAACTCCATAACTAAGGAAGAGAGAAAAAGACTTGTTTATCTTCTTCAAAACTTTCAACTAAAGATTAAAGGGTTAAGACCTATATCAGAGGCTATAATTACATCTGGTGGAATAGATGTAAAGGAAATTAATCCTTCTACAATGAAATCTAAAATAATTGATAACTTATATTTTGCTGGAGAAATGATAGATGTGGATGGATATACAGGTGGCTTTAATATTCAAATAGCTTTGTCCACAGGTTATCTTGCTGGCATAAGCGTTGGTGTGGATTAAATATTAATTTGTTTTGAAGGATTTTTATATTTTCTCTAGAATATAATTAAGAGGTTCTATTTAAGAAAGGCGGTATTGATTTGAGAATAAGTGTAGCAATTGATGGTCCAGCAGGAGCAGGAAAAAGTACTATAGCAAAAATGGTTGCAGATAAATTTAATCTTATGTACATAAATACTGGTTCAATGTATAGAGCTATTACACTAATAGCTCTAGAGAATAATGTTTCATATAAAGACATTGATGGTTTGTGTAAATTAATAGATGATTTAGATATGGAGTTTCAAAATAATGAATTAATATTAAACGGAGAAAACATTAATGATAAATTAACCCTCCCTAATATAAGTGATAATGTTTCAAATTATGCAGCGGTGCCAGAAGTAAGAGAAAAGTTAGTATATTTACAAAGGAAAATGTCTGAGAAATATAATGTCATAATGGATGGTAGGGATATTGGAACAGTTGTATTAAAGGATGCACCTTTCAAATTCTATCTAACAGCTTCGCCTGAAGAAAGAGCTAAAAGAAGGTATAATGAATTATTAGAGAAAAATATAGACGTCGATTATGATAAAATCTTAGAAGAGATTAAAAAAAGAGATTATATAGATTCACATAGAGAAATAAATCCACTAGTTAAAGCTAAAGATGCAATAGAAATTGATACAACATCAATGACTATTGACGATGTTGTTAATATAATATCAAGCTATATAAGTAATAATTTAAATAACATAATCAAGTAAGGTAGTGTGATATAAGGTGAAAAAAATAATATTAGCAGATAAGGCTGGTTTTTGCTTTGGAGTTAAAAGAGCAGTCGATACAGCCTTAAAATATAGAGAAAAATATGATAAGCCAATATATACTCTAGGTCAACTAATCCATAATAACGATGTGGTTGAATTTTTGAAATTAAAAAATATATATTCTATAGAGATAAATGAATTAGATTCTTTAAAAGAAGGAGATGTTATAATAATAAGGTCTCATGGAATATCTCCTAAAATACTTAAAACATTAGAGAAAAAGAAATTAATAATAGCAGATGCTACATGTCCCTATGTAGCACATATACAACAAAAAGTAGAAAAGTACTCTAAATCAGGATATAGCATAGTTATAGTTGGAGATTATACTCATCCAGAAGTAATCGGAATAAATGGTTGTTGTGATGATAAGGCCATAGTATCAAAAGATGGTTCTAATATTACGGAACTTCCTTCAAAAGTATGTGTAGTAGCACAAACCACTGAAAAGCAAGAAAATTGGGAAAAAGTGATAAATATTATAGCAAAGCAATGCAAAGAGTTTATTGCATTTAATACAATATGTAACGCTACTCAAATAAGACAAAAAGCTGCACGTGAATTATCAAGTCAGGTAGATACTATGATAATCATTGGTGGTCATCATAGTTCAAACACAGCAAAATTATACGAAATTTGCAAAGAAAATTGTAAAAATACTATACATGTAGAAAATTCAAGTGAAATACCTGAAGAAGTAATTAAGAGCAGTAAGAATATAGGTGTTACGGCAGGAGCTTCAACACCTGATTGGATTATAAAGGAGGCCATATTAAAAATGAATGAAAGTAAAGATTTAGAATTTAATGAGCAATTAGCTTTTATGGAGGAAAATGATGTTCAAATTGCTGTTGGAGATGTGATAGAAGGAAAAATTATTTTGTTAAACGATAATGAAGCATTTGTTGATATTGGTTATAAAAAAGATGGAATTATTCCTTTAAAAGAGGCGACGAGAGATGAAAATGTGAGTATTAAAGATATTTTTAATGTAGGAGACACAGTAGAAGCTAAGGTAGTAAGTCTTAGAAATAATGATGGATATGTAGTATTATCAAAGATTGAAATCGAAAGGGAAAAAGCATATGATGAATTAAAATATGCTTTTGAAAATAAAGAAATTATAAAATTATTAATTAAAGAAGTAGTTAATGGAGGCGTTATAGGAAGATATAAAGGAATAAGAGTGTTTATTCCAGCTTCTCATATAGAACTTCATCATGTTGACAATTTAGAATCCTACATAGGAAAAGAATTAGATGTAAATATAATAGAATATAAGATTCAAAGAAGAGGAACTAAAATAGTTGCTTCTAGAAGAGACATACTAATGAAACAACAGCTAGAAAGAGAAAATAAGACATGGGAAAAGCTTCATAAGGATCAAATTGTAGAGGGAGAAATAAAGAGAATAACTAATTTTGGAGCTTTTGTGGATATATATGGTATAGATGGTTTGCTACATGTTTCTGAAATTTCTTGGGGAAGGATCGAAAAACCAGAAGATGTATTAAAAATAGGTCAGAAAATAAAAGTATATATATTAGAAGCTGATAAAGAAAGTAAAAAATTATCCTTAAGTATAAAAAAACTAATCCCAAATCCATGGAATGATGTAGAAGAAAAATATCCTGTAGGTAATATGGTTTTAGGAAAAGTTGTTCGTTTTGCTGATTTTGGTGCTTTCGTAGAATTAGAACCTGGTGTAGATGGATTAGTTCATATTTCTGAAATAAGCTATAAGAGAATTAACAAACCAGAAGATGTGTTAAAAATAGGAGAACAAGTTAAGGCTAAGATAATTAATGTGAATAAAGAAGAAAAGAAAATTAGCTTGAGCATAAAAGAAGCTGAATAAATACAAAAATAAGTCCATAATAGAAAATACTTAAGTTTTCTTTTGGACTTATTTTTGTAATATTTATTTGTCTACACACTGTATATTTTATAATTTTCCTAAAGAAGGTTGAAGCAATGTACAGATTTTATACGCTTAATAAAAATAATATGAATGATTTTAAACTCCTTAATGAATGCAGGACTAATTTTAACAAACTTAATAAGGATTTTTTTTATCAATATCATAATTTAAATCAATTTCAACAGCTATTAATAAAAAAACAGGTAAAGTTATTAAAAAATGACTATAGATACATAGGATATATATGGACAGAAAACAAAGGAAATTCTAATTGTTTTATTAATTCTATGTATATAGCAGAAGATTCAAATACTTTTAAATGTTATAGACTACTATTAAATTCTATAAAATCTCATTCTATTATATCTTATAATTGTGAGAAAAATAATATAAATTATGATATTCTCATAAGATTGGGATTTAATAAAGTTAATGCATTGTTTGAAATGAAAATAATTTTAAATTCCATATTTCAAATCGAGTCATTAAATTATGTAAAATTTCATAAAGTTATTAGAGGAAGAGACGAACAATTAAGGTGTATTATACAAAATAATATATTTAATAGTGATAATAGAATTCCGTTAAAGGTCGAAGATATTTACTATGATGAAATGCAAGATTATTATTGCGAGGATGGAGCAATACTTATGAAAGTAAATAATATTTATATAGGATATGGACAAATTATTATGAAAGATAATTGCCCTTATGTAGTAAATTTTGGAGTAATAAAAGATTATCGCAACAGAGGCTATGGAAAAATGTTGCTAAAATATATTTTAAATATATTATATAAGAAAGGGAAAAAGTTAGTTAAAATAAATGTAGATTCTGAAAATAAATCAGCTATTAAATTGTATGAGAGTATTGGTTTTATAAATGATAAGGAAAGGTCTCATTGGGTATTAAGTAACAAAAAATAATACTTAAAACTAAAAAAGAGATATCTCTTTTTTAGTTTTAAGTATTATTTTATTTCAAATAAGTTTTCTTTTGGAATATAGCTAGATTTAAGGTTTATTATGTTCTCAGATTGAAATTTAGAAAAATAACTTCTATCATAAATACAATTCATTTGAAAATTAAAACTACTTTCATTAGGCTGTTTTTTTTCTTTTATATCATACATAAAATCCCTCCTTGTTAGTATTATTTGCATAAATCAACTTTATAATCATTTTTAAAATCTCCAAAAAGAATATAAAAGTTCTTTAAAAATAAGTTTAAATTATATATAATTAATAAATGTATAATATTAAGTTGTAAACTAAAGCAAAGTTTATAGAAA
This sequence comes from Clostridium thermopalmarium DSM 5974, assembly GCF_002995795.1. Classification (GTDB taxonomy): domain Bacteria; phylum Bacillota; class Clostridia; order Clostridiales; family Clostridiaceae; genus Clostridium_H; species Clostridium_H thermopalmarium. Next base: position 116,000 of record NZ_PVXN01000012.1, read on the forward strand.
GGAAAGGAATTTCATGACTAATTTAAATCAAAAATATTATATAGATACTTGGGGTTGCCAAATGAACGAAGAGGATTCTGAAAAGATATCAGGCCTTTTAAAAGGAACAGGATATAAAAGAACAAATATAAAAGAGGAAGCAGATATAATCATATTTAATACATGCTGTGTTAGAGAAAATGCAGAGCAAAAGGTATATGGACATTTAGGTTCTTTAAAAGCTTTAAAAAGAAAGAAACCAAATCTTATAATAGTAGTTACTGGATGCATGATGCAGCAAAAGGGTATGCCAGATAAAGTTATTAAAAAATTTCCGTATATAGATATTATTGCAGGTAGCTATAACTCTTATAAGCTTCCTGAATATATTGAAAGAGTAAAAACAGAAGGAAAATCTATCATTGAAGTATGGAATAAAGAAAAAGGCATTGTTGAAGGATTACCAGTTGATAGAATGAGCAATGTCAAAGCTTTTGTAACAATCATGTATGGATGCAATAATTTTTGTTCTTATTGCATAGTTCCTTATGTAAGAGGAAGAGAAAGAAGTAGAGAACCTGAAAACATTATTAATGAAATAAAAGACTTAGTATCTAAAGGATATAAGGAAATCACTTTATTAGGTCAAAATGTAAATTCATATGGAAAAGGACTAGAACCAGAAATTGATTTTGCAGAGCTTTTAAAAAGGGTTAATAAAATAGAAGGGCTTGAAAGAATAAGATTTATGACTTCTCATCCAAAAGATGTTTCAGATAGATTAATAAGTGCTATGGCAGAATGTGAAAAGGTATGCGAACATGGTCATTTTGCACTACAATCTGGTTCAAGCAGGATTCTAGAAAAGATGAATAGAAAATATACAAGAGAGCAGTATTTAGAATTAGTTAAGAAACTAAGGAAGGCTATGCCTGATATAGCTATAACTACCGATATTATTGTTGGATTTCCAGGAGAAACAGAAGAAGACTTTAATGATACATTAAGTATTGTTAAAGAGATAGAATTTGATTCTGTATTTACTTTTATATACTCTCAAAGAGAAGGTACTCCAGCAGCAAATCATGAAGATCAGATTCCAGAAGACGTAAAACACGAAAGATTTAATAGGTTAGTTAAGGTAGTTAACGATATTCTTGCTAAGAAAAATAAGGAGTATGAAGGTAAAATTGTAGAAGTTTTGGTGGAAGGACCTAGCAAAAATGATGAAACTAAACTTATGGGTCGAACAAGAACTAATAAACTTGTAAATTTTGAAGGTAACAATGATATTATTGGAAAATTAGTTAAAGTTAAAATTATTAAGGCACAATCATTTTCATTAATAGGTGAAATAGTATAGAAAGCTCTCTAGAGAGCTTTCTATACTATTTATGTTATATTTATCTTATTACAAGGAGGGAATATATATGGCTCTTACTCCGATGATGCAACAATATTTAGAGATTAAAGAAAAAAATAAAGACTGCATCTTATTTTTTAGGTTAGGAGACTTTTATGAAATGTTTTTTGAAGATGCAGAAATTGCAGCAAGAGAACTTGAATTAGTTTTAACAGGTAGAGATTGTGGTTTAGAAAAAAGAGCCCCTATGTGCGGTATACCATATCATTCAGCTAATTCATATATAAATCGACTTATAAATAAAGGATATAAAGTAGCTATATGCGAACAATTAGAAAATCCTTCTGAAGCTAAAGGAATTGTAAAAAGAGATGTCATAAAAATAATAACTCCTGGTACATATTCTGATTCTACATTTTTAGAAGAGACAAAGAATAATTATATTATGAGTTTATATATAGAAAATGAACTAGTCTCTATGGCTTTCGCTGATATATCTACTGGAGACTTTGAGTGTACATATAGTAATTATAATGTCTCTATAGTTTTAGATGAGATATCAAAGTTTATGCCAAGTGAAATCATAATTACAGATAGCGTGGAAGATAACTTAATAAATTCCATAAATGAACGTTTTCAGCTTACACTAACTATAAAATCAGATGAATATTTTAAAACTAATTCTATAGAAAATCTAAAAAATCAATTTCCTAATTTTAATCCTAATAATTATGAGGACATTGTTATTAATGTATGTAATGGTTTATTAAGCTATATAATGGAAACTCAAAAAATATCTTTACTTCATATAAATAATATAGAGTACTATAATTTAGTCGACTATCTAATTATGGATATTAACTCTAGAAGGAACTTAGAACTTACCGAAACTTTAACAGATAAGTCTAAAAAAGGCTCACTACTATGGGTCATTGATAAGACTGTTACCGCTATGGGTGCAAGACTTCTTAGAAAATGGTTAGAACAGCCTCTAATTAATAAAGAGCAAATAGAAAACAGATTAGATTCGGTAAGTGAGATAATGTCTAATCAGAATTTATACGATGAATTAAAAAGTTGTTTAAAAGATGTTTATGATATTGAGCGATTAGTAGGTAAGATTTCTTCTAAAAATGTAAATGCAAAAGAACTTTTGACTTTAAAAAATTCTATTCAAAAATTACCATATATAAAAAGCGTATTATCAAATAGTGAAAGCTTTATATTAAAAAATATATATAATAATTTAGATTGTCTTGAAGATGTGTATACTCTTTTAGATAGCGCTATATTAGAAAATCCATCTTTATCCTTAAAAGAAGGTGGAATAATAAAGAACGGATATAATAAAACTATTGATGAATTAAGAAGTGCAAAGTCACATGGTAAACAGTGGATAGCATCTCTTGAAGAACAAGAAAGAAATGTAACTGGAATTAAGTCTTTAAAAATAGGATATAACAAAGTGTTTGGTTACTATATAGAAATAACGAAATCTAATTTAAATTTAGTTCCAGAAAACAGATATATAAGAAAACAAACTTTAGCTAATTGCGAAAGATATATCACCCCAGAATTAAAGGAAGTAGAAGATAAAATATTAGGAGCTCAAGATAAATTAATTGAATTAGAATATAATATATTTGTTGAAATAAGAGAAACAATAGAAAAACACATTAATAGAATGAAAAAAAGTGCTAAAATGATTTCTGAAATAGATTGTTTATGTTCTCTTGCTACAGTTGCACTTGAAAATAATTATTGCCGACCTGAAATTTTAGAAATAGGAGCTTTACATATAGAAGAAGGCAGACATCCTGTAGTAGAAAAAATGATTCCTCATAACACTTTTGTAGCTAATGATACATATATAGATAATGAAAATCAGCAGTTAATATTAATAACAGGTCCTAATATGGCTGGAAAATCTACATATATGCGACAAGTTGCTTTAATAAATATACTTGCTCAGATAGGAAGTTTTGTTCCAGCCAAAAAAGCTTCAATTGCTATTTGTGATAAAATATTTACAAGAATAGGAGCTTCTGATGATTTAGCAAGAGGTAAAAGCACATTTATGGTTGAGATGTGTGAGGTTGCCAATATATTAAATAATGCTACAAATAAAAGTCTTATTTTATTAGATGAAGTAGGGCGTGGTACCAGTACTTATGATGGACTTAGTATAGCATGGTCAGTTATAGAGTATATCTGTACTAATAATAGATTAAAAAGTAAGACTCTATTTGCAACTCACTATCATGAACTTATATCATTAGAGGGAAGAATTAAAGGAGTAAAAAACTATTCTATAGCAGTAAAAAAACTTGATAATAACATAGTTTTTCTTCGGAAAATCACTGAGGGTGGAGCAGATGAATCTTATGGAATTGAAGTAGCAAAACTTGCCGGTATTCCTGAAGAAGTTATTTCAAGGGCTAAATCTATATTATCTAATTTAGAAAGAAAAGAAAATAGAGAAAAAGACTATAAAAACACAAATACAGATAATTCAGTATTAAAAGAAGTATCTGTTTCTAACTTTGAAGAAATCAGTGTAAACAATGCAACAGATATAAAAAACAATACAAAGCAAGTGGAATTCATAGATATAGAAAAAGATAATCTATTAAAAGAAATTCAATCGATAGATATTTTAAATATGACACCTATGGAAGGTTTCAATAAATTATATAAATTAATTACTAAAGCAAAGTTACTACTTGACTAAAGGGAGGTGACATATTTGAAGAGAATTCATGTGCTTGATGAGGATATTTCTAATAAGATAGCTGCAGGAGAAGTTGTAGAAAGACCAGCTTCAGTGGTAAAAGAATTGATTGAAAATAGTATTGATGCAGAAGCAAAAAATATAATAATAGAAGTTAATAATGATAATGATGACCAAAAAATAAAAATATCAGATGATGGAATCGGTATTCATTATGATGATATAGAAAAAGCTTTCCTTCCACATGGAACTAGTAAAATATTAAAAATAGATGATTTACACTCTATTAATACATTTGGTTTTAGAGGTGAAGCTTTACCAAGTATTTCTGCAGTTTCTAAAGTAAGCTTGAAAAGTAGAAGTAAAGATAATGAATATGGAAGAGAAATTTATATATCTGGTGGAAATGTTGAGTATATAAAAGATGTTGGATGTAGTATTGGAACTTCTATTGAAGTATCTAATTTATTTTTTAATGTTCCTGCAAGAAAAAAGTTTTTAAAAAGCAAGCAAAGAGAAACCAGCCTAATATCTAATATCGTAAATAGATTAGCATTAGCAAACTATGATGTATCATTTAAATACTATATTAACGGAAAAAAATCTCTTATAACATTTCCTTCAAAAGATGTTAAAGATACTATAAGATCAGTTTATGGTAAAAATATATATAATAATATAATTGGCTTTGAAAAACATTCAGATATTGCATCTATATATGGATATATAGGTAGTTCTGAAATAAGCAGAGGAAGTAGAAATAATCAAAGTATTTTTGTAAATAAAAGATATATAAAAAGTGCCTTAATTACTTCGGCCGTAGAAAATGCTTTTAAATCTTTTTTGACAATCAATAAGTTTCCGTTCTTTGTCTTATTCTTGGAAATTTATCCTGAGCTAGTAGATGTTAATGTTCATCCTGCTAAAGCAGAAGTAAAATTCCAAGAAGAAAAATTGATATATAAGCTAGTGTTTGAAGGAGTCCATGAAGCTCTTGCTAAGTTTATGAAAAACTCATTTGAAATTACTGATAATCATGTTTCAATAAGTAATGAGGAGGACAATTCGATTGTGCAACTTCCTATAGATTTAAAAGAGAAAAATATTTTTACATCATACCCTTCAAAACGTGAAGAAGTTGAACTTAATAATCTATTTCTCGAAAATTCAAACACTAATAATGATGTAAAATATGAAAACATGTACGGAAATGATAGAGTACTAGAAGATAATAAATATACAATTAATGATGCAGTTAAAAATAATAAAAGTACTAAAACAAATGAGCCAAAATTTCCATATTTAAATATAATAGGCCAATTTAATAACACATACATTTTAGCTCAAGAATCGAATAATTTTTACATTATAGATCAACATGCTGCTCATGAAAAAATTCTATTTGAAAAATTTAAAAATCAAATTGAAAATAGTGAAGTTATATCTCAGATTTTAATTACTCCTATAATTGTAGAATTAAGTAGTTATGATTATGTATACTATACAGAAAACATGGAAATATTTAATAGAAGTGGATTCTTTATCGAAGACTTCGGGGATAACACAATAAGTATAAGGGAGGCTCCTATGCTTCTTGGCAAAGCAAGTGTAGAGGAATTCTTTTTAGAAATTTTAGATAATTTAAAAAATATGGGTTCAGGAAAGACTACAGAAGTAAATTATAATATAATTGCTTCTCTTGCATGTAAAGCTGCTATCAAAGCAAATCATCCATTAACAAGTAAAGAAATGAATGCATTAATTGAAGAATTAAGATATATAAAAGAACCATTTAATTGTCCTCATGGTAGACCAACCATTGTGAAAATATCATTAACTGATATAGAAAAAATGTTTAAAAGAATACAATAAAAAGCATGGGCATATTAATTAAAGGAGAGATTAAATGAATAAGGATTTATTTATTCTAGCAGGACCTACGGCAGTTGGAAAAACTGCAATTTCTATAGAGTTAGCTAAAAGGTTAAATGGAGAAATAATATCTGCAGATTCCATGCAAATATATAAATATATGAATATAGGTTCAGCTAAAATTAAAGAAACTGAAAAACAAGGAATACAACATCATTTAATAGATTTTCTTGATCCTCAGCAAGAATTCAGTGTTGCAGAATTTAAAAAGAAAGCTACAGATGCTATAAATCAAATCTATGAAAAGCACAAGCTTCCTATGGTAGTTGGAGGAACTGGTTTTTATATTAATTCATTAATATTTAACTATGATTTTGCAAATACACATAAAGATGAAAGCTATAGAGAATATTTGAAACTTCTTGCAGAAGAAAAAGGAAAAGAGTATGTTCATAATTTGCTTAAAGAGGTTGATAAGGAATCTTATAAAAGACTTTATCCTAATGATCTAAAAAGAGTAATTAGAGCATTAGAAGTTTATAAACTTACAGGAAAAACAATTTCTCAGTATAATATGGAACAGGATATATATAATATTCCGTACAATGTACATTATTTTGTCCTAACTATGAATCGAAATAAGTTATATGAAAGAATTAATAAAAGAGTAGATATGATGATTGATGAAGGTCTAATAGAAGAAGTAAAAAAGCTTAAAGATATGGGATGTGTTCCTAATATGCAATCAATGAAAGGAATAGGGTATAAAGAGATCCTTTGTTATCTTGATGGTAAAATGACATTAGAAGAAAGCATAGAAGCTATAAAAAAGAACAGCAGAAACTATGCAAAAAGACAGTTAACTTGGTTTAGAAAAGATAAAAGAGCAATTTGGATAGATAAGGATAATTATAATAGTGATATGGAGGTAGTTATGGATATAATAAAAAAATTCACTTCGAGTATAACATAAATCTGAAAATTTCATTTTTAATAGAATAATTGTTGGAGGTAATATCATGAGTAAGCCAGTTAATAACTTACAGGATTTATTTTTAAATAATGCTAGAAAAAATAAGATACCAGTTGTCATATATTTAACTAACGGATTCCAACTTAAAGGCAATGTTAAAGGGTTTGATAATTTTACAATAATTTTAGATAATGACGGTAAACAAATGATGATATATAAACACGCAGTTTCTACAATAGTGCCTGCAAAGCCAATATTATTCAATCAAAAAGATAATGCTTAAAAATAGGCATGTATTTGCCTATTTTTTTTATGTATGCTAATATATTTATTGGCTACTAACTGTAGTTTATCATATTATAAAAGTGAGGGTTTATATATGATTAAAAAGATGAAAGAGTTTTTAATTAGCAAGTACGGCATAAATAATAAAGTACTAGCCTTATATGAACATGCTATAAATGATGTAAAAGATGAATTTGATATTCTAGATGATATAAGAGAATTTAATCAAGCAAAAGTGTTAAATGCATTCCAAGAAGAGAGAATTAGCGAATCTCATTTTACTAATTCTAGCGGTTATGGATACGGAGATATAGGAAGAGATTCATTGGACAAGGTGTATGCAAGAGTTTTTAATTGTGAAAGCGCTCTTGTAAGACCTCACTTTGTAAATGGAACTCATGCATTAGGAGCAGCTCTATTTGGGAATTTAAGGCCTAATGATACAATGTTATCAGTTTGCGGCGAGCCTTATGACACTCTTCATGGCATAATAGGAATAGATGGGACAGATGGAATGGGTTCTTTAAAAGAATTTGGAGTAGATTATAAGCAATTAAATTTAACTGCTCAAAACAAACCTGATTTTAAAAGTATAGAAAAAGCTTTGTTATCAGATGAAAGTATAAAATTAGTTCATATTCAAAGATCAACTGGCTATGGATGGAGAAAGGCTTTAACCATAGAGGATATACGAAAAATTATAAACTGTGCAAAACAAATTAGAAATGATATAATTTGCTTTGTAGACAATTGTTATGGCGAATTTATAGATACTTTAGAACCTACAGATGTTGGAGCTGATCTAATAGCTGGATCGTTAATTAAAAATATAGGAGGAGGTATAGCTCCTACAGGTGGTTATATAGCGGGAAAAAAAGAATATGTAGAAAAAGCTGCATATAGATTAACAGTTCCTGGAATAGGAGGAGAGTGCGGATCTACTTTTGGTGTTGTACGTTCTATGTATCAAGGATTATTTCTCGCTCCTCATATAACTATAGAAGCCTTAAAAGGTGCTATATTTTGCTCAAGGTTAATGGAGCTTGCTGGTTTTGATGTGCTTCCTAAATTTAATGATAAGCGAAGCGATATAATTCAAGCTATAAAGTTTAATGACAAAGAAAAGCTAATTCAATTCTGCAAAGGAATTCAAGCTGGTTCACCTGTAGATTCTTTTGTAGAATGTGAACCATGGGATATGCCAGGTTATACAGACCAGGTTATAATGGCGGCAGGAGCTTTTATACAAGGATCATCAATTGAATTATCAGCGGATGCACCAATTAGGGAGCCTTATATAGCATATCTTCAAGGAGGACTTACCTTTGATCATGCTAAAATAGGTATTCTCATAGCCTTAAGTAGAATTATAGAATAAAATAACTGCAAGTAGATAAATTAAAAGTTATCTGCTTGCAGTTATTTTAATATCTTCTAAATAATCCAACTAATTTTCCGATAATCTTACAATTCTCTACGATTATTGGAGCCATCGATTTATTTTCGGGTTGAAGTCTGATAAAATTCTTTTCTTTAAAAAATCTTTTAAGTGTAGCTTCATTATCGATTAGAGCAACTACTATATCACCGTTTTGTGCATAGTCAGTTTTTTCTATGATGGCTAAATCTCCATCTAAAATTCCAGCTTCAATCATACTTTCTCCTGTAACAGAAAGCATAAATAATTCTCTATTACTTGGCATAAAATTCAAGGACATTGGAAAGGTATCTTCAATATTTTCCACGGCCAATATAGGTGTACCAGCAGGCACTTTTCCTATTATAGGTATGTTTACTATTTCTTTTTTTATCATAGGTTCTTTAAGTATTTCTATAGCTCTTGGTTTTGTAGAATCTCTTCTAATGAGACCTTTTTTCTCTAATCTTTCAAGATGACCATGTACAGTTGATGTTGAACTCAAGCCTACGCCTTTACATATTTCTCTAACTGAAGGGGGATAACCTTTCTCTAATATTTGTTTTTTAATAAATTCATATATTTCAGTTTGCTTATCTTTTCTCATTTCACCCATTCAAAACACTCCTTATTTTATATTCTAAATTATAACATAAATTTTGGATAATATCAAACAAATGTTCTATAATTATTGATTGTGCTAAAACCATCTGATATAATACAATAGATAGGAGAGGTGATACAAATGGTTAAAACTTGTGTGTTTGAGTCTAATAAAGTATGTAACAATTGCGGAGAGTGTAATATATGCGATTTAGATTCGAATAAATTGTGTAATAACTGCGGTAAGTGTTTACAGTTAGAAGGGTATGATGTTAAAGCTATAGACATTGATGAGATAATAGATGATCTATCTGAAGTTAATGAATATGATACATGTGAAGAAAAAATAGAAGATATAAATATAGATATAGATAGCTTAAAACTGTTAAATAGAGATTTAAAAGATTCTGATATCAGTTTGGAATATATAGATGACGTGGATGGTTTAAATGATTTATTAGATAACATAGATAATAGTGATGAAGTAATAAAAGAAGTTTTTCCTGGATTATTAATAGTAAATAAAAAAACCAAAAAGTAGTAAAAACGAAAAGTTTTTCTTTTTTAATGATATTTTTGAAAAGAAAAACTTTTCGTTTTTATTTACTCTTCGCTTAAAGGGTTTAAATTGACAGCTTGCCTTAGAGTCTCATCATCTACATGAGTATATATCTGCGTTGTAGATACATTTTCATGGCCTAGTATCTTCTGAAGACTACGAATATCTACATTTCCGTACTTATACATTAAGGTTGCGGCAGTATGTCTTAACTTATGAGGAGAGTATTTTTGATAATCAAGACCCGCTTTAGAAATATACTTTTTAACTAACAATTCAACACTTCTTTTATTTATTCTTCTATTATTTCTACTTATAAATAGAGCATCCTTATCTTTCTCGTCTAGCTTATTATTTTTTCTTAAGCGAATAGGAAGATAATTATGTAAAGCCTTTAAACAAGCAGCATTCAAATATACAGTTCTTTCTTTGTTACCTTTACCTATAATAGTCAGGGTATCTGCTTTTATTTTTGAAATATCTATACTACATAATTCAGAAAGCCTCAACCCGCAGTTGAGAAATAGGGTGATTATACAATAATCCCTTTCTTTATTTTCTCCATCTATACATGACAATAAAAGCTTACTCTCATCTAAAGATAAGTATATAGGGTTTCTTTTATTTATTTTTGGAGTTTCTAGCTCTAAAGCCGGATTCTCTTCAATAATTTTTGCCTTATTATATAAATATTTAAAAAAAGATTTTAAAGAAGCGACTTTGCGAGCACGAGCATAACTACCATTGTTTCTATAATTTTCTGTAAAGGATATAAAAGCATAAAGATCGGATAATTTAATTTTTTTTATTAATTTTTCGTCTATATCATTTATAGGGATTTGTTCAAAATCTATATCATCTTTGACATATCCTCTATAAAGCTTTATAAATTTAAAAAACATAGAGAGATCATACTTATATCCGTTAATTGTATTTTTAGATTTTCCTTTAATGGTATTAAGATAGTTTAAAAATTCATTTAAACATTCTGGTAATGTTGGATCAAATACATTTGATAAACTATAATTCATTATGCCCTCCTTTTTCACCACACCAACTTCGCTAAATATACATTTAGCGAAGTTGGTGTGGTAGTACTAAAATCAGATTTTATTATATTATACAATAGAACTAGCACTACTTGTAATACTTACTAATTCAAATTTAAATTTTATCTTAAATAAATCCATATAAAAATATATGGATTTATTTAAGATAAAATTATACATTTATCGTTACATTAATATCTATTTGATCTTTATATTTTTTGATGATCGGAGTTACTGTATTAGTTATAAATTCTTCAACTTGATTAGCAGCTCTTCCTATAAAATTTTCAGGACTTATTATGGAACGTATTTCTTCTTCGCTCATATAAAAAGAGTTATCATTCACTATTCTTTCTATCAAATCATTGTCAAGACCTTCTTCTTTAACCATTTTAGCCGCTTGCATAGACAGGGTTCTTATTTTTTCATGAAGTTCTTGTCTATCCCCACCTCTTTTTACAGCCTCCATTAATATATTTTCTGTAACCATAAAAGGAAACTCTTTATTTATGTGGGATTGAATCACTTTCTCATAAACAACCATGCCTTTTGATATATTAATATATAAATTTAACACTCCATCTAATGCCAAAAAACATTCAGAAATAGCTAACCTTTTATTAGCCGAATCATCCAAAGTCCTCTCGAACCATTGTGTTGCTGCAGTTATTGCTGGATTTAAAGAATTTATAATTACAAATCTACTTAATGCACTAATTCTTTCAGATCTCATGGGATTTCTTTTATAAGCCATAGCAGATGAACCCACCTGTTTTTCTTCGAACGGTTCTTCCATTTCTTTCATACTTTGCAAAATTCTCAAATCATTGCTAAACTTATAAGCACTTTGAGCTATTTCAGAAAGCGTATTTAATATAATCGAATCTACCTTTCTAGGATAAGTTTGACCTGTGACTTCATAAGTTGAATCAAATCCCATTTTATGAGCTATTAAGTAATCAAGTTTCTTTACTAAAGATTCGTCATTGTTAAATAATTTCATGAAACTTGCTTGAGTTCCAGTAGTCCCTTTAGCACCTCTTAATCTTAATTTGCTTATGACAAATTCCAAATTCTCCAGATCTAAAATTAAATCTTGTATCCAAAGCGTAGCTCTTTTACCTACAGTGGTTAACTGAGCAGGTTGTAGATGAGTAAAAGCTAATGTAGGAAGACTTTTATACCTTATAGCAAAATCAGATAAATTTTCTATTATCTTAATAATTTTATTTCGTACAATTATAAGAGCGTCTCTCATAATTATTAAATCCGTATTATCCCCTACAAAGCAACTTGTTGCCCCTAAATGTATTATACCTTTAGCTTTAGGACATTGTAATCCATACGCATACACATGACTCATTACATCATGTCTTATTTCTTTCTCTTTTTTTTCTGCATCATCATAATTTATATTTTCTACATTTGATTTCAATTCTTCTATTTGTTCCTGAGAAATGTTTAAACCTAATTCTTTTTCACTTTCAGCTAAAGCTACCCAAAGTTTTCTCCATGTTTTATATTTCATATCATCAGAGAACAAATAGGACATTTCAGGAGAAGCATACCTACTGTTTAATGGAGAATTATAACTATCTCTTTTCATACAAAAACCTCCGTAACAAATATTATTAAATTTAATAAATAATTTATTCATATTATATCATATATTATATACAAGATTAAATATATTTGTTCGTAATTTTTACAAATATAATCAGGTTCTATTTTATTACTAAATCTAATATAATCTATTAATAAATACATAATTTTATTTAATGGGAGGTACATATGTATGTATAAGTTAAGTTTAATAGACAAGATCTCTTTACTGCTAATTATAATAGGTGCTATTAACTGGGGACTTATAGGTTTATTTGATTTTAATGTTACAAAGTTTGTCTTTAGTTTCATACCTTCGCTTCAGCGAATAATATATATAGTAATAGGATTATCGGGAATTAACGTTCTATTATTTATTAAAAAAATAGAAATGTAGTTAAAATAAAATAAAAGGCTAATACCAGCCTTTTATTTATTATTCAAGAGATTCAATTAATTTTGCCATTTCTTCAGCAGCTAACGTTTCATCATCGCCAGATGCTGTAATAGTAACTTTAGAATCTTTAGTAACTCCTAGTGATAAAACTCCTATCAAACTTTTTACATTAGCTTTCTTATCATTATATTCTAAGTATATTTCTGATTTAAATGAAGATGCCTTTTTTACTAGTAAAGTAGCAGGACGTGCATGTAGACCAGTTGAACTTTTAACTATTGCTTCTTTTTTTACCATTAATATCACCTCAATTTAAATTTTTAAATAGCACTATTATATTATATCATTATTTTAATATTTCTCAACTTTTAATTTAAAAGTTGAGAAATAAAATTTTCTATTCTATTTAAGCCTATCTCAATTTCTTTCATAGAAACAGCATATGAAAGTCGTACATAATCATCTAAACCAAAGGCTATCCCAGGAATAACAGCTACCTTTTCCTCAGACAGCAAGCATTCTGCAAATTCCATAGAGTTATTAATTACCTTATTATCAATTTTTCTACCATAGTATTTTGATACATTGAGCATAATATAAAATGCACCTTCAGCACTTATGCAAGATAGATTATTAATCGAATTAATTTTATTAATCATATAGTTTTTTCTTTTTTCAAATTCTTTTACCATATTATATAAGTCTTCTTGAGGACCAGTCAAAGCTTCTAAGGCAGCATATTGAGCTACGGATGTAGGGTTAGAAGTAGTATGACTTTGAATACTTGACATTAGTTTAATTATATGTTCATCCCCAGCTGCATATCCTATTCTCCAACCTGTCATAGCATAAGATTTAGAAACTCCGTTAACTACAATAGTTCTCTTATAAGCATCTTCATTTAAACTTGCAATACTTATATGAATATTATCTTCATATATTAACTTCTCATATATTTCATCAGATATTATTAATAAATCATGACGTTTCGCAAAGTCAGCTATAGCTAATAGCTCTTCTTTAGAATAAACAACTCCTGTAGGGTTATTAGGGCTATTTATTATAATACATTTAGTCCTATCGCTTACCTTCTTTTCCATAGCTTCAATTGTATACTTGAAATTATCTTTCTCCTGACATTCCACAAAAATCGGAACTCCTCCATAAAGTCTTACTAATTCAGGATAACTCACCCAATATGGAACAGGTATAAGAACTTCATCACCATAGTTTAAAACTGCTTGAAATACATTTGATAAACATTGCTTTGCCCCGGTAGAAACTATTACTTGATCAATTGTGTAAAACAAATTATTGTCCTTTTTAAATTTTTCGATAATGGCCCGCTTTAATTCAATTATGCCAGAAGCAGGAGTATATCTAGTTAGCCCTAGATCTATAGCTTTTTTAGCAGCCTCCTTAATATTTACCGGCGTATCAAAGTCAGGCTCTCCTGCTCCAAAACTGATTATATCAATACCCTCTTTAGCCATTTGCTTTGCTTTAGCTGTTATAGCTAGTGTTAATGAGGGAGATATATTTTTTGCTTTTTCTGATACTATCATTACAGTATTTTCCTCCATTTTTTAAATATATGTAATATATAATATTATAACATAACTAATTTATCTTAAATATCAAACAATAAATAACTTATAAACTCACTCACAACAACATTCTTTAAATATAAAGTTTATTATCTAGGTTGAACAATTAATTTTATAGCCGTTCTAGTTTCATTATTTATTTGTACATCAGTAAATGCTGGAATACAAATTAAATCTATCCCAGTTGGAGCAACAAAACCACGTGCAATAGCAATAGCCTTAATCGCTTGATTCAATGCCCCCGCACCAATTGCTTGAATTTCTGCCAAACCAACTTCTCGTAATACGCCAGCTAGTGCGCCAGCCACAGAATTTGGATTAGATTTAGCTGATACTTTTAGCATTTCCATAATTAACCTCCTATAATTACGTTCATTATTTTATAAATATATATATAGTATTAGTATTTCTACAAAAAAAATAAAAACCCTCTATTTTGCTATCATAAAATTGCAAAATAAAAGGTTCTATTTTATAAATTTATCGTGCATAATCAATCGATCTAGTTTCTCTTATAATATTAACTTTAATCTGACCTGGATATTCCAATTCATTTTCTATTCTTTTAACAATATTTCTCGCCATTTCTATGCAACCATAATCATCAATTTCATCTGGTTTAACCATAATCCTAATTTCTCTTCCTGCTTGTATAGCATAAGACTTTTCTACACCTTCATACGAATTAGCTATTTCTTCAAGTTTTTCTAATCTTTTAATGTACGCTTCTAGAGTTTCTCTTCTTGCTCCAGGTCTAGCTGCTGATATAGCATCTGCCGCCTGAACAAGTATAGCTTCAATCGAATCATGCTCAACATCACCATGATGTGCTGCTATAGCATTTACAACGATATGTGATTCATGATATTTTTTAGCCATTTCTGCACCTATTAACGCGTGAGGACCCTCTATCTCATGATCAACCGCTTTTCCTATGTCGTGAAGTAAACCAGCTCGTTTAGCCAAGGTAGGATCTATGCCAAGTTCCGAAGCCATAAGTCCAGCCAAATAAGCAACCTCAATAGAATGCTTTAGGACATTTTGACCATAACTAGTACGATATTTTAATCTTCCTAAAAGCTTAATTAACTCTTGATGAACACCATGTATTCCTGTCTCAAAAGTAGCTTGTTCGCCTTCCTCTTTTATCTCATTCTCCACTTCTTTTTTAGCTTTCTCTACCATTTCTTCAATTCTTGCAGGATGAATTCTGCCATCAATTATGAGCTTCTCAAGTGCAATTCTAGCTATCTGCCTTCTAATTGGATCAAATCCTGATAAAATTACAGCTTCAGGAGTATCATCAATTATAAGATCAACTCCAGTTAACGTTTCTAAAGCCCTTATATTTCTTCCTTCTCTACCTATAATTCTACCTTTCATTTCATCGTTAGGTAAGGAAACCACATGTACAGTACTTTCAGCTACATGATCAGCAGCACATCTTTGAATTGCCGTTGAAATTATTTCTTTTGCTTTTTTATCTGCTTCTTCTTTAGCCTTATTTTCCATATCTTTAATCATAACCGCTAAATCATGTTTGATTTCTTTTTTAATTTCTTCAAGCAATAATTGACGAGCTTCCTCGGATGATAAATTAGAGAGCCTTTCAAGTTCTTCTCTTTGTGCTTCATATAACTTATCTACACTAGATTCCTTTTCTGCAATTTCCTGCTGTTTCTTATTAAGAGCGTCTTCTTTCTTCTCAATAGCTTCACTCTTCTTATCCAACAACTCTTCTCTTTGGATGATTCTTCTTTCTAATCTCTGAATTTCATTGCGTCTTTCCCTTGATTCCTTTTCAAAATCATTTCTTAGTTTATGCACTTCTTCTTTTGCTTCTAAAATTGCTTCTTTTTTTATTGATTCAGCTCCTTTTTCAGCATCTTCAATAATTCGTTTTGCTCTAATTTCGGCTTCTGCAATTTTAGCCTGTGATATATTTTTTCTAACATATATTATCACAAATACAGAAATCAGCACTGCAATAGCTATTAAAACGTATAATCCCAAAACAACACCTCCTGACTTTATCTAGTTTAGAATAAAAAATTAAGCGTCATCGAAGTTTAGAAAAGGTGTTATGTTTGTTTATATATAAATCATTTATACGTGTTAAACCAGTATTTGTATTCATTTTATATTATTTTTAAATTCGTGTCAAGTTTGTAAAAAAAGTGGCAGAGATCTAGCATCTGAACTCCAGAGGAAAACAAAGGTAGTTATAACTTTTAATACTCCATTAAAATCTATTTCTAGTTGTTTTATGAAATTGAAATCATACTTATAAACTTAATAAAAAACAGCAAAAATAGCATTTCTTTATAGTTAAACTCAATTCCATAAAGAAATGCTATTTCCAATAAAATAAACTTTTTTATTAAATACTATTTAATTGAATCTTCATTTTTCATATCAACTTTTTCAGGAACAACACTATTCTCTCTTGGTGGAAGTCCTAATTTATTCCTTATTTGATTTTCTATTTCAAATAAAGTATTAACATTTTCCTTTAAAAACTGCTTAGCATTTTCTCTTCCTTGTCCTAATCTTATATCTTTATAAGAAAACCATGATCCACTTTTTTCAATTATTTCATTATCTACACCTACATCAAGTACATTACCTTCGTATGATATCCCAGTGCCATACATTATATCAAATTCCGCTTGCTTAAAAGGAGGAGCTACTTTATTCTTTACTACTTTTACCCTAGTTCTGCTACCTAAAAATTCATCGCCTTGTTTAATTGTGTCTACCTTTCTAACATCTAGCCTTACAGATGCATAAAACTTTAACGCTCTACCTCCTGGTGTAGTTTCTGGATTTCCAAACATCACCCCGACTTTTTCTCTTAATTGATTTATAAATACAGCAGCACACTTTGACTTGTTTATAACACCAGTTAATTTTCTAAGTGCTTGAGACATAAGCCTTGCTTGAAGACCAACATGTGAATCTCCCATTTCTCCTTCTATTTCCGCTTTTGGAACCAAAGCTGCAACAGAGTCTACTACAATCACATCTATAGCTCCTGATCTCACTAAAGCCTCACATATTTCTAAAGCTTGTTCTCCGGTATCTGGTTGAGATACTATTAAATTATCTATATCCACACCTAATGCTTTTGCATATATTGGATCTAATGCATGTTCAGCATCTATAAATGCTGCAGTTCCACCGGATTTTTGAGCTTCTGCTATAATATGTAAAGCCACAGTAGTCTTACCAGAAGATTCTGGTCCATATATCTCGATTATTCTACCTCTTGGTACTCCTCCTATTCCCAAAGCTATATCTAAAGACAAACTTCCAGTAGATATTGCCTCTATATTAAGAACATGATCTTCTCCAAGCTTCATCACTGAACCTTTTCCGAATTGCTTTTCAATTTGAGTTATAGCGGCTTGTAAAGCCTTCATTTTTTCATTATTCATATTATCATCCCCTACCGGGTCACACTCCTTTCAATTTCGAACGTATGTTCCTACTCAAATTATACATTATATCTATAGGTAGGTCAAGTGGGTACAATAAAAGTTCCTATTTATGTATTTATAGGAACTTTTATTATATTATAACCTTTTTATTTTAAATTAATCAATGATTAGTACTAATTGCTTTTTTATTTTTTACAAAATAATCGATTCCCGAAATTACGGTTATAATAACAGCAAGAGTTACACTTATATATGTAATATACCTTACATATATTGTACTATGTACTAAAGATATTAACGCAAAAATTATAGCAATTATCTGAACTACTGTTTTTATTTTCCCCCACCAACTAGCTGCTATAACTACTCCTTCAGATGCAGCAACTGCTCTTAAACCTGTAACAGCAAATTCTCTGCCAATGATTATCATTGATACCCAAGTAGGAATAATATTATATTCCACTAATGATATTAGTGCTGAAGTTACAAGTAATTTATCGGCTAATGGGTCCATAAATTTTCCAAAGTTTGTTATCTCATTTCTACTTCTAGCTATATATCCATCTAGTTTATCTGTTAAAGCTGCAACTATAAAAATAAGTATAGCTATAAAAATAGAATAACTCTTATTTAAAGCCATAAAAATTAAGAAAATAGGTACCAAAATAATTCGAATTATAGTAAGTTTATTCGCAAGATTCATGATAAACAACTCCTATTAAATCATATTCTAAGGCATCAGTTATTAGCACATCAATAAAGTCTCCTATATTTAATATTTTATCACATTTAAAGAAAATTGCACCATCTATTTCAGGAGCCATTTCATAGCTTCTTCCAAACCAATAGTCACCATTTTCTTTTCCTTCTACAATTACTTTATATATTTTGCCAATTTTATGCTTATTTTTTTCCTTAGATATACCTTGTTGAATCATCATTATCTCTTCTAACCTATTATCCTTTATTTCTTCACTAACTTGATTATCCATTCTAGCTGCAGGTGTATCTTCCTCTTGAGAGTATTTAAAAACTCCCAAATTATCAAATTTAATATTTTTCACGAATTCTTTTAATTCATTAAACTCTTCTTCAGTTTCTCCAGGAAATCCAACTATGAGAGATGTTCTAAGAACTAAGCCATTTATTAAACTTCTCATTTTATTTATATTATTTGTAATAAGTTCTTTACTACTTTTCCTATTCATTCTTTTTAGAACAGAATTACTTATATGTTGTATAGGAATATCTAGGTATTTACATACTTTATTATTATTGGCTATTTCATCTATAAACTTATCAGTTATTTCTTCAGGATAAGTGTATAATACTCTGATCCATTCTAAATTTTCTATTTTTGAAATAGCCCTTATTAATTCATGCAGCTTGTTTTCTTTATATAAATCTACACCATATACAGAAGTGTCCTGTCCAACCAGAATAATTTCTTTAACTCCCATTGACACTAATTCATTTGCTTCACTAACTATACTTTCTATACTCCTGCTCCTGTACTTTCCTCTTATTTTAGGAATAATACAATAAGTACAAAGATTATCACAACCCTCGGAAATTCTTATATAAGCAGTATGACTTTTAGTAGTTAAAATTCTCTTACCCTCATTTATAGATATATCACTATAATCACATACACAAATTTTATTTTTATTAGCATTAAAAAAATTATCTATATATTTTTGTATATTTGCATATTCATTAACTCCAAGCATAATATCAATTTCTGGTATTAATTTATGAAGTTCTTCTGAATATCTTTGAGTAAGACACCCAGTTGCAATAAGCATCCTACAATTCTTCTTTTTATAATCAGCCATCTCAATAATTGCATCTATAGATTCCTGTTTTGCGCTTTCTATAAATCCACAAGTATTTACTATTAATATATCAGCTTTATTAGGGTCATTTACTATTTCATTTTTTTCGTTTAACTTTCCTAATAGAAGTTCTGAGTCTATTCTATTCTTATCGCATCCTAGACTTATAAGTCCAACCTTATATTTAGCCACTAAATTTCCTCCTTAATATACAAACATTATTTTTATCATAAAATTTATTTTAAAGCTATTAAGCAAATTTAACAAGTAGTAATTTAAATATTATTCTTTAATTATCACTTTCTACTATAGTATCAACTAATACTTGTCTAGGCTTACTTCCATTTCTTCCAGATATTACACCCCTCGTTTCCATTTCATCTATTAACCTCGCCGCTCTATTATATCCAATTCTAAGCTTTCTTTGTAAAAGAGATGTAGATGCTTGTCCGGTTTCTATAACAATTTGTATTGCTTCATCTATGAGCTCATCACCTTCATTTTCTTTCTTATTGGTACCAGCGTTTATTTCATTAATAATACTTTCCTCATATTTTATCTCACTATTTTGAGATTTTATAAAATTTACTACTTTTTCTACTTCTTCTTCTGAAATAAAAGCGCCTTGTATTCTAATTGGTTTTGACTCTCCAACAGGATAAAATAGCATATCTCCCTTGCCAAGTAACTTTTCAGCACCAGCGGAATCTATTATAGTTCTAGAGTCTACTTGACTAGATACAGCAAATGATATTCTAGAAGGTATATTTGCTTTAATTACTCCAGTTATAACATCTACTGAAGGACGTTGAGTTGCTATAACTAGATGCATTCCGGCAGCTCGTGCCATTTGTGCTAATCTAGCAATATATTCCTCTACCTCTCCTG
This sequence comes from Clostridium thermopalmarium DSM 5974, assembly GCF_002995795.1. Taxonomy (GTDB): domain Bacteria; phylum Bacillota; class Clostridia; order Clostridiales; family Clostridiaceae; genus Clostridium_H; species Clostridium_H thermopalmarium. The sequence continues at coordinate 136,600 of NZ_PVXN01000012.1, forward strand.
GAGATACCATCATTAAATCTGCCAATTCATCAATTATGATTATAATCCATGGCAATTTTTCTTTTATTTTTCCCTTATTAAAAAGTTCATTAAATCCTTCTATATTTCTAACATTGTTTTCTGCAAATAAATTATATCTTCTTGTCATTTCTGTAACAGCCCAATTTAATGCTCCAGCTGCTTTTTTAGGATTAGTAACCACAGGTATTAGCAAATGAGGAATACCATTATATACATTTAGTTCAACTACTTTTGGATCAACTAATAAAAGTTTAACATCCTCTGAAGAGTATTTATATAATAAGCTTATTATTAAAGTATTAATACATACACTTTTACCAGAACCTGTTGCACCAGCAATTAATAAATGAGGCATTTTAGATAAGTCTGAAACAATACAATTCCCAGCAATATCTTTTCCCACAGCAAAAGCTATATTTTTATTGAAGTTCTTAAATTCATTTGATTCTATTACCTCTCTTAAATATACAGGAGAGACTATTTTATTAGGTACCTCTATTCCAACAGCACTTTTACCTGGAATAGGAGCTTCGATTCTAACAGAAGAAGCAGCTAAACTTAAAGCTATATCATCTGATAAATGAGTTATTTTACTTACTTTTACACCAGAACTAGGCTGCAATTCAAATCTGGTAACTGATGGTCCTTTAGTAACCTGTATTACCTTAGCATTCACTCCAAAACTAGCTAAGGTTTCTTCTAATTTTGTTGCATTATTTATTAATTCTTTCTTACTATTCTTATTATGGTTATCACTAGGACTATGATTTAATAACTGAAGAGGTGGAAAAACATATTCTTTATTACAATTGTTGTATTTTTGATTTAATTCATTGTTTAATTGTTTATTGATTTCTTCATAAACTTCCTTATCTGCTTGGGAACTATTAGATTTTTTAACTATATTTGTATTGAATCCAGTATCAACTATTTTAGGTTCTAAAATTTTAATTTCTTTACCAGATTCTTCATTGGTTTTTAAATTCTCTATATTATGTGCTGATTTCAAAAAATTAATAATTTTTACTTTGCTATTTAAGTCTTTTATTAAAGATGATTTTTCTTCTTCTTTACCTTGATTTTCTTTATTCTTATTCTTAATAATACTTTTTCCTTTAATTTTTTCGATTAAAATTTTATCAAGTTTAAACATATAAAAAAGCTCATTTATAGATATTTGCATTATTAAAATTCCAGCTATAATATATATAGATATAAATATTATGTATGATCCTATGTCTCCAAATAGCTTATACAATGGAATGTCAATCAAATAAATAAGTATTCCTCCATGAAAATGATCTGTCTTATTATATATTTTATGTATACCTAAAATCCAGCTACCTTCAGTATAATATTGCTTAATATATATCATTTGTATAAACATAAGTGAATTTATCAACAGAGTCATTATTCCATAAAATCTTTTATTAAAAATAATCTTACCTTTTTTTATTATAAAACTTATTCCTACCAATATTAATAATAAAGGAAAAAAATATGCTCCTAGCCCAATAAGAGAAAAAAGAAACTTCTTTACTGTTTTACCCATTAATCCAGAAGAATTTGTTGCAAACACACTTAATAACATCAATATACCTATAGTCATAAATATAATACCTTTTATATCATTAGATATATTTGATTTGCTATAGGCATTTTTCTTAACCATATTATCACCTCTGCTTGTAAATTCTACACACTGTGAAACTATCCTTTTATATTATAAAATAAAACTAGCCAGAGAAAAACCCTTAGCTAGTTTCTTTGCTTTTTACTATCAATCAATTCCTCTAATTTTTTTATGGCGTTACTTAATCCACCAACCTCATCAATTAACTTATAATCAACTGCTTGCTTTCCAATTAAAATTGTACCCATATCATTTAACAATTCGTCTGTTTGCAACATTAATTTTCTTAAAGTATCTTTTTCTATCTTTGAAGTGCGAGTAATAAAATCTACAATACGTTCTTGCATTTTATTAAAATACTCAAAAGTTTGAGGAACACCTAGTACTAGCCCATTCATCCTAATTGGATGAATTATCATAGTTGCAGAAGGAGATATAAAGGAATAATCAGCAGATGTTGCAAGAGGCACACCAATAGAATGACCTCCTCCTATAACTAAAGATACAGTAGGCTTACTTAAACTATTTATCATCTCAGCAATAGCAAGACCAGCTTCCACATCTCCGCCTACAGTATTTAAAATAATTAATACACCTTCCACTGATTTATTAGTTTCTATAGCCACTAGCTGAGGAATAACATGTTCATATTTAGTAGCTTTAGATTGCGGAGGTAGTACAGAATGGCCTTCTATTTGACCTATTATTGGTAATATCTGAAATCTCTGGGCAATTTGGTTCGCATTTGGAATTCCTAATTCTTTTATAGAATCAAGTTTATCCTTTTGATTTTCTTTATTAGTGTTTTTTTCAGTCATAATCATACCTCCCATTTTTAAGTATAGTTTTTACTTAAGAGGTAATGACTATACATACTATTTATTGTCTAAATTAAATTCCTTATGCAGAACATTGATGGCTAGTTCAGTATATTTAGACTCAACTAAACACCAAATTGTTGTATGGGAATCTGCAGTTTGAAGTACATCGATTTTATTTTTTATAAGAGCTTTCAATATTTTTGCCATTATACCGGGAATTCCACGCATTCTAGAACCTATTATAGCAATCTTACTGCAATTATCTATATAAGAATATTTTAGACTAAGCATATTCATTATATTTTTAAATCTAATAATGTCTTTTTTGTCTATTGTAAAAATTTTTTGATTTGGAAATACATTTATTAAATCTATACTTATTAGATTATCTGCAAGTACTGGAAATAAATCATGGTAATTTTCATTATTTATATTCTCTTCTAACTCTATTTTTATCTGAACTCTATTATCCATATGGGTAATTCCAGTAATTACATTTGTATTATTCAATGCACCTGTATTGTCAATAGTCGTACCACGACAATCACTCATAGTATTTTTAATTACCAATGGAATATTTCCCTTCATTGCAATTTCTACTGCTCTAGGATGTATTACTTTTGCACCTTGGTCTGCAAACTGAAATACTTCATTATAGGTAATCTCTTCTATAAGTGCTGCATTTTCAACTATTCTAGGATCTGCGGTCATAATGCCATCTACATCTGTATATATTTCAACTTCTACTGCATTTAGTGCTACTCCTAAAAGAGCAGCAGTAACATCACTTCCACCTCTTCCTAGAGTAGTCATAAACCCATCTTCACTGATACCTTGAAAACCAGCCACTACCGGTATTTTGTTCTCTTCTATTAACTTGACTATTCGACTTATATCAACTTTTTTTATACTAGCATTATTAAAATTATCATCAGTTTTTATTCCAGCCTGTCCACCAGTTAATGGAATAGCACTTATATTTTCTAAATATAGCTCATTACACATTACCACAGTACTTATAATCTCTCCACAACTCATCATAAGATCCGTAGCTAAAGGATTACTGTTTTTGAACTCTTCTGTTAAAAGCGATAATAAAGTGTCTGTTGCATAAGGCTCACCCATTCTCCCCATAGCAGATACAACAACAACCGGAGAATAACCTTCGCTTTTAGCTTTAAGTATCTTATTAATCGCTAACCTTCTTTTTTCACGAGTAGATACCGAAGTACCACCAAACTTTTGAACTAAAATTTTCATATTTAGCCTCCAAAATAAATTATTTATAGCTTTTTCTAAATTGAGATTCTTCCACATCAATAATTATTGTTTTTGTTCCAATTTTATTTACGTATTCCCATGGCAATTCTAGTAAATCATTATTCTTAAAAAGGCTAAAGTAGGATTTGTGATTATTAATTACGAGCAACTTTAGATTTCCATCTTCATCAATTATAATATCGTTATTATAAAGATAATTATATTTTTCACCATTACTAATATTAATTATTTCATATTTTTCAATATCACTATATAACTTTACTCTATCATCCATAATTATTCCCCCTTAACACATATCATAAGTATATGTATGATGTATATTAAGGATATATTCAATATATTTTGCTTTATTCTGCAAAATAAAAAGGCATCTCTGCCCTTCTACTCTATTCATCAGTACTTTTATTTTGTTTTTCTTCTGAGTCTTTGATTGCGTCCTTTCTTGAAAGATTTACTCTTCCCATAGAATCAATTTCTGTAACTTTAACTAGTATCTCATCTCCTACTGAAACAATATCTTCTACTTTACTTACACGCTTAACATCAAGTTTAGATATGTGTACTAATCCTTCTTTGCCAGGTAATATCTCTACAAATGCACCAAAATTAGATATCTTAGTGACCTTTCCTAAATATATTTCGCCTTCTTTTATCTCCCTCGTATAGCCATCTATCATTTGTAGTGCTTTATTTCCTGATTCATAGCTTTCAGCTGTTACAAATACCGTTCCATCATCCTTAATATCAATCTTGACTCCAGTCTCATCAATTATTTTATTTATTGTTTTTCCGCCAGTCCCTATTACATCTTTAATCTTAGCAGGATTTATATTCATTGTAAATACTTTTGGAGCATATACAGATACTTCTTTTCTTGGACCATTTATGCACTTTTTCATAACTTCTAGTATAGCTAATCTTGCTTCTCTAGCATCTGCCAATGCAGTTTTTATACAATTATTAGATAATCCTTCTATTTTAGTGTCAACTTGTATGGCAGTAATTCCCTTTTCTGTACCAGCCACCTTGAAATCCATATCACCAAAGAAATCTTCTAATCCTTGTATATCTGTTAAAATTTCTTCTTGTTGTAAGTCTTTACTTGTAACTAATCCCATGGCTATACCAGCTGCTGGTCTTTTTATAGGAACACCTGCATCTAATAAAGCAAGAGTGCTACCACATACACTTGCTTGAGATGTAGAACCATTTGAACTTAGTACTTCAGAAACCAATCTAATAGCATAAGGAAATTCCTGTTCACTTGGTATTAAAGGCTCAAGTGCCTTTTCAGCTAAAGCACCATGCCCAATTTCTCTTCTATTCGGACCTCTTAAAGGTTTAACTTCTCCTACACTATATGATGGAAAGTTATAATGGTGCATATATCTTTTTGAAGTTTCTTCTTCTATACCATCTAATATTTGCACCTCACTTATAGATCCTAGAGTTGCTACAGTCAACACTTGAGTTAATCCTCTTGTAAACAATCCACTTCCATGAGTTCTTGGCAAAATAGAAACTTCAGCTGAAAGCGGCCTGATTTCCTTAAACCCTCTACCATCTGGTCTTCTCTTTTCATTTAAAATCATATTTCTTACTATTTCTTTTTGTATATTATATACTGCTTCATCTAAATCAAGCAAATTATCTGGGTACTTCTCTTTAAATTGTTCATCGATTTTCTCCTTGACTTCATCCATTGCTTTATTTCTCAAATCTTTATCTGTATTATACATAGCTTTTTTTATCATATCAAAGGAAAATTCTCTAACTTCTTTTTCTATATCCTTGTTAATCTCATAAGGTATAAATTCTGCTTTAGGCTTGCCATACTGTTTCATAACCTCTTCTTGAAAACGAGCTATTTTTTTACACTCTTCAAATCCAAACATTATTGCATCATACATTACATCTTCTGGTATTTCTTCACCACCAGCTTCTATCATCATAACCCTTTCTTGAGTAGCGCAAACTGTTAAATCTAAAATGCTTTCATCTCTTTGTTTAGATGTAGGGTTTATAATAAATTCATTATTTATTAATCCCACCGATACTGTACCAACAGGTTTTGTAAACGGTATGCTTGATAAGCATAATGCTAATGAAGCTCCATTCATCGCTAATATATTTGGCAAATTATCTTGCTCAACAGATAAAACTGTACAAACAACCTGAACATCATTTCTATATCCTTTTGGAAATAGAGGCCTTAGTGGTCTATCAATAGCTCTAGCATTGAGTATAGCCTTATCAGAAGGTCTCCCTTCTCTCTTAATAAAACCACCAGGTATTTTACCAACAGCATACAATCTTTCTTGATATTCTATGCTTAACGGAAAAAAGTCTACTCCCTCCCTAGGAGCATCTGAAGCATTAGCATTTACAAGTATTACAGTATCACCATAACTTATTTTCAAAGCGCAATCTGATAACATTCCTAGTTTGCCAAATTCACCTCTTAGCTTCCTTCCAGCTATTGTTGTTTCAAAAATTTGATTCATAATGTACCTCCCTTCAACATCCACATACATTACTATTATTGCCTATTTATATTAATTTAATAAAGAATATGTAGATTATTCCTAAAATAATAGAGCGGAACTAGCCCGCTCTAAACTATTTTCTTAATTCTAATTTTTTTATTAAAGAACGATATCTTTCGATGTCTTGCTCTTTTAAATAATTTAAAAGGCCTCTTCTTTTACCAACCATCATTAAAAGCCCTCTTCTTGAGTGATAATCTTTTTTATGTTCCTTTAAATGTTCATTTAGATGATTGATTCTTTCTGTTAATAAAGCAATTTGAACTTCTGGAGAACCAGTATCTCCTTCATGTAATGCATATTGATTAATTATTTCTAACTTTCTAGCCTTTTCCATAAAAGCACCTCCGTATTTATAATCCCCATTATTCCATGAATACCGCCGGCCAGTCAATATTCATAGGATAAGGTTCGAAGAGTATTATAGCATATAACTGGTAAAAAGTAAATTATTTTTTATATTTAGTCTATTTTAAATTCAAGATTCTGCTTTTCAGCATAGTTCTTATCTTTTTCTAATTGTTTTGATAAAGTTTCTAAAGATTCAAATTTCTTTTCATCTCGTATTCTTTTATAAAAATATATTTTTACAAATTCATTATATATATCTTTGTTAAAATCAATAATATGCGTTTCTATACTTAATTTTTTATCTTTTACTGTAGGATTATATCCTATATTAGTTATACCTTTATATTTTTTTCCGCTATATTCTACAACCGTATAATACACTCCACCACGTGGTAATACAAGACTTTTATTATAGTCTAAATTTATTGTTGGAAAGCCTATTTTTTTGCCTAATTGTTTACCACTTACTACCTTTCCCTCTAAGAAAAAAGGCCTATTCAAAAATCGATTTGCCTTAGTTATATCTCCTTCTGAAATAAGGTGTCTTATTCTTGAACTACTAACTATTTCATCATTAACTTTTACTGGAGATATAACACTTAATTCGAATCCTAAGGAATTACTTAAATCCTCCAACAATTCTATATCTCCTAAGTTTTTATATCCAAACCTATAGTTAAAACCTACAATAAGTCCTTTTGCATTATAATATCCGATTATATTCTCAATAAATTTTTCTGGAGAAATTCTCATGAATTCCTCATTAAATTCCACGTAATTTAAAATATCTATACCAGCGTCTTTTAAAAGTTCTGTTTTGGCTTTATTATTCATAATTAACTTAGGAACCATTTCTTCATTAATAATTGTTAAAGGATGATTTTTAAAAGTAAACACCATACTTTTAGCCTTATTGGCTCTAGCTAATTCTATAGTCTTGTTTATAAGATTCATATGTCCTATGTGAAGCCCATCAAAGCTTCCTAACGCTATATATGTCTTCTCATCTAACTTAATATTAAAATTATCCTCATATACTATCATATTATTTTCTCCTAAAGCAATAATATCTCTAATTTTAATCCGTTAGAATTTCTTAATCCAATACCTAAAAATTTTTCATCATAAGTGTAAATTCTATATAACTTGTTTAACTGTATTTCGTTCAAAAGTCTTCTATCGCCGACTCTAACTCCATTGCGTAATAATTTCTCAACATTTGAATTTACTTTTACTTTGTCATAGTCATTTAAAGCCACATCTATAGGAATTATATGCTCATTCACATTGGTCTCTTTCAAATCTTCAAGAAATAATGCATTTTCTTTATTGAATTTTCCGCTTTGTATTCTTTCTAAACTCCACATTGTAGCACCACAAGCGAGTTTTTTACCTATATCATAGCATAAGCTTCTTATATACGTCCCCTTAGAGCATTTAACTCTAAAAGAAACATAAGGTAAACTTATATCTAAAATATCAATATCATATATTGTTATTGGTCTAGCATTCCTTTGTATTTCTACACCATCTCGAGCAAGTTCATATAGTTTTTTTCCATTTATTTTAACTGCAGAATACATAGGCGGAACCTGAAGTATGTTCCCTTTGAAAGAATTTATACATGATATTATATCTTCTTCAAGTACACTAACTTCGCTTGTTGTTATAATTTTACCTTCTCTATCATAAGTATCTGTTGTAATGCCTAACTTTAATTTGCACTCATATACTTTAAAATCATTCATTATATAGTTAACAATTTTTGTAGCTTTTCCTATACAAATTGGTAAAACTCCACTAGCCAATGGATCTAAAGTCCCAGTATGCCCTACTTTCTTTACCTTTGTTAATTTTCTTATAGTCTTTACAACATCAAAAGATGTCATTCCAACTGGTTTATAAATATTTAATACTCCATTCATTATATCAACTCTTTTTCTATTTGTTTAATTAATATAGATTTAATTTCTTGTAAAGATACGTTAGTGGAAAAACCTGCAGCTCTAATATGTCCACCTCCGTTGAACATTTCTGCAATTTTTCTTACATCTACTTTTTTCTTTGATCTCAAACTAACTTTGGTTACACAATCACACTCTTTAAGTAAAATTGCAACTTCTACAGTATCTATCTGAGTTCCTATATTAACTAAATCTGATGTATCAGATTTATCAATATTAAATTCTTCTATCATTTCTTTTGTTAGTTCCATTATACATAGTTTTTTATTTAATTCTAAATGCATTTTTTCAATAATTTTTCCTTGAAGCTTCAGCCTTTCAAAGCTTATATTTTCAAATATTTTTCTGTGAATTTCAGAAAAATCTATTTTTTTATATATCAACTCTCCAGCTATTTTATGAGTCAATCTTGTTGTATTGGAATGTCTAAAGGATCCTGTATCTGTAAGTATTGATGTATAAAGACATGTAGCGATGTCTTTATCTATATTTACATTCAAAACCTCTAATAACTCATAAATAATTTCCGCTACTGCAGCCGCATTTGTATCTATATAATTTAAATCGCCATAATTATCATTAGATATATGATGATCAATATTAATTAAAGTATATTTTTTAGTATTTAAATCAATATCAGCATTTATTCTTTCAAAGTTACCACAGTCTAATACAATAACAGTATCTGTATCTTCTAAAACATAGTTTAAATCCTTGTTTATTCTATCAGAATAAGGTAAATAATAAAATGTTTCTGGTATTTCTTCTTTTGAAATTATATATGCGCTTTTGCCTATATTAAGAAGTCCCTGCATTAATGCAAGGGAACTTCCTAAGGAGTCTCCATCAGGAGATATATGGCATGTGATACCTATTTTTTTACTTTTCTTTATTTTTTCTATAATATTATTTGGTATCATGTTTGTCTTGCTCCTTTAAATCACTTAGAATCTCATTAATATGCATACCATGTTCTATGCTTTTATCTACTTCAATTATTATTTCAGGTGTATATCGTAGCTTAACTCTATGCCCTACTTCTCGTCTAATGAAACTGACTGAATTTTTTAGAGCTTCAACACTTTCCTTTTTCTGTTCATCTGTACCAAAAATACTTATAAAGACTTTTGCATATCTCAAGTCATTTGTAACTTCTACTCTTGTTACACTTACCATTGCAGTAAGCCTAGGGTCATTTATATCGTACTGAATTATATTGCTAATTTCCTTTTTTATCTCTTCATTTATTCTACCTAATCTATATTTCGCCATATAACTCTCTCCTCTAAAGTACACAAATTATAGATTCTTACGCTTTACTTCTTCCATAATGAAAACCTCAATCATATCTCCTTCTTTAAGATCATTAAACTTCTCTATTGATAATCCACACTCATATCCAGATGCTACTTCTTTTACATCATCCTTAAATCTCTTTAAAGATGAAATTTCTGACTCGAACACTACAATACCATCTCGTATTACTCTTGCTTTACTGTTTCTTACTATTTTACCATTTAACACATAACAGCCAGCTATGGTTCCAACACTTGATATTTTATATACAGCTCTAACTTCAGCATTTCCTAAGACTACTTCCTTGTATTCTGGCTCTAACAAACCTAACATGGCTGATTTTACATCCTCTATAGCATCATATATAATCCTATATGTTCTAATATTAACTCCTTCCTTTTCTGCTAATGAAGTTGCATTATTAGTTGGTCTAACATTAAAACCTATGATAATCGCATTTGACGCTGATGCTAATGTTACATCTGTCTCACTAATAGCCCCAACTGCACCGTGAATAACTCTTACTTTAACAGACTCTGTTGATAATTTTTCAAGTGATTGAGTAACCGCTTCAACGGATCCTTGAACATCTGCTTTAACTATTACATCAAGTTCTTTAACTTTACCTTCCTGAATTTGATTATATAAGTCTTCAAGTGAAACTTTGTTGCTTGATGTTAATCTTTGTTGCCTTAATTTTTCTTTTCTAGCTTCAGCCATATTTCTAGCTGTTTTCTCATCTTTAACTACATTAAATCTATCTCCAGCATCTGGTACTTCTGAAAGACCAAGTATTTCTACTGGTATTGATGGACCTGCTGATGATATATTATGTCCTTTATCATCAAACATAGCTCTTATTCTACCATATGTAGTCCCAACTAATATTGAATCTCCTACTCTAAGAGTACCATTTTGAACCAATAGAGATGCTACTGGACCTCTGCCTTTATCAAGTTTTGCCTCTATTACTGTACCTTTAGCTTTTCTATTTGGATCAGCTGTTAATTCTTCCATTTCAGCTGTTAAAAGAATCATTTCAAGTAATGTATCAAGCCCTTCTTTTGTATGAGCTGAAACTGGAACAGTTACTATATCTCCACCCCAATCTTCTGGGATAAGATTATATTCTGTTAATTCTTGTTTAACTCTATCGATATTTGCACCTACTTTATCAATTTTATTAATAGCTACTATTATAGGTACATTTGCCGCTTTACAGTGATTAATTGCTTCAACAGTTTGAGGCATTATTCCATCATCTGCAGCAACTACAAGAATTACTATATCAGTAATTTGCGCTCCTCTTGCCCTCATAGTAGTAAAAGCTTCATGTCCAGGAGTATCTAGAAATGTTATTTTTTCATTATTGACTTCTACAGTATAAGCACCAATATGTTGTGTAATTCCGCCCGCCTCTGTTGCTGTAACCTTTGATTTTTTTATAGCATCAAGTATAGAAGTTTTACCGTGGTCTACATGCCCCATTACTGTTACAACAGGCGGCCTTTTTTCATAATTTTCCTCATTAATATCTTCCTCATTATCTTCATCATCATTATCAACTAGTAAAGACTCTTCTTTTTTTATAACTAACGCATCAAATTTTTCTGCTAACTTTTCAGCAGTATTAAAGTCTAACTCTTGATTTATAGCAGCCATTACTCCCATAAACATGAGTTGTTTTATAACTTCCGTAATAGGTTTCTTTAATTTATCTGATAGTTCCTTAACAGTAATAGTATCCTCCATTTCTATAATTATCTCTTCTGCTAAAGTAGATTCATTATTATTTTCTTTTCCATTTGACTTACTTTTAAAATTGTTTTTTTTAGAATTTTTCTTTTTGTTCTTTATCTTAACTGAGTTATCTAACTCTTCCTCATATTCATCTATTATACTTTTTGCTATAGAATTATTTTCTTTACCGTTGCTTTCATTCTCCACGAAAATTTCCTTAATTAATTCTGCATCTTCTTCATCCAAGACACTCATGTGATTTTTGACTTTTATATCGAACTCACTTGAAAGAATATCTATCAATTCTCTACTAGTTATATTCAGTTCCTTTGCTAGTTCGTAAACTCTTGTTTTAGCCAAAACATTCACCCCCAATTAGTATTTAATTTTTATTTTATATGGAGCTTATCTTATATCGATTAAAATTTATAACTTCTGTTAGTTCTCTTCTAAAATTTCACTTTTTAGCTTATCATAAATATCTTCGTTTATCTTTACGCCAAGATTTCGCTCTAATCTCTTCGTTTTAAAAGCTTGTTCTAAACAATTAAGATCTCTACATATATAAGCTCCTCTTCCAGGTTTTTTACCTGTTAAATCCACAAATATTTCTTCATCTTTATTCTTTACGATTCGTATAAGTTCTTTTTTAGGCTTCATAGATGAACAACCAGTACACATTCTCTGAGGTACCTTTTTTGTCTTCATAAATAAGCTCTACCGCCTTTCTCAAGAAAATTACTTTGAAACTTGAGATTTACTTTTAATATCTATCTTCCAACCAGTTAGTTTTGCAGCTAATCTAACATTCTGTCCCTCTTTACCAATAGCTAAAGAAAGTTGATCATCTTCAACTACTATTTTTGCTGATTTACTACCTTCATCAATTTCAACATCCAATACTTTAGCAGGACTAAGTGCATTGGCAATATATTTTTCAGGAAGTTTATCCCATTTAATTATATCTATCTTCTCATTTTTTAGCTCATTAACTATGTTTTGAACTCTCATACCCTTTGGACCAACACATGCACCAGTAGCATCAATACTCTCGTCATTAGAATAAACTGCAATTTTAGTTCTTGAACCAGCTTCCCTTGAAATACTTTTAATTTCAACAACTCCTGTATAAATTTCTGGAACCTCTAACTCAAATAGCCTTTTTACTAAACCTGGATGAGTTCTTGAAACTATAACTTGAGGTCCTTTAGTAGTATTTTTTACTTCAACTATATACAACTTTAGCCTATCATTAAAATTATATTCTTCACCTGGCATCTGTTCATTAGGACCTAAAACTGCTTCTATTTTTTCCAAGTCTACAAATACATTACCCTTATCTTTTCTTATAACAGTACCTGTAATTATATCATATTCTTTAGCAATAAATTCATTGTAGATAACTTTTCTTTCTGCTTCTTTTATTCTTTGAATTACAACTTGTTTAGCTGTTTGAGCTGCTATTCTTCCAAAACTTTTAGGAGTAACTTCAATGTCTATAATATCTCCTAATTCATATCTTGGGTCTATTTTTCTTGCTTCTTCTAGTGAAATTTCATTCACAGTTAAAACTTCTTCACTAACTTGTTTAGGAGTATACACATGTATCTCGCCATTATCTCTATCTATGGTTACTTTTACATTTTGCGCATTACCTCCTACCTTAGCATAGTTTTTTTTATATGCAGATACTAAAGCATCCTCAACAGTTTCAAACAGCAAATCTTCACTAATTCCTTTCTCTTTCACAATCTCTCTTAAGGCTTCAATAAACTCGCCATTCATCTTTCACTCCTCCTAAAACTCCCCTTTTAAAGTAACCTTTTTAATCTTTTCTCTTGGAATATTAACTTTAAAATTTTCAGCTTCAATTGTAATTGTATCTTTACTAAAATCTATTAATTTTCCTTCAAAGAGTTTTTGGCCTTTATGTGGTTTTGATAGCTTTATTAATACATCATAATTAACATACTTATGTAGATGTTCATCATTATATAGTATTCTTTCAATCCCAGGAGAAGAGACTTCTAGATAATAACTCTCTTCAATAGGATCCTCATTATCTAACATATCACTGATTTCCCTACTAACAATTTCACAATCTTCTAATGATATTCCTTTTTCATTATCTATATATACTCTAAGGTAATTTTCGTTATTTTCTTTTATATATTCTATATAATATAACTCATAATTTAATTTTAATACAATTGGTTTAATTAGATCATTTAGTTTATTTATCAATGTATCATTTTTCATCTTCACCCCTCCTTAATCTTAGTTTTCCTCATTTACTAAATAAATAAACAAATATTAATGAAAAACGCAACAAGATTGTTGCGTTTTTACAAATATAAAGAGTGGGTTTTTGCCCCACTCATATGCTAAAGTTTATCTGCTAACCAATTCTATTTTATTTTAGCATACTAAAAATTCTATTTCAAGGGATAAAGCTAAATCATTTTATAATGTTACCAAATAATAAAATTTTATACTTAAATAATGCTATATTTTACAGTTTACATATTTTTTATTTCATTCATTAATTCTTCTATCAATTTTTCTTCTTTAACCTTTTTTAAAACCTTTCCCTTTTTAAAAATTAATCCTTCTCCATTGCCGCCAGCTATGCCTATATCAGCTTCTCTTGCTTCACCTGGTCCGTTAACTACACAACCCATTATAGCAATTTTTAAATTTTTATTGCAAGAAGATAACTTTTTTTCTACCTCGCCTGCTAACTTTATTAAATCAATATTTGTTCTTCCACATGTAGGACAAGAAATAAATTCTATTCCGTCATTTTTATATCCTAAAGCCTTTAGTATTTCTTTACCAACTTTTACTTCTTCAACAGGATCTCCTGTAAGTGATACTCTTATGGTATCACCTATACCTTCTGATAAAAGAGTCCCTATTCCGATACTAGACTTAATTGTTCCTCTCCATATCGTTCCTGATTCTGTAACTCCAATATGTAATGGATAGTCTACTTTTGAAGAAATCATTCTATAACTTTCTATCATTTGCATTACATTAGATGATTTTATTGATATAACTATATCATTAAAATTAATACTCTCTAAAATATTAACGTGTTTTAACGCACTTTCCACTAATGCTTCTGGACATACTTTTCCATACTTATTTAATAACTCTTTTTCTAGGGAACCAGAGTTTACACCTATTCTAATTGGGATTCCTTTACTTCTTGCAGCTTCAGCTACTAATTTAGTTTTATCAATATTTCCTATGTTACCTGGATTTATCCTCAAAGCAGATACTCCATTATCTATTGATTTAAGCGCTAATCTATAATCAAAATGTATATCAGCTACAATAGGAATATTTACATTTTTGACTATTTTTTTTAAAGCTTCTGCAGCTTCCATATCTGGAACTGCACATCTTGTTATATCGCATCCAGCACTTTCTAATTCCTTTATTTGTTTTATAGTTGAAGTAATATCACGAGTATCTGTATTACACATACTTTGAATAGTTATAGGAGAATCTCCGCCAATATATATGTTTCCAACTTTTATTTTTCTAGTCTTTTTTCTATTCATAAAATTATCACCTATATTTTATAATTTGATTGGATACAGTACATCTTTTATTGTTACTAAAATCATAAGTAGAAGTAATAACGCAAATCCAATGGTATTTATTAAACCTATTTTATCTTTATCTATTTCTCTTCTAGTTATAAGTTGATATATAGACACAAATATCCAGAATCCATCTAACGCAGGAAATGGTAAGAGGTTAAAAATACCTAGTTGAATACTGATAAATGCAGAAAATACAATTAAGTTTATCAATCCTGCTTTTGATACAGCCCATGTAACCCGTATTATCGTTACAGGTCCGCCAACATCATTTTTTGATGCTCTACCTGTAAAAATCATTCCTATGGATTGAAATGTTTGTTTTACAGTAGAAATTGTTTCTTTGAATCCATAACTTATAGATTGATATATAGATGGCTTTTCTATTACAGTAGAATAAATTCCTATCATATAGCTGTTATCTTTATCATTTTTTATAGGTTTTATTTTAAATGACTTTTCTTCAGAGTTTCTTATTAGTGTTATATTTATAGTATTTCCTTTTGCAATGTTAATCTGTGCCACAAAATCTTCCCAGGTAGAGATATTGTGATTATTAACCTTAGTTATCCTGTCTCCGCTCTTTATTCCAGCTTTCATAGCTGGACTTTGAGGGATTACATCGCTCACTATTGGAACTAAAAAACCTTTTAAATAACTCACAAATGAAAATAAGACTATAGCTAAAAATAAATTCATCATAGGCCCAGCAGCTACTATGCTTAATCTTCTAAGAGGTGATTTATTAGTAAAAGCTCTTTCATCTAAACTCTCTTCTTCTTCACCAAGCATTTTTACATACCCACCTATAGGAATTGCTCTTATAGAATATAATGTTTCCTTTCCATGAATTCCAAATATCTTAGGTCCCATACCTATAGCAAACTCTTCTACCTTTACTCCATTAAACTTTGCTAAAGCAAAATGACCTAGTTCATGAATTATTATCAAAATGCTAAAGGCCAAAATAACTATTAAAATATTTAATATAATTTGCAAAAAAACATTCCCCTCCTCTTAAATTTTATATTTATTCTTTATAAAATTTCTTACTTTATTTTCTGCATCCAAAATATCTTGTAAATCTAAAATCTTTTTATTCTCAAATTTATTCATACATTCTTCAATCAAATCTATTATCTGCAAATATCTTATCTTTTTATTCAAAAATAAATCTACAGCTGCTTCATTAGCAGAATTTAAAATTGTTGGCATTATACCTCCAGCTTTTCCAGCTTCATAACATATCTTTAGTCCCTTAAAGTTTTTTAAATCCGGTTCATCAAACGTTAAATTTTTAATTTTATAAAAGTCTAATCTATCTACAATTCTCTCTTCTCTATTAGGATAATTAAGAGCATATTGGATAGGAAGTCTCATATCTGTACTAGCCAACTGAGCCATAACACTCCCATCTTTATATTCTACCATAGAGTGAATTATACTTTCTGGATGTATTACAACTTGTATGCAATTATAATCTATACCAAATAGCCAATGGGCTTCTATAACCTCTAATCCTTTATTAATTAGTGTTGAGGAATCTATAGAAATTTTTTTACCCATATTCCATTTTGGATGTTTTATTGCTTGTTCTGGTGTTATATCAACTAAATCTTCTTTAGTTTTTCCTCTAAATGGACCTCCAGAAGCTGTGAGTAAAATTCTATCTATAGAACTTAACCTATTTCCTTGAAGACATTGAAAAATGGCAGAATGTTCGGAATCTACTGGAAGTATATTAACTCTAGAGGCTTGTGCCGCTTTCATAACTAATTCTCCGCCTGTAACCAAGGTTTCTTTATTCGCCAATGCTATATCTTTACCTGCCTTTATAGCCTCTAATGTTGGTATAAGACCTATCATACCAACTATGGATGTAACCACTATATCAACTTCATCTAATGTGCATATTTCTATTAGTCCTTTCATTCCATATAATACATTAATTTTAATATTGTTTACATTACAATATTCTTTAGTTTTTTCAAATGTGTTTTTATCATTAATTGCAACATATTTAGGATTAAAATTTTTTATTATTTCAATAGTTTTTTCATAATTTTTATTTGAAGAAAAGGATATTAGTTTAAACTTATGACTTTGTTCTTTAATTACATTCAAAGTTTGAGTACCTACTGAACCAGTAGCCCCTAAAATACTTACATTTTTCATATATAAACTCCTATTCTAAATCAAAATATTATTACTTTATTTATTAATATGTAAGATAAACACTTTTAGATTATTATAGTTATAAATATAAAACAATATCATATTTGGTTGATATTATATAATTAGATTCCTATTATAACTGATATATAATAATATACTATAACTGATGAAAAAAGTATGCTATCAAATCTATCTAATATGCCACCATGGCCTGGAATTAAATTACTATAATCTTTAACATTTACATATCTTTTTATAGATGAAGCTGCTAAATCTCCAAATTGACAAAATAATCCGGCAAATAATCCTATTAGAAAAAAATTTAAAATAGGTATATTAACTCCAATTTTATTCAAAATAACTCCATAGATACCACATGAAAAAATGCTTCCAACCAATCCTCCTATAGAACCTTCAATAGTTTTTTTAGGACTAACTTTAGGACATAGTTTATTTTTCCCAAAATATTTACCAACATAATACGCCATTGTATCGCACATCCAAGAAGATATAAAAACAAGCCAAACTAAATATTCTCCATAGTCTTTTCCATTTATAAGTACTATGAAGCTAAAAAAAATCGATATATATATATATCCAAAAATTGTGATAGAAATGTCTATAAAATTATATTTTTCGTTAATAACAGGTATGCAAAGCATTATGAATATAGATATAATTACAGTAGAAAATATCATACTATAATTTATATTATTATCTATAAAAAAAACGTAATAAATTATGCATAAGATGTATGCAATAATAGTTAATGGCCTTATATTACCTTTTTTAACAATACTAAAAAATTCATACATTCCAAATAAAGACAGGATCATTACAAGAAATTTAAGATATATGCCACCTAAAAATAATACTACAATCAATGGTGATAAAATTAATGCACCTAGATATCGTTTATCCATATTTGTTCACTCCTGTTTTAATCCGCCAAAGCGTCTATCTCTATTTTGATAATCATATATAGCTTCTCTTAGATGTGTTTTTCTAAAATCAGGCCACTTTATATTAGTATACCAAAATTCTGAATATGCACACTGCCATAATAAAAAATTACTTAATCGTTGCTCTCCGGCCGTTCTTATTATTATATCTGGATCAGGAAGTTCTTTAGTATATAAATAGTTGGATACTAGTTCTTCATTTATTGATTCTATTTTTAAATCACCATTTTTTATATCTTGCGCTATCCCTTTTATTGCATATACTAATTCATTTCTTCCACCATAATTAAGAGCAAGATTCAAAACTAGCCCACTATTATGTTTAGTTCTATGATATGCTTTATTTAATTCATCTTGGCAAATTAAAGGAAGTTTAGATATATCTCCTATATGCATTACAACAACATTTTGTTTGTTTAATTCTGCAATCTCGCTCTTTAAATATTCAATTAAAAGTTTCATAAGTGCATTAACTTCATCCTTAGGTCGTTTCCAATTTTCTGTGGAAAATGCATATAAAGTGAGATATTTTACCCCAAGATTATTACATTCTTTAACTATATCTCTTATAGCTTCAACCCCAGCCTTATGTCCTAGAGTTCGAGGCATTTTTCTTTCTTTTGCCCATCTACCATTTCCATCCATTATTATAGCAATATGCTTTGGAATACGATTCAAATCAATGTCTATATTAGAAAAGTCCTTTTTCTTATTATTAAAATTTAAAAATTTTATCATTCTAACTACTCCATTCAAATTATTTATAAAAGTTTTAAAATACCTGCGTTTTCGCAGGTATTTTAAAACTTCTATATTTTTATGTAATGCTTTTTATATAGCCTAAATTGCCATTACTTCTTTTTCTTTTAGATTAACAATATCATCAATTTTTTTTACATATTTATCAGTTGTTTTTTGAATAGAATCTTCAGCATCTATAGCCTCATCTTCTGTAATCTGATTTTCTTTTTTTAAATTTTTAATTTTATCATTAGCTTCTCTTCTTATAGAACGTATAGCAATTTTAGCATCTTCTCCTGCTTTTTTTACTTTTTTAACAATTTGCTTTCTTGTTTCCTCAGTAAGTTCTGGAATAATAAGTCTAATAACTGAGCCATCATTTGAAGGATTTAAGCCTAAGTCTGATTGAAGTATAGCTTTTTCAATACTTTTAATAGAGTTTTTATCCCAAGGTTGGATCATTAATACTCTAGGCTCCGGAGAAGATATATTAGCTAATTGATTAATAGGAGTTTGAGAGCCATAATATTCTACAGTAATTCTATCAAGCATAGATGGGTTAGCTTTTCCAGCCTTCATAGACGCAAGTTCCTTTTTTAAAACCGCAAGAGTCTTTTCCATCTTTTCTTGGGATTTATTTATGATATCTTTTATCATTATATTACCTCCCTTATTATTTAGATACTATAGTACCAATTTTTTCACCTAAAGCTACTTTTTTAATATTATTTGGTTTATCAAGTCCAAAAACTATGATAGGGATATCATTATCCATACATAAAGAAGTAGCTGTAGAATCCATTACCTGTAATCCTTTTTCTAAAACTTCTATATATGTAAGTTTATCAAATTTTTTAGCATCATCAAATTTATTAGGATCTTTATCATAAACCCCATCTACCTTTTTAGCAAGCAAAATAGCATCTGCTTCAATTTCAGCTGCTCGTAATGCAGCCGTTGTATCCGTAGAAAAATATGGGTTTCCTGTTCCTGCTGCAAATATAACTACCCTCTTTTTTTCTAAATGTCTCATAGCTCTTCTTCTTATAAAAGGTTCAGCAACCTCACGCATCTCAATAGCAGTTTGAACTCTTGTATTAACTCCTACATTTTCCAAAGAATCTTGTAGCGCAAGAGCATTTATGCATGTAGCTAGCATTCCCATATAATCAGCAGTAGTTCTATCCATTTCTTCACCATTTCTACCACGCCAAATATTGCCACCGCCTACTACAGCACCAACCTCTATTCCCATGCTTACAAGCTCTTTTATTTCCTCAGCGATTCTTTTTGTTACATTAAAATCAATTCCAAATCCTTTTTCTCCACTTAAAGCTTCTCCTGAAAGTTTAAGCATTATCCTTTTATATTTAGATGGACTCATAATAATATTATACCTCCAACATTCCAAAAATTACAGTTTTTTATATTAGAATATTTATTATAATTTTAAAAAAAGAGAACACTACGTGTTCTCTCTTTATTAACTTTTATTTATTATTTACCGATCTGTTTTTGTACTTCTTCTGCAAAGTTTTCTTCTTTCTTTTCTATACCTTCTCCTCTTTCATATCTAACGAATGAGTCAATTGATATAGTAGCACCTATTTCTTTAGACTTTTCTTCAAGTAATTTCTTTATTGTATAGTCTGGATTCTTTACCCACACTTGGTTTACTAAACACACTTCCTTAAGGTACTTTTGTATTCTACCTTCAACCATTTTCTCAACTATTTTTTCTGGTTTTCCTTCGTTTAATGCTTGAACTCTGTAAATTTCTCTTTCCTTATTAAGTACTTCTTGATCAACACTATTTTCATCTAAAAATAATGGATTAGCTGCTGCAACTTGCATTGCTAAATCTTTTCCAAGTTCAAGTAAAGAAGGATCCTCTTTTTCACAGTTAAGTTTAACTAACACACCTATTCTTCCATCTCCATGGATATAGCTACTAATAACTCCATTTTGTACTGTTAACTTTTCAAATCTTCTTATGTTCATATTTTCGCCTATTTTTGCTATTAAAGCAGTTAAAGCTTCTTTAACTGTTACATTAGAATCGTTTATAAACTTTTCTTCAAGTAATTGTTCCACAGTTGTTACATTTGAAGAAACTATTTGTTTTGCAATTGAGTTTGTAAAATTAATGAATTGATCATTAACAGCAACAAAATCTGTTTCACAATTAATTTCTAAAACAACAGCTGTTTTATTATCATCTGTTACATAAGTTACAACTAATCCTTCTGCAGCTACTCTTCCTGCTTTTTTAGCTGCTGCGGCTAAACCTTTTTCTCTTAAGAATTCTATAGCTTTTTCCATATCACCATTAGCTTCTGTTAAAGCTTTTTTACAGTCCATCATTCCTGCGCCAGTTCTTTCTCTTAATTCCTTAACCATTCCTGCAGTAATCATGTATATCACTCCTAACAAGTTTAATTTAAATTATTCAGCTAATTGTTCACCTTGTTTTCCTTCAATTATAGCATCTGCTAACTTAGCAGTTATTAGTCTTACAGCTCTTATAGCGTCATCATTTCCAGGTATTACATAATCAACCTCATCTGGATCACAGTTTGTATCAACTATTGCTACAACTGGAATTCCTAGAATTTTAGCCTCTGCTACAGCATTCTTTTCTTTTCTTGGATCAACTACAAACATAGCACCTATATTATTTGCATCCATATTCTTGATTCCACCAAGATTTCTTTCTAATTTTTCTTTTTCATTTCTTAATTTTATAACTTCTTTTTTAGGAAGAACCTCAAATGTCCCATCTTCCTCCATTCTTTCTAATTCTTCTAATTTTTTTATTCTTGTTTTTATAGTGTTGAAATTTGTAAGCATTCCACCTAACCATCTGTTATTAACAAAATGCATTCCAGCTCTTATACTTTCCTCTTGTATAGCCTCTTGAGCTTGCTTTTTAGTTCCTACAAATAGAACTTCCTTTCCGTCTGCAACAACATTTTTAATAAAATCATAAGCTTCTTCAACTTTTTTCACAGTTTTTTGCAAATCAATTATATATATACCATTTCTTTCTGTGAATATGTATGGAGCCATTTTAGGATTCCATCTTCTTGTTTGATGTCCAAAGTGAACACCTGCTTCTAATAGTTGTTTCATTGAAATTACTGACATTAATATTACCTCCTGTTTGGTTTTTACCTCCATTGCTCTATTATGGAAAACCTCATATAATAGGCACCATTCCATAAAATAAGCAATGTGTGTTTTTCATCCTTATGTAGTATATCACATGAAATAATAGGGTTCAACAAAAAAATATAAAAAAGTTTTATTTTATTAATAAGCATAATATAAAACAAAGAATAGAGTCTTCTCTATTCTTTGTTTTATATATATTTTCCTACTTTATCTTTTTTAATTCATCTAACAGCTTGTCATTTAATATTTTAATATGAGTTCCTTTCATTCCTAAAGATCTAGATTCGATTACACCTGCACTTTCAAATTTTCTTAATGCATTTACTATTACAGATCTAGTAATTCCAACTTTATCAGCTATTTTAGAAGCAACTAATAATCCCTCATTGCCATCTAATTCATTAAATACATGTTCTACAGCTTCTAACTCTGAATAGGACAATGTTCCTATAGCAAGTTGAACTACTGCTTTCTTTCTTGCCTCTTCTTCAAGTTCATCACTTTTAGATCTTAATATTTCCAATCCCACTATAGTTGAACTATATTCCGCTAAAACTAAATCCTCATCAGTAAATCTTTTTTCAAATCTTGTAAGGAATAAAGTTCCTAATCGTTCTCTATTGCCAACAATAGGAACAATAGTAGAAAGTTTTCCTTCCATTTCTGCTGGCTTAGTTTCATCAAATGAGGACTTCCCATCATTTTCTATATTAGCTATAGTTTCATGAATACTTAATAATTTAGAATTAAAACTCTCAGGAAACTTTTTTTCATTTAATACTTTTTCTTTAACACTCTGACATTCAGCATCTTTAAAGAATTTATATCCTAATATTTTACCCTTTCTACTTATTATATAGACATTGCATTCTAAGACTTCGCTAAGCGAAGCACAAATATCATCGAATACAACTGGTTCAGCTCCTGTTTTTTGCAGTATTTTATTAAGTCTTCGTATTTTATTTAATAATTCTGAAGCCATTTGTACCTCTCCTTTTTTGATACATTTTTAACATTACTAGTAATAAAACGAATTTTTATTATTTTTTAAATATTTAGAATTATTTCAACTACTTAAAATATAATAGCATAGTATAAAGTAGATTTCAACATTATCTTTATTAAATTCGACATGAATTTTATTTTTCATTTTATACTAAAGTCATTACTTTTTATTAAATTTAGTGTGCTCAAATAATACAATTTTACTCTTTTATCTTGAATTTACACTCTTTGTTCGAGCATTCGATATACTCACCTTGAGACTTATTTTGTCTTTTAACCATAAAGCTTCCACATAATGGACATTTTTTATCAACTGGTTCAAACCAACTTACAAATTCACATTCTGGATAATTACTACATCCATAAAATTTTTTACCTTTTCTACTTTTTCTTAATACAATTTTAGAATTACACATAGGACAAGGTATATCTAATTCTTCTATTATTGGTTTAGTATTTTTACATTCTGGGTAACCAGGACAAGCAAGAAAATCACCAAATCTTCCTTGTTTTATTACCATGTTTCTTCCGCACTTATCGCATTTTATGTCAGTAACCTTGTCTTCTATTGTAATTTTAGCAATCTCCTTTTCTGCTATTTCTATACATTTTTTTAATGGCATATAAAATTCATCTACTACCTGTTTCCAGTTCTTTTGTCCTTCTTCTATGCTATCTAATTTGTTTTCCATTTCTGCTGTAAATTCAACATCTACTATTTGTTTAAAATATTCAGTCATGATATTATTTACAATAAATCCAAGTTCCGTAGGCACCAAGGTCTTCTTTTCTCTTTGAACATACTTTCTATCTATTAAAGTAGAAACAATAGGAGCATAGGTACTAGGTCTACCTATTCCATTTTCCTCTAGAGTTTTTACCAAAGTTGCCTCAGAAAATCTCGATGGTGGTTGAGTAAAATGTTGTTTGCCCTCTATATTATTCTTTATAAGTATTTCTCCTTCTTTTAGTTCTGGAAATTTTATATTTTCATCTTCTTCATCCACTTCATATTTATAAACTTTCATAAATCCATCAAATTTAATATTAGAGCCAGTGGCTTTTAGCATATATGGTCCATTTTCAACATTTATAGATATAGTATTCATTATGCAATCCGCCATTTGACTAGCAATAAATCTTTTCCATATAAGGCTATATATTTTATATTGCTCTGGTTTTAAACTATTTTTAATTTTTTCAGGATCTAATTCTATATAAGTTGGTCTGATAGCTTCATGAGCATCTTGTATATTTTTCTTGCCTTTATAACTTCTAGTTGTTTTTGGAACATACTTTTCACCAAAATTATTTAAAATAAATTCTTTTGCACTTTTTTGCGCTTCTTCAGATATACGAACAGAGTCTGTTCTCATATAAGTTATCAATCCTACTGTTCCAAGTCCTTTTACATCTATACCTTCATACAGTTGTTGTGCTATAGACATAGATCTTTTAGTGGAAAAATTTAACTTTTTGTAAGAATCCTGTTGAAAAGTACTTGTTGTAAAAGGTGGTAAAGGCTTCTTGTTTTTTAATGACTTCTTTATACTTTTTACTACATATTGATCTTTATCAAGCTCTTCTATGATTTTTATACTTTCTTCTTTATTAGCTATTTCTAATTTTTTACCCTCTTTAGAGTATAACTTAACAACACACGTTTTTTTAGATTCTTGACTTTTTAATTCACATTCAATAGTCCAGTATTCCTTAGGTTTAAATCTTTTAATTTCTTCTTCTCTATCACATATCATCTTTAGAGCTACAGACTGCACTCTTCCGGCACTTAACCCCCACTTAACTTTTCTCCATAATATTGGACTAATTTGATATCCTACCAATCTATCTAAAACTCTTCTAGCTTGCTGTGCATCTACTAAATTTAAATTAATTGGTCTTGGATTTTTTATAGCAGCTTTTATAGCATTTTTAGTTATTTCGTTAAATTCGATTCTGCATTTATCATTTTCGCTTATTTTTAAAGCCGTGGCAAGATGCCATGATATAGCTTCTCCTTCTCTATCAGGGTCTGTCGCAAGAAACACTTTTTCGCTTTTTTTAGCTTCTTTTTTTAATGTATTTAACAGCTCCCCTTTGCCTCTTATTGTTATGTATTTAGGATTATAATTATTATCTATATCTACACCTAATTGACTTTTAGGTAAATCTCTAATATGTCCCATAGAAGCTTTTACAGTATAATTCTTTCCTAAATATTTTCCTATAGTTTTAGCCTTTGCTGGAGACTCTACTATAACTAATTTCTGACCCATGCTATCCCCTCCGTTAATTCAGGTTCTTTATAACAAACTATTTTAAAGACTTTACACTATTATATTAACTTTAAATTTTTTTATTATTCCTTACGTAAAAGTTTCCACTCAAACACATTATTTCATCTTTTAGCTGCAATTCAAATAATACCTCATATAATTGTTTTATGTCAATCTTAGTTATTCTTAAAAGCTCATCAAAATGTATTGGAGAACTTTTAATACTATCATATACTATTTTTTCACTTGGACTAATTTTTTTATTATTATTTGCAATAAAATTTACTTTATCTATTTTTAAAATATCATAAATATCTTCTATACATGTCAAAACATATGCACCATCTTTTATTAATTTATTTGTTCCCTTACTTTGATCTGAAAAAATGTCTCCTGGAACTGCCATAACATCTTTACCTTGATCTAATGCCGATCCAGCAGTAATTAGAGATCCACTCTTTTCTCCAGCTTCTACTACAATAACAACATCACTTACCCCACTTATAATTTTATTTCTTATAGGAAAATTATAAGGATAAGGTCTAGTTCCTGGAATAAATTGAGATATAATGCATCCATTATTAACTATATCTTTAGCTAAATTAAAATTTTCTCTAGGATAAATAATATCGATTCCACTCCCCAAAACAGCACAAGTATATGAATTGTTTTCTACACATTTTTTATGTGCTGCAGTGTCTATTCCTTTAGCCATTCCACTAATTATATTTATACCATTTTGGCACATATGATGTGTTATTATATTAGTAACATTTATACCATAACTAGTGCATTTTCTGGAACCTACTATGGCCACATTATGTTTTTTATTTAAATCTTTTATATTCCCTTTAAAAAACAGCATATATGGCGAATCATCATACTTCTTTAATCTCTCAGGATACAAATCGTCTGTTATTGTAACTGTTCCTATTCTCATACTTATTATGATACTTTTTATATATTTAATTTTTTCTATATTCCAAGCTTTTCTTAATATAATTTTAGTTTCATTATTCATACAGTCATTTTTCTCATCACTCATACTGTGGTACCATATATTTTCAACAGTTTTAAAATTATTTAATAGCTTATTTTTAGCCGTGTAAGATAATTTTGATAAAGCATACCAGATCTCATAATCGTTCATGTTCTCTCTCCTTGTATTCTATACAATATTTCTATCTATAAATTTTCTGTATTGTAAAGCCTCTATTACGTCTTCTTTAGAAATGTTATTTCTATTTTTTAAATCTGCTATAGTCCTAGATACTTTTAATATCCTGCTATAGCCTCTAGCACTTATCTTAAACTTTTCATAAATCTTTTCAATTATTGATTCTGCTTGTATATCAAGTTTGCAGTATTTTTTCAATAAATTATCGTTCATTTGAGCATTACAATATATCGCTTCATTCTTAAATCTATCTTTTTGGATTTTTCTTGCCACCTCAATTCTTTGTCTAATACATTTGGATGTCTCGCTAACCCTTTTAGAATTTAAATCTTTATAAGAAATGGGATTAACTCCAATAAACATATCTATCCTATCCAATAATGGTTTTGAAAGTTTATTTATATATGTTTTTATATCGTTATCGCTACATATACAGCTCTTTACCCTACTACCATAGAATCCGCACGGACATGGGTTCATAGCTCCAACAAGCATAAAATTAGCAGGATACTTTACACTTCCATTCACTCTTGATATGTTTACAACCTTATCTTCAAGCGGCTGCCTTAAAGCCTCTAAAGTTCTTTTATTAAATTCTAATATTTCATCTAAAAACAAAACACCATGATGGGCCAAGGAAATTTCTCCTGGAATAAGCTTACTTCCTCCTCCTACTAACGAAATTTGAGATGAAGTATGATGGGGACTTCTAAAAGGTCTTTCTTTTATGAGCCCATCCAACTTATCTATTTTATTGGATATACTATATATTTTTGTTACCTCTAAAGCCTCTTCATAACTTAGCTTAGGAAGTATTGAAGGTATTCTTTTTGCTATCATAGTCTTACCACATCCTGGTGGACCATACATTATAATATTGTGTCCACCAGCAGCAGCTACTTCTATAGCTCTTTTACAACTTTCTTGCCCTAGTACATCTCTAAAATCATAATTATAGCTAGTAGATGCAAGTATATTTTGACATTTATAAGGCATTAAATCACCATATGTTAAAAATTCCGTTACTTGCTTTAAGTTTTGAAATGGATATATTTGCGCATCTTTAACAACTCCGCATTCCTCTGCATTCTCTAACGGAATTACAAACTTTAAAATATGTTCATTTACAGCATCAATTACAATTGGTAAAGCGCCTTTAATTCTTTTTAGCTCTCCTAACAGTGATAATTCTCCCATAAACAGAAACTTTTGTATATTCTTATCAGACACTTGATTCGTAGCTATTAATATAGCCAAAGCTATAGGTAAATCTAATAATGATCCTTCTTTTTTTAAATCTGCAGGTGCTAAATTCACAGTTATTCTTTTTAATGGAAAATCAAATCCAGAATTTATTATAGCTGCTCTTACTCTTTCTTTAGATTCTTTCACAGAAGTATCTGCTAATCCTACTATATTAAATGAAGGAAATCCATTTGTAATATCAATTTCTACATCGATCACTTTACCATTAACACCCATAAAAGTAGCTGAATTAATTTTTATTGCCATATAATCACCTCATGATGAAATTATTGCCATATTTATAGTATTTATATAATTGTTGAGGGTAAAATTTTGAGGTTTACAATTTTAGTTCAATTTACATAATAATTATTATGTAAATTAATTATTTTGGAATAAATGAATTATAAACATAATTAATGGATAAAATCTAAGAATAACCTATTTAGGAGTGTGATTTTATGAAATTCTATAATAAGAATATAGGTAATTACGGTGAAGATTTATCCGTAAAATATTTATCAAACTTAGGATATAAAATTCTTAATAGAAATTTTAGATGTAAACTTGGTGAAATTGATATAATAAGTATGCTTGAAAGTGATAATCGTATATGTTTTACAGAAGTTAAAAGTAGATATAATTCCTTATATGGCTTTCCTTTTGAAGCCATAACATATAGAAAAATAAAGAGAATAAAGGCTGCAGCTAAATTCTACATAATGGTAAATAATTTAAAAAATCTAGATTTTAGATTTGATGTAATAGAGGTGGTTTTTAATAACTCGAATGATTCTTATTGTTTAAACTTAATAGAAAATGCCTTTTGAGTTTAATAAAATCACTATGATAAGATAAACCAAGTATCATAGTGATTTTGTTTTTAAACTATATTAAGTATATTTTTTAGAAAACTCTTTCTATGTATAGGTGTATATCCAAATTTTCTTATAGCTT
This sequence comes from Clostridium thermopalmarium DSM 5974, assembly GCF_002995795.1. Taxonomy (GTDB): domain Bacteria; phylum Bacillota; class Clostridia; order Clostridiales; family Clostridiaceae; genus Clostridium_H; species Clostridium_H thermopalmarium. The sequence goes on from NZ_PVXN01000012.1 coordinate 165,576, forward strand.
CTATATGAGTTTTTGTACCATATCCCGCATTCTTATCAAACCCATACTCTGGATACATAGTTGCATATTCTTTCATTAAATCATCTCTATAAACTTTTGCTATTATAGACGCACAAGCTATAGAAGCACTTTTAGCATCGCCTTTTATTATAAACTCATTTTTTATATTACAATTTTTTATTCTATATCCGTCTGATAAAACTAAAATCGGTTGCACCTTTAAACCCATTATTGCTTTTTTTAAAACTTCATTGTTACACCATGTAATTCCTTTATTATCTATCTCTAAATTATCCAATTCTGAAATACTGTAACTAACAGCCTTTTCTTTAATTATGTAAGAAAGTTCTTTTCTATTATCAGGTGACAATTTCTTTGAATCATTAATTTTCAGTATTAAATCATTATTATTTTCATAATCTAAATCTAGTATAACTGAAGCAGCAACTATAGGTCCTGCTAAAGGTCCTCTACCAACCTCATCAACTCCAGCAATATATCCTTCTACTCTAAAACTTTTATCAAAATCATACATATTTTTTACTCGCTGAACTTCTTTTTTTCTATTTTCAAAATTTTTATAAATAATATCTCCTAGTTTCTGAATAGTTTTTCTGCTGTCATTTTTTAAATTGTTTACTAGTTCTATATAATTCAAATCTCCATTCTCTTCTTTTAAAATATAAGAAACATATTTTTTTACTTCTTCAGATTTCATTTTATCTATTTGTAACTTATCAATATTAATCACTCACATCACGGCCTTTCTAAAGAAATAGGTCCTAATTTGCCTCCTCTAAATTCATCTAAAATCATAACTGATACCCTATTATAATCTATATTACCACCTGATATAACCGCTCCTCTTTTTCTTCCTATGTTATTCATATTCTCAAGAGTATCCTCACTTAAAAATTCTAACTTATATCTTTGTTTTAATCTATCAGGATAATCTTTCTGAAGTTTTTCTATAAGCTTAAAGGCTAGTGTCTCAATATCCATTATTTCATCTTTTATAGCTCCTGTAAAAGCCAAATTTAGACCAACTTCTTCATCTTCGAATTTTGGCCATAAAACTCCTGGAGTATCTAAAAGTTCTATTCCTATATTGGTTTTAATCCACTGCTTACTTCGTGTTACTCCCGGCTTATCTCCTACTTTGGCTCTATTATTATTTGCCATTCGGTTTATAAATGAAGATTTCCCTACATTAGGTATCCCAACTACCATAGCACGTGTAATTATATTGGTTAGTCCCTTTTCCTTTAATTTATCATGCTTTTCTTTTAATAAACTATTTATAATAGGTTTTATATTGCTTAATCCCTTACCATTGATACTATTAACGCTTGTAACTTTTACTAGATCTGTAGACAACTTATTTATCCATTGCCTAGTTATACTATCTTCTGCAAGATCGCTTTTGTTTAATAAAATGATTCTAGGTTTATTTTTGCATATATCATCAATATCAGGATTAGAACTAGATCTTACAATTCTAGCATCCCTAATTTCTATAATAACATCTACAAATTTTAAATTTTCTTTTATTTCTTTCCTTGTTTTAGCCATATGCCCAGGAAACCAATTTATTGACAAAACTCTCATTCCTCCTCTTATTAAAATCATTTTATGTATGTATTGTATTTAGAATATAAAAAAAGGGACTGTTTAGTCCCATTCTTTATCTAATTATTTCTTTAACTTTTGCAGCTTTACCTACTCTATCTCTTAAATAGTAAAGTTTAGCTCTTCTAGCCTTACCTCTTCTTACCACTTTTATTCCCTCAACTAATGGAGAATTAACTGGGAATGTTCTTTCAACGCCAGTACCATAAGCAACTCTTCTTACGGTAAATGTTTCTCTTATTCCTCCATTTTGTTTCTTAATTACTGTTCCTTCAAATGCTTGAATTCTTTCTTTATTACCTTCCTTAATTCTTACATCAACTCTTACAGTATCTCCTACATTAAATTGTGGTAAATCTTTTTTCATTTGTTCTGCTTCAATTGACTTTATAATATCTAACATGTGCATTCCCTCCTTCAATATTTTTTGACGTTCATATCTTATATAAATATTAGATAGAGGACCGCCCGTACTAGCACAAAAGGTATTTTACCATAAATAAATACATATATCAACATTTTATTTAATAAATCAGAGATTTCGCATCTAATTTCCAGTAAAGCTTTTTTCTTTATAGGAAATTAGATTTTTTCTATTTTATTGAAATTTTGGAAGGGAAAAAGGCCGTAGGCCATGTATATAGATACACCTTCCCCCTCCCCATCATAATGAAAAGCTGTATTTCCAATTTTATTATCGACTATGCAGTGTTAAAAATTGGATTAATCCAATTCATAATTATCAACATTTCATCTTTCAAATCTTCTATTATATTTATCTGCAAAAGCCTTTTTTCTCTGAATCCTCGAATGTTTCTAAAAAAGTATAATTGGG
>NZ_PVXN01000013.1 GCF_002995795.1 Clostridium thermopalmarium DSM 5974
AAATAATATCTGGTGGTTATAGCTTGAAGGTAACACCCGTTCCCATTCCGAACACGAAGGTTAAGCTTCAAAGTGCCGATGGTACTGCACTGGAGACGGTGTGGAAGAGTAGGTCGCTGCCAGGTAATATGATTCACTAGCTCAGTCGGTAGAGCACTTGACTTTTAATCAAGTTGTCCGGGGTTCGATTCCCCGGTGGATCACCAAAAAACACTTCATGTAAATGAAGTGTTTTTTTATTTTTTGCATAATCTTTACTACTTTTAAACTAAACTTATAATATCATGCGCTTTCTATACAATGTTAACTTTTTGTTTATTGAGCATAATAGTAAAGTTTATTAAAATAGATTATAATAGCATAATATTATAATAGATTAAGTTAAATTATAGCATGATATATTGTAAGGAGGGATAGTTATGGACGAAGCTCAAGAGGTTTTTCAAGATACCATTGAAACAGTGCATTTTTTAGGAAACAGGATAAATGAAAATACTTTTAAATATATAGCAATATCATTAGGAGTATTTTTATTATTTTTATTGCTAAGAAAGATTTTTACAAAATATATTTTAGGATTTTTATTAAAGATTAGTGGAAATAGCAAAACGGAAATAGGAAAAAAGATAGTAGAAGCTTTTCAACAGCCTGTGAGGGACTTTTTTATTGTATTAGGAGTTTATTTTGCAATATTGTTTTTAGGAAAAGCTTTTATGTTTAATCTTATAAAAGAACCTTTCTTAAATCATTTATATAAATCTGCTAATATTATATTAGCTTCATGGGGATTTTATAATCTAACAACAGAACGTTCTTTGCTTTATGAAGAGTTATCAGATAAGTTTAATTTTAAATTAGATAAGATAGTATTCCCTTTTTTATCAAAGATAATAAGATTTATTATAATCGCTTTAGCTATAAGTCTTGTATTAGATGAGTGGGGACATAATGTAAATGGATTTATAGCTGGTCTTGGGATTGGAGGTCTAGCTTTTGCTCTTGCAGCAAAAGATACTTTAGCTAATATTTTCGGTGGAATAGTTATCATATTAGATAAGCCGTTTTCTATAGGAGATTACATAAAAACTGCTAATGTTGAAGGTGTAGTTGAAGATATAAACTTCAGAAGTACTAAGATAAGAGATATAGATAAGGGATTGGTTACAGAACCGAATTCAACTATAGCAAATTCTACTATTACAAACTGGACTAAAAGACATACAAGAAGAATAGCATTTACTATAGGAGTAACCTATGACACATCTAAAGAACAGCTTCAAAGATGCATTACAAATATTAAAAATATGCTTTTAGAAGATGAAAATATATTAAATGAAAGTATTTTAGTTAATTTTGATAAATTTGGACCGAGCAGTTTGGATATTGCTATTTATTGTTTTACTAATACTGCAGAGTTTTCTAAGTTTCTGCAAATAAAGGAGAATATAAACTTTAAGATCATGGATATATTAGAAAAGGAAGGGGTATCCATGGCATTCCCAAGTACAAGTGTTTATTTTGAAACACCTTTAGTGAAACAATATCAAGATAATTGAATTTAAAAGTAAAAAAAGAAGCCGCGTGTAATTCAGGGGGGAGTTAGTTACGCGGCTCTTTTTTTTATTTAGTTTTCATTTACATTATGTACAGTCTTTAAGAAAAATATACATAACTTATAAATAATTATTATAGTTTTTGGAATAATCTTAATAGGATGTTTAATAAGCTTATATTTTATAAAGCAGATTAAGATATTAAATAATATTAGAAAGGAAGAAAAATGGATATTGTAAAGTTATTAAAGGAATTGTGTGAGAGTCACTGCCCAAGCAGCAGAGAAGATATGCTTTATTCAATGATAAAGAACATATTTCATCCTTTTGGAGATATTTATATAGATAATATGAACAATATAGTTATACATAAGAAAGGCAGAGGAAAAGGAAAAGTAATGATAATGGCTCATTTAGATGAGGTTTTTTTAATAGTTACAGAAATATGTGATGGAGGATTTTTAAAGTTTAAAGGTGTCGGTATAGATCCTAAATCACTAGTATCTCAAGAGGTAGTGATTCACGGCAAAGAAAAAATTTTAGGGATTATAGGTATCAAGCCATCTTATATAATGACTAATGATGAAAAAAATAAGGGAGTGAGTATAGATAATCTTTTAATAGATACTGGATACAGTAAAGAGAGTTTACAAAAGATAATTAAGGTAGGAGATTTTGTTACTTTAAAAGGAGAGTTTGTGGAACTTTTAAACAATAACCTTTCTTGTAAATCCATCGATAATAGAGCAGGGATTACAGCTATGTATGAGTGTGCAAAGGAACTTAACAATTTTAGTAGCGATTTGGATATATATTTTGTATGTTCATGCCAAGAAGAAGTAGGTCATAGAGGGGCAAAGATGGTTAGCTATAATCTAAATCCTGATATAGGCATTGTTATAGATACTACCTTTGACAGTGGACCTATGGGAGATAAAGAAAGGGAAAATATCTTGGGAAATGGACCAATTATATGTGTAGGACCTAATTTACATCCTGAGCTTAATAGAAGGATTATGGATATAGGTAGAAAGTACAAAATTCCATATGGAGTAGAAGTAGAGCCAGGGAACACAGGAACGGATGCTTGGGATATACAAATTACACTATCTTCTATACCTACTTTGCTTTTATCCATTCCTATTAAATATATGCATACGAGAGTAGAGGTGGCTAATTTAGAGGATATAAAGAATACTGGAAGATTAATAGCTGAATTTATTAAAGAGTTAAATGGTAAGGATTTGGAGGAAATTTTATGCTTTTAGAGAAGCTTTGCAACATAGCAGCTCCTTCTGCTTATGAGAGTGATATAAGAGAAATTATTAAAAATGAAGTAAAGTCCTATGTGGATGAAGTTAAAGTTGATAGAATGGGTAATATTATAACACATAAAAAGGGAAATGGAAAAAGAGTAGTAGTTGATGCTCATATGGATGAAATAGGTTTTATTATTACTGGATATAATGAAGATGGAACTTTAAAATTTGCTCCTCTTGGTGTTATAGATAGTAAAATCGTACCTTGTAAGGTAGTTAAGATAGGGAGAAAGGGGATTTATGGAGTAATAGGCTTAAAGCCAATACATCTTCAAAGCAATAAAGAAAGAGAAGAAAATATTAATATTAGCAGCCTTTGCATAGATATTGGGGCCAGTTCTAAGAAAGAAGCAAAAGAAATTGTTCCATTAGGTGAGTATGCATCCTTTACTACAAAGTTTGAGTCGTTTGGAGAGGGTTTAATAAAAGGAAAGGCACTAGACGATAGAGTTGGCTGTGGTGTTTTAATTGAGATTTTAAAAGAAAACTATAACTGCGATTTATATGGAGTATTTTCTGTTCAAGAGGAAAATGAAAATAGGGGGGCCTATATTCCAGCATATAACATAAAGCCAGATTTAGTACTGATTCTTGAAGGAACCATATGTGCTGATGCTCCTAATGTAGAAGAAAGATTAAAGGTAACAAAGCTAGGAGAAGGGCCAGCTATATCAGTAATGGATGTTAGCTGTGTATTTGATTATAATATTATTGAAGAAATAAAGCATATTGCAGTAAATAATTCTATACCATATCAGATTAGAAAGTCCACTGCAGGAAATAATGATGGAGGAGCCTATGTAATGAGTGGAAGCAGTACAAAAGTAGTAACAATTTCAGTTCCATGTAGATATATACATTCAGCTGTAAGTGTTTGTAGTTTAAATGACTATGAAAATACAATAAAATTAACTAGAGAATATTTAAAATCTTTATAATATATTAGATTAGAATATGATAAGTGATAAAATAATAGAATAACGCATAGGGGGGATTATTTTGGAGAAGTGGAAAATGATATTTATGATATGCAGTGGAATCTACTTGTTAATATTAGGTCTTCTGATGGCTAAAAAGAAAGGTGTATCTATGAGTAAAGGTATAGGGATATATAATATTTTAATTGGGATATTATCTTTAATTGGAGGAATTGTAGCATATTTTTTAAAAAACATAGGAGATAAAATATTCTTTGCATTTACTATAGTGCTTGTAATATCATTCATAATTTTTTATGTGCTAAAGATAGTAGATAAAAATAACTAGGCTAATACATAAAGAGGGCGATAATGTTATGGATAAGTTGATGGAAACTCTAATTAAAACTTTTGGGGTAAGCAGCAAAGAAATATATATGAGAAATGTAATAAAAGAGGAAATAGAAGATATAAAAATACATAATAATATAAACATTGAAGTTGTAGAAGATACTATTGGAAATTTAATTATAAAGTTAGGCAAAGGCAGCGAGAAAATAATGATTTGCACTCATATGGATAATGCTGGAGTTATGACTGTAATGATTGAGAACAATGGCTTTATTAGAGTATCTCCAATAGGAAAGCTTAAGCCTGAGAGTTTGGTTAGAAGCTTTGTTAAGTTTGAAAATGGAACTATAGGGAGAATAGATGCATCAAAGGCTAATCCATCACGAGATGATTTATTTATAGATGTTGGAATTTCAAATAAAGAAGTAGCAAGTAAGAGAATAAAAGAAGGAGATTTAGGCGAGGTTACAGGCCAAGGCTTTATAAGCCATAATAGGATTGTAGCCCCTAATTTGCACAGTAAATTAGCTTGCTATGCCCTTCTTAAAGTTATAAGAAGATTTAAGAATATACAAAGCTTAAATAAGGAATTTTATTTCGTTTTTACATCTCAAATGGAAAGCGGGTTTAGAGGGGCAAGAGCTGCTGCCTCAGAGATAAAACCAAGTATAGCCATAGCATTAGATAGCATAGAAGCTGGAGATTATATTGGAGGTAGCTATACATTAAAACTTGAAATGGGTCCAGCTGTATGTATATATGATAAGAGCTTAATTATACATGATGATATAAAAAAACTTATACAAGATACAGCAGATAATTTAAACATTAATCTTCAGTATATTATAGGAGATAATAAAAATGAAGGAGGACTTATACATAAAGAAGTTGGAGGAATTAAGACAGGAGTTATACAAATACCTTGTAGATATATGTATACTTCTGGAGAGATGATGTCTTTTAAAGATATTAATGGTACAATAGATTTAATATATGGAATTATAAAAAAGCTTTAAAAGCTATAATGTTTTTAAAGCTTCTTTTAATTTTACCCAATCTTTTTCGTATAATGATTTGAAATCATCACTTCTATTATAAGTCAAAGAAGAAGGATGATACATTGGAAATACATATCTTTTAAGCTCCTCATTAAAATAAAGATCGCCATGACACTCACCTATGCTTTTAAATTTAGTAAGTCTTTTAAGAGGAATATTGCCGAGAGTCACAATTATTCTGGGATTAACTAAAGCTATTTCATCATCTAAAATTTCTCTAAACAATTCAACTTCAGAAACTTTAGGCGGCCTATTACTTATAGTAACTTTTCCTGTCTTTCCTACTTTCTTTTTTATAGGACGAAAGAAGCAGGTGTTAGTTATCCTTACATTATCTCGACTTAGCCCAATAGATTGAAGATAGGATTCAAATGTTTTTCCCGCCATGCCGACAAATGGTTTTCCTTGTTCAACCTCATTCTTACCAGGTGCTTCGCCTACAAATAAAATATCACAAGGAATTGGACCGCTTCCAGTTATCCAGCCGCCTATCTCTTCAGAGTCATAACTTTCAACCACCTTTTGTATTCGTTCTTTTAATTCTTCTAGCTCTTTCATTTTAAAAACCACCTTATTCACTATTTAATTTTATTATATACTTCGTAGAACCTTGTATCTTGCAGATTTGGATATAATTATTATCTTAAAAGAAAGATAGAATTATACAAAATAGAAGTTTGATTAGTACAATTTTATTGCATTAAATGCAAATTTATACTTGTATTAATTATTATTTCTTTAAATGTTATAATTTAGATAAAAGGAAAAAGGAGGTTGACAATATGAAAAGTAATTGGCTAAATCTCAGCGGTAAAACAGTAATTGTAACTGGAGGAAACTCAGGTATTGGATTGCACATTGCCAATGAACTAAAAGAAAACGGTGCCAATGTTGTGGTTGCTGATTTAAGTGTTGAAACAGGAAAAGGTGATGGTGTATATAATATTAAAACCGATGTAACTTCAATTGATAGCATAAATGCTATGGTAGAAGAAACTGTAAAGAATTTTGGAAAAATTGATGTATTAGTTAATAATGCAGGGATTAACTTACCGAGGTTACTAGTCGATTTTTATAGTAATGAGAGAAAATATGAAATTGATGAAGATTCTTTTAATAAGATGACAATGGTTAACCAAAAAGGCTTGGTATTTACAACACAAGCTGTAGTTAGAGATATGCTTGCAAAGAAGACTAAAGGAGTAATCATTAATATTTCTTCTGAATCAGGAATGGAAGGATCTATTGGACAAAGTCTATATTCTGCTACAAAGGGTGCAGTAAACTCATATACAAGATCATGGGCAAAAGAGCTTGGGAAATGGGGAATTAGAGTAGTTGGCGTAGCACCTGGTATTAATGAAAGGACCGGACTTACTACTCCTGAATATAAGAAAGCTTTAGCATATACAAGAAATATAAGCGTAGATCAAGTTGATATCGGCTATGAGAAAAGTATTCCATTAGGTCGTGTAGGTAAGTTAGACGAGATTGCATACCTTGTTAGTTTTTTAGCTTCTGATAAATCTGCTTATATTACTGGAACGACAATAAATATTACTGGAGGTAAGTCAAGAGGTTAATTGTGGGGGTGTATTTGTGTTAAGTTATGCAAATAGAAATATACTGCTGAATTTATTGCTCTTAAAGAATAACTTGCCTATGGAAGGAATCATTGGAGAAGTAGGTTCAAAAGATGAAGTATGGAACTATGTGAGAGAACTTAATAATATGTATAAAAATGAACTTAAGATTGACATAGCAAAGAATGAAAACAAAATAATGCTCAGTTTTTATGATAAAGATAAGTTTTATAAAAATTTATATATGAGAAATACACATGATTTCAATGATTTTCGGTGTAGGATTGCATATTTGTTCAATGAACTTATTAATAAGGGAACTTATCTTAATATATTAGACCTATCAGATTATATGAATGTAAGTAGAGGTACAGTGAATAATGATTTGAGAAAGGCTAAGAGTTTGCTAAAAAAGTATAATGCTGAAATAGTAGGGGTACCTAATAAAGGAATTAAGTTCAATAGCAATGAATTTAGCAAAAGATTAGTGTTAATTTATGAAGTTTTTGATTATTTCCCAAGTGATATTCTATTAAATAATAAATTTATGAAGCTAATTGAATCATTGGCTAATTACTATAAGATAGATAGTTCTACAGAATATCTTCTTTACAAGACAATAGTGGTAAGTATTTGCAGAATTAAGGGAGGAAATCATTTAAATTTTAGAATTCCAATGTATAAGAATTTTGAGAGTAATAGTGAAGTGTTAAATAATTTTATCAAAAAAGTGGAAAGGATATTTAAAATCAAGTTTAGTAGTGAAGAAATAGATTTTATATCATTTCCTATTAATATAAGAAACTCATCCCACATTAATGCAATGAATAATTCTCAAAACGAAGAATTACTATTTGATATTGTAAGTCAGATGCTCAAGAGTGTAGAGGAAAAGTTTATGATTCATATTGATGAATATGACTTTTTCAACCAAGTAAAATATCATCTATTGTTTCTTATTAATCGGCTAACTTTTAAGATTCCAGTAAAAGATATTTTTTCTAATCAAATAAAAATCCGTTTTCCACTAGCTTTTGAGTTAGCCAAGATGTCAATGAATGTTCTTTATGAGCAATATCGTTTAGTTGGAACTATGGTTGATGTAAGTTATCTTGCAGTATATTTTGCTTTAATTCTTGATGAAAGAAAGTCAAATCATGAGAAAAACAAAACTATAAAAAAAGTTGCTGTGGCAACTAATGGAGGTAGAGGAGTATTTGAATTAATCCGAAGGCAACTTCAAGAAATACTAGGAACAAATTCACAAATTGATTTCTTAACAGTTTCTGATTTAGTAACAAAAGATACTTCAGAGTATGGGATATTGTTTAGTACAGAAAATATAATTACTGATGTACACATGCCAGTTATTTATATAAATGGAATAATTGATTACACATATCTAACTAGGAAAATAAATGAAATTGGAAATAAAGAGTTTAGTTTTATTGAAGATATAAGTAAAATAGTAGATTTTAAAGTAATGCATTTAGATGCTGAAAATGGTTATAGGAATAATGTTAAGATAATTACAAATCGTCTAGTTGAAGAGGGGTGTGTTTCCAATAATATTTATCAGGTCTTCGAAGAAAAGGACAAACAAAGTTCTATGATTTATGAAAATGGAGTTGCATTTCCACATTTAACAGATAAGGTAATTGATAAGTTAAGTTTAACCTTAGGAATTATAAAACCTATTACAGATAGTTTAAAAATTATTTTCTTCTTAGTTATACCTGAAAATATGAATAGTCAGCAAGAAGATTCTTTGATGAAAATCTACGATCAAATATTTACTATTATTAGTAAAAAAGAATTAGTTAATAATCTTCAATATGTTAATTCACTTGAGGACTTATACACTTTAAATGAAAGGAAACTTTTAGCATGAAATTTGAATTTATGGTTCTATTTAGCCTAATAGTGTTAGGAGCTTTTGCATTGCAAAGCTATTTAGCATTTAAGCAGATTAAGCATTTTAGTAAGGAATATGAAAAAATGAGACGAGAAGGTAAAGTGGCTATTGGGAAATGTCCTGGTAAGATACAGTCAGGTACAATTATATTATTTGCCCTTGATGACTTTGGAAGAATAAGATACGGAAAAAAAATGCAAGGAACTACTGTTTTAGCAAAGTTCCGTGATTTTAATAAATTTAATGGAAGAAAGATTAGTGAAATAACATTAGAAGACAGTGAAATGAAAAATGAGCTAAAAATTACTCGTAAAGCAGTAATGAATGCTGTAGAAAACTATAATGCTTTTATGAGTGGGAAAAGCATCTCTGAAAAGAAAACACCATTTGGTCAGTTATATGATAAACTTGTTCACTGATATCTAAGTTTGAGTAGAGTCAAACTTTGGTAATAATATATATTAAGGAGTGGAATTTTTATGAGTATTATAACTTTTATAGGAGCCGGACAAATGGCTTCAGCATTAACTTTTCCAGCTGTAGAAAATGGGAATAAAGTACGTCTTGTAGGTACACCATTGGACAGAGATATTATCAAAACAGCAAGTACTACAGGATTTCATCCTACATTAAAACGCCAATTGCCAAAGGAAGGTATTGAGTACTACCAAATTGAGGATGTATATAAAGCTTTACAAGATACGGATTTTGTACTTTGTGGAGTAAGTAGTTTTGGAGTTGACTGGTTTGCAGATAATATTTTAGGGCTTATACCAGAAAATGTTCCTATCCTTTCAGTAACAAAAGGAATGATAGAAATGGAAGATGGGAGTATGATTACATACCCTCAGTATTTTACTAGCAAACTTCCTAAAGGAAAAAAACTTTCTATCAATGCTATAGGTGGACCATGTACTAGTTATGAGTTAGCTGATAAAGATAATTCAGCGGTTGTCTTTTGTGGAGATGATATAAACATACTTCGTAAGTTAAAGAGTTTATTTCAAACTTCTTATTATCATGTTAGCTTATCAACAGATGTAGTAGGAGTAGAATGTGCAGTAGCTCTTAAGAATGCTTATGCTTTAGGAGTATCATTGGCTATTGGACTAGCAATAGGCCCTGATGGAAATGGAAAAGAGCATTACAATTCTCAAGCAGCACTTTTTGGTCAAAGTGTAAAAGAAATGCGTCACCTTCTAAGATTGGTAGGAGGCGGTGAAGAAAATATAATTTATGGAGCTGGAGATCTTTATGTAACTATATTTGGAGGAAGAACTCGTAGACTTGGAATATTACTTGGGCAAGGGTTAACATTTAAAGAAGCTAAGGAAAAATTAGAAGGAGTTACCTTAGAGTCAATTGTAATTGCAACTCGTACTGGAAACTGTGTTCGTCGTATGGCAGAAAGAGGTCTTGTTAGTTTAGAGGATTTCCCGCTTCTTATGCATATACACGATATTATAACTAATGGTGCTACTGTAGATATTCCTTGGAAAGCTTTTGAAATAGAGAATGTATAAAATATTAATGACTAAAAGGTCAGGCAAGTCAATGCTTGTCTGATCTTACAGCTAGCTAAAATAATTATTATAAAGGAGTGTGTAGCATGGGTGGTTTTATTAAAATTGCTGAAGTGTTCATAGGATTATTTAAAACTGGAGCAGATACCTTTGTAAGCTGGATGGCAAATATAATTCCCCTAGTATTTCTATTAATGATATTTATGAATACTGTGGTCAATTTAATCGGTGAAAATAATGTAAATAAATTTGCACAGTGGGCATCAAAGTATTCTATAATGAGATATATGATTTTACCTTTTATTGCAGCATTTATGCTAGGTAACCCTGCATCATTTACTTTAGGTAAATTTTTACCAGAGTTTTATAAACCAAGTTATTATGCAGCAATAGCGCAGTTTTGTCATACAAGTAATGGTATTTTTCCACATATCAATCCAGGAGAACTTTTCGTTTACCTAGGAATAGCATCAGGTATTGAAAGCCTTGGATTAAGCACTGTTCCATTAGCGGTAAGATATATGATTGTAGGACTTGTTCTTAACGCTGTTGGTGCATATGTAACAGACTTTACAACAGCATATGTGTGCCAAAAGACAGGTATTACTTTAAGCAAAACCCTAATAGAAGAATAGATATATATTATTTTAAGAAATTAAAATATGAGGAGGGTATTCAAGTGGCTAACTATAGAAGTATTAGGATAGAAAAAGGTAAAGGTGGATGGGGGGGGCCTTTAATTATAACACCTACTGAGAAAAAAAATAAATTTATATATATTGTAGGCGGGGGAGAAAAACCTGCTATTGTAGATAAAATAGCTGAACTTACAGGAATGAAACCAATAAATGGTTTTAAGACTTCAGTTCCTGATAATGAGATAGCCCTTGCAATTATTGATTGTGGTGGTACATTAAGATGTGGAATTTATCCACAAAAAGGAATTCCTACAGTTAATATTATAGCAACAGGAAAATCAGGGCCACTAGCAAAGTATATAACTGAGGATATATATGTATCTAATGTAGGTGTAGATCAAATTTCATTAACTGATGAAAAAGCTGTGGAAGCTATACCTGTAGCAGCAAGTACAGAAAAAGAAGAAACAAGATATTCTACAGATAAAAAACTAACATCTCAAAATGCTGAAAAAGGTAGCATTATTGCTAAATTCGGTATGGGAGCAGGTAAGATTATTGCAATACTACTTCAATCTTCAAGAGAAGCAGTTCAAACAGTATTAAATACAATACTACCTTTCATGGGATTTGTTTCAATGCTTATAGGTATTATTCAAGGTAGTGGAATTGGTAATGTTTTTGCAAAAGTTATGGCGCCTTTAGCTGGAAGTGTGTGGGGATTAATGCTTATTGGCTTTATATGCTCTATTCCAATTTTATCTCCACTACTAGGACCAGGTGCAGTTATAGCTCAAATAATAGGAACACTTATAGGAGTAGAAATTGGAAAAGGAAACATTGCTCCAAATTTAGCTTTACCGGCATTATTTGCAATTAATACACAAAATGCGTGTGACTTCATACCGGTTGGACTTGGTCTTGCAGAAGCAGATCCTGAGACGGTTCAAGTAGGTGTTCCATCAGTGTTATATTCAAGATTCTTAAATGGAGTTCCTAGAGTATTTATAGCTTGGTTAGCAAGTTTTGGACTTTATCAATAAGTTATAATGGATAAAGGAGGACAGAATTATGATTTATTCTACAAAGGTAAGGGAAGTTGGTAAAGATAGCAGTGAATTTATAAGCAGTGGTATGATAGTGTTATTTGGATCAGAAGCTCCACCTGAATTAAGACCTTATTGTTTTATAATTGATAGAAAACCATTACAAGATTCTATAGAAATTGGAGACGTTTTATCAATTAATGATATTGAGTATAATATCATAGAAGTTGGTAATCAAGTAAATAAGAATCTAAGAGATTTGGGTCACATAACAATTGATTTTAGAGGACAAGTAGATGATATAATGCCAGGCACCTTATACGTAGAAAAAAAGTCAATACCTGATATTAAAGTAGGATCAGAAATTGTTATTAAGGCAAAACAGTATGAAGACAAAAGGTGATTATGTAAAAATCTTTATATTTATTAATTCTACACAAACATGAAAATTATTTGTGTAATAAGTGTAAAAAGGCTGTTGATAGAATATTTTATCAACAGCTTGAAGCTTTAAAAGCCATAATGTTTTTAAAGCTTTTTTTATTTTATCCAGCCTTCTTTGTATAATGATTTAAAGTCATCAAAGAGAATTCCTAAAATAAATTAAATTTTATTGACATAGTGCGTGTTAGTGTATTATAATAATAGTACACTAAGACGATAAAACATTTAAGAATAAAAGAGCAGCGCTTAATGGGAGGTGTGACATGGAGATAGTATTTAACGACAAAACGCCTATTTACCTTCAGATAATGAATATGATAAAGAAGCAAATAGTTTCGGGAGAATTAAAGGGAGGAGATAGATTGGCTTCAGTAAGAGAATTATCAACAGAATTAAAGGTTAATCCAAATACAATTCAGAGAGTATATAAGGAACTTGAGAGAGAAGGTTTAGCATACACTCAAAGGGGGATGGGAACCTTTGTGACTGAAGATGAGAGTGCGATATATAACTTGAGACAGGATACAGCAAAGGAAGTAATGGAAAGTTTTATACAAGGAATGAAACATTTAGGATTTAGCAATGATGAAATATTAAATTTGGTGTCTAAGAAGTTAAAGGAGGAACAATAATGAATCTTATATTAGAGACAAAGGGTTTATCTAAAAGTTATTTGAATAAAAAGGCTTTAAAGAATGTAGATTTATCTTTAGAAAAAGGAAAAATTCTAGGATTATTAGGGCCAAATGGAAGTGGAAAAACCACCCTTATAAAAATAGCTGTGGGAATTCTAAGACAATCAAAAGGAAGCATCTTAATAGATGGGAAGAAAGTAGGAGTTGAAACAAAGAAGATTATATCTTACCTTCCAGATAGAAATCACCTATATAAATGGATGAAGATAAAGGATGCAGTAGAATTTTTTAAGGATTTTTATAGTGATTTTGATGAAAATAGATGTGAAGAACTTTTGAAGTTTATGGATTTAGATAAGGATTTAAAAGTAACGGCTTTATCAAAAGGTATGATGGAAAAGTTAAATCTCTCATTAGTACTATCAAGAAGAGCTAAACTATATATTTTAGATGAACCTTTAGCTGGTGTTGATCCAGTTGCTAGAGAGAAGATATTAGATGCAATCATACAAAATTACAATGAAGAAAGCTCAATGATTATAACAACTCATCTTGTAAAAGATATTGAGAGGGTATTTGATGATGTAGCTTTTATAAAGAATGGAGAAATAGTTCTATCAGGAAGTGCAGAGGACTTGAGATTTGAAAAGCAAAAGTCTATTAATGAGTTGTTTAAGGAGGTATTTCAATAATGGGTAAACTTATAAAATATGAACTTAAAGGAAATTATAAAATATTTTTAGGAACATTTATCATTACAGCTTTATTGAATATATTACTTTTGACAAGAGTTAATGTTTGGAATTCAGGAGCTATAATCGCATTATTTTCACTAATAACTATGGCACTATTTTTATTAGTTTTAGTATTTGTAGTAAGATCTTTCAAAAATGAGATGTATGAAGACAGGGCATATCTGACCTTTACATTGCCTATAAGCGGTAATAAAATAGTAGCATCAAAAATCATATCAGCATTAATTTGGTTTGCTGGAGCTGCACTTGTGATATTAATATTTGCTGGAATTTTTGTAGGATATTATGCAGGTAAGTCTGTTATAGATGAAATAAATATGTATATAAATATAAAAGCAGTTATTTTAGTGTCAGTATTATTTAGTTTGATTAATTTAATAATGATACTTTTAATGATTTATTTTTCTATAACTTTAACAAGGGTAGCATTAAGAACAAGGAAAATGAGCGGATTTATAGGATTTATCGTATTTATTGCATTAACTGCAGCCATATTTTATATAGAATATTATGTAATAAAGTTATTTCCTCAAACTTTCAATTTAAAAGTAGATTTTTTACAAGGGAATCAAGTTGGTGGGGGAATGGTAACAACTACGAATGGATATATTCATGTAAATATAGCATCAATAATCTATAATATTATAATATATATAGGACTATTTTTATCAACAGGATACCTTATAGATAATAAGATAGATTTATAAAAAATTTATTTAAGAGAACTTGCTGTGTACTAGTAAGTTCTCTTAATTTTTTGTTTAACAAAGTTTTTCAATATTGTAAAATAAATATAGAATACCTAAAAGAAATAGGGGGGATAATTTGGGTAAGGTATTTGTAAATAAGGATAATAAAATAAGATTGGGTTTTAAATTAATAATATTCATACTGGTATATTCAATATTTACAACTTTGTTTATGAATATATTGATAGAATTTGTTAGAATAAAAGTTATTAAAGCCGCACCAGGAATAAAAGGATATCTACAAGCTCAAAATTATCTAATAAGTAATCAGATTGGGTTAACTTTAAGTAAATTAGTGGATACAATGACAATATTCATAGTTATATTTATATTATTAAAGGTATTAGATAATAAGGGCTTAAAAGATATAGGCTTCAATTCAATAAGTGAAAATAGATTTGAATTACTATGTGGACTAATATTAGGAGCCGTATCTATGACAATAGTATTCATTCTATTATTGGTTTCAAATAATATAGTTTTATCTAATTCTTTAATAAAACCCAATTTTTCAAGCAGTATTTTAATAGGAATTCCTTTATTTATTCTAGTAGCTATTAGTGAGGAGACGATTTGCAGAGGATACATATTAAATATTTTAAACCAAATGGAAAAGCCATGGTTATCAGTTGTAATGTCATCTGCTATTTTTGCAGTTATGCATATTGCAAATCCTAATGCAAAATTAGTAGGCATATTAAACATATTTTTAGTAGGACTTTTGTTTTCTTTCATGTATATTAGAACGAAAAGCCTTTGGATGCCTATAGGTTATCATTTCACATGGAACTATTTTCAGGGAAATATATTTGGATTTCCGGTAAGTGGTCAGACACAGCAAAGTGGAATATATATAATCAAAAGTATTAAAGAAAATATTTTTACAGGGGGAGCCTTTGGACCAGAGGGAGGAATTTTAACTAGTATAGTTATAATAGCAGGTATGATTTTTGTTTGGAAATTTACCAATAAGTGGAGAAGTGAAGGCGCACCTATAGGCACAGATGGAGGAGTTTAGGAAGTTTAGAAGTGGAGAAAATAGGACCAGTAGTTAAAGTGGATATTTATAGAAAAACAGCCTTTTAAAATTTATATTAAAGGGAAGAATACGAGTATGGATATAAGAATAATTTCGTCAAATAGAGAGATTATCAACATCAGCTAAACTCAGCGTCTTAGTATCTCCACTTAAAAAAGTTACGCATTTTTCTTATATATCGTATACTTCGCCAAGAGTATCATTATATAAAAAATGTAGCATTAGTTAAAAATATAGAGTAATATTGTGATAAATTCATACAATAATAAATAATGAGCGACATAATAAGATTAATTTTGATAAGATAATCCATGTCATTGTGAAAAACAGGATAAAGTAATTGTAAATAAACAGTTGACAGTAGATGATGTTTTGCTAGTTCAAAACTAAATCGAGCACTCTAGTTTAAATTCTTAGTGAAAAAGTTTAAAAAGAGTGTTGACAAGGAAGTTTTAAAATGATATACTAAATGAGCTGTCAGATGACGGCGAAAAAGAAAAGATTTGGTCTTTGAAAATTAAACAGAATTAAGGTAAATAAAAGCCAGTCAATGACTTATGAGTAGATTAAACTTTTAATATGAGAGTTTGATCCTGGCTCAGGACGAACGCTGGCGGCGTGCC
>NZ_PVXN01000014.1 GCF_002995795.1 Clostridium thermopalmarium DSM 5974
TAATGGAATAGAATATGTTGTTAAATGTAAAATGTATTCTACTGTTAAAATGATAATAGATTTTATAAATAATAATTCAAAGGATTATATATGGCACGATATAAGTTCTACTTTATCTGTTACAGAAATTACAGTTCCATTGCCTAAATGGCAAAGAGCAAGAAGATTTGTTATAATAAGAGAAAAATTTATTCCAAAAGATATAAATCAATTAATGTTCGAAGAATGTAAATATAAATATCAAGCAATAGTAACAAATATAGATTATTTAACACCTGAAGAAATATTTCAAGATTATAATCAACGATGTGATGTTGAAAATAATATAGACGAAATAAAAGAAGGCTACGCCTTTAGCGAAAATAGTTTAGTAAATCATAAATGCAATGAATTGTACCTTTTAATAAAAATGATAGCATATAACATTCATAACTGGTTTAAACAAGCAATCATGCCTAAGGAAATACAACATCATGAAATTAGTACATTAAGGAGAATATTTTATAGAGTTTGTGGTAATGTTTGTGGTAGCAAATATTATAGATATTTAAGTTTTTCAAACAACTGCTTATTAGAAAAAATCATTACTTATATTCAAAAGCAAATAAATGTTTTTAGTAGAAAGATGATAGCAGTATACACTTAATAGTAAAATTAAAAAATAAATTACCTTAAAAATCCAAATATTATTTGGGTTTATTAAGTATACTTAAAAACAGACCTGACGGTCTAAAATAACATACCAAATGCAATTTTATTCATAATGAAAATAAAAATGGCAAGCGAAAACTTTTTTTAAATTCACTTGCCGAATTCAAGTTTAAAGAAAAAGAATATAAAAAGTTGATTAAATTATACGAAACTTATATTACACCTGAAAATTATTCTATTTTTAATTATTATATAAAAACGAATTTAAAGGATTTATCTGAAGAAGATAAAAAGATTCTAATGAATAATTTTATGAATTCAAGTGTTAATACAGAATATTTAAACATTTTAGATAAATCTAGCTTAAATATGATAAAGAGTGAGCCAAATAAAATATTACACCTAATAGATAAATTTGATATTGAAAATATAGATACTAGTGGAGCAAAAATCATTCTAGAACTTATATTACCGATAATAAAAGAAAATAATTATTTTAAATATGGTAGTATCATTGAACTTAAAAGTTTTAAGAGATGTGTTAAATTTGTTTTAAATAGAACTTTGAACTTAAAAGAATTTGATAGATTTAGTAATGAAGAACTTCTAAGCTTATTAGATAAGTATTTAGATATCTGTGTGCATTTGATAACCATAGGCAATAAGGAAGCTTTACATGGAAATGAATATAGATTTTGTAAATGTATTATTAAAGCTTTTGAAGAATTGCAAAATAAAAACTTAATTTCTGCAGTAAAATTTATTCGAGATGGTGTAAAAGAAGACAGTGTGATGGCTAGACCTATGCGGTTATTTATAGATAAAATTCAGAAAGATAATGGAATAGATACTCAAAGCTATGAAAGTGAGATTAATATTATGAATAATGAAATGAATATATATTCAAAAAAAGTAAAGAGAAATATTGAAGAATTAATTACTAAGGGCTCATTAGACGAGGCATTTAATTTAATACAAGAATATATAGAAATATTACCAGATGATGTAGAAGTTTATTCTATGAAAGCTGTTATATTGGTAATGCAAAATAAGTTATTAGAGGCAAAACTAGTTTTAGAAAAAGGACTTAAGATTGATAAGAATAACTTTGATTTGCTATATAATTTAGCTTATGTTTATGAAAATTTAAGTGAGTTCAATAATTCTCTAAGAACGTATATAAAAGCAATAGAAAACTGCAATGATAAAGACATGATTAATGAAATAAATAATATAATAAATAAAATAAAAGATGAACATAAAGACGAAATTAAACAAAGAATTGTGTTTTTTGTTAAAGAAGGAATGGATAGTTTTATAAATGATATTATTAGTGGACTTTCACAAGAATTTGAAGTTAAAAAGGTTATTACAGTAAACGACACTCAAATTGATGAAGGAATGGAATGGGCAGATATATGTTGGTTCGAGTGGTGTGATGAACTAATTGTTTATGGAAGTAATTTAGCTAAAAAACATGATAAAAAAATAATTTGCAGAATACACGGATACGAGGTATACACGAATTATATTAGGCAAGTAAATTGGAAGAATGTTGACCAGCTTATTATTGTAGCTCCACATATAAGAAGAATATTTGAAGAAAATACAAAAGATATTGATAAAGGAAACCTTAAAATTAACACGGTTTTTTGTGGAGTGAATGTTGACAAATATAAATTTGAAAAAAGGACTAAAGGTTTCAATCTTGGGTATTTAGGCTATATAAACTTTAAAAAAAATATACCACTTACTTTAGATATTTTTAAGAAACTTCACGATATAGATAACAGATATAAATTACATATAGCTGGAAGATTTCAGGATGATAGAACACTATCATATTTAATATACTTCATAAAAGAGCATAATTTAGAAAATTCGTTTAAATTTTATGGATGGCTAGATGAGAATGAAAAAATTGAGTGGTTTAAGAATATAGATTATATGATTATTTCAAGTATTGACGAAGGTTTATGTTATGCAGCAGCTGAGAGCATGTGTAGTGGAATAAAGCCTATACTACACAATTGCGAAGGCATAAAGGATCATTATGATAAAAAATATATTTTTGATACATTAGATGAAGCAGTAGAAATGATAGTTTCAAATGAATATTACTCATCTGAATATAGAAATTTTATAAAGAATAAGTATTCATTAAAAAAGGAATTAGAGAATATAAAAACAATATTGAATGATCTATTTAAAAAGAAAGATGAAAATAGCATTAAAATAATAAATAATGTAAATGCAGAAGTTTCGCAGATTAAAAAATAAATAGGGCGTAGCCCCTTGATATGTAATGGTTTAGATGAATAATAATTGAAATATGTAAATTCCGATTTTTACTGGAAAAAATTTAGGGTTTAAAAATGAAA
>NZ_PVXN01000016.1 GCF_002995795.1 Clostridium thermopalmarium DSM 5974
ATAATTCTTTATTAATTTTTAACTGTTTTTGATTGTTTTTAAGCCAATTCATAACCTCAGTTGATGAAACAGTTCCTTGTGCAGAAAAACCTGGTAGTATTATGGAATTTGGACACTCTTTTGCTATTGTATACACATAAAAAACTCATGTCAAAACCCAACACCCCTCAACCCCTTGTCCCATCTATCCTTAACCATATTTACCTATTTTCTTCCAGATAAAAAAATCATGTCAAAAATCACCCACTTTCCTTGTTCTTTTCTCCTAATAATTTCCTATTTTTACTCTCATTTTAGATAAAAAAGTCGTGTCATAAATAGGGATAAGTATCAAGAGAAAAGGGAAAAGTTTTAATCAATATCTTTCATCAATACTCTATTCAAATCCAATAAAATCAATACTTTTAACCTTATACCTTACCCCTTAACCCTACTCATCCTAAAACAAAAATCATGGCTCCAATAAGGTTTTCCACCCTATTTTCACCATGATTCTTAACACAACTTTTTTATTTTTAACACGACTTTTTTATTCGTGACACGAGTTTTTTTGGGGCATACATAGTAGGAATATGTTCTAAGGATTCAAGGGTTCAAGGATTCCTCTTTTACAATACTATCTAATTAATGTGCTGTTTATTATGCTTCGTAAATTCCAATAAAATCAATAAATTTATCTAGCATACATACTGCTTCTTTTATACTATCTAATGAACTACTTACAATTGTCTTGAGATAATTGATAATATTATCTATATGAAATTCAATGCTTTCTTGACAACCATTATCTACTCCGCCATCTTCATCAAATTCTATACCCCCATATGATATTTCTATGTACCCCTCTGCCTGAACTACAGAATTTTTTAGTATTTTTAATTCGATTGTATCTTGTCCAAAACTCTCAGGATTAAAATATCCCTCAGCATTTAATTGAATTCGATTATTTTGAAAATCTCTTATATCCAGCAAAGTTTCTAGGTCAAAATAGTCCTTTATTTCGTAATTATCATAGATTTGATGCAACAAGTCTATATCTACAACATAAGTATTTATGAACTCTAATATTTCATGAACTATTTTGCGTTCATCATCATTCTTATTTAAGTTTATCGTTAAGAATCCTGACTTCTTATTAAAATTATCTACTAGAGATAATAAGTTTTCAACGCATGTATGCATTAAGTTATCTTCTAAATCATAATATTTATTAATATATTCATCTATCCTAGAAATAACATGCTCATATTCATTTATTGCTTGCTTTAAATCTTCTATTGGACCACTTTCATTTACCCATTCAACAATGCTATCATCTGATGGTAAACTAGACAATCCTACAGAATTTCTAGCCATATTTTCGATATCGGTTTCCCATGCCTCTCTCTCTGCTTCTTCCTCTGCTAAAGTATCTAAAAATAATGATTCAAGTTCATCTACACTTTCTAATTCTTCTTTAAAATTATCCATCAGAGTCTTATAAAACCGCAAACTATATTTCACTTGTTTATCTAATCCATTATTAATAAGACTTTCTAAAATATGTGGATGAATCTCCGCCTTATTTTCTTTAGATTTAGAAAAATCTTTATAATTTTTCGTAATGAAGTAAATTTCATCTTCATCTCTTAACTCTATAAATTTCTCTATATTTATAAGTGTTTCTAAAATTAAAGCATCTGCAAAAGATTCTTTCCCTTTAATGTGAAAAGGGCAAAGTTTATAAATCATTCTTTTATTGACATTGAATATTAACTCTTGGGTTTCATCTATTAAAATATTATTTTTATTACTGAATATTTTTTCCAATTTATCCTTGAACTCATTTTTATAATTAAGATTATTCTTTTTGAATTCATCTAAAACTTGATTAACAGTTTTAGATAACATTTTCACCTTAGCATCGAAATTCTGTACATCTTCTGTATTGCTAATCCAATACATACCTTCAACACTATTTTTCAAACTTTTTAAATTCTCTCCCACCTTATCAATTTCATCTTCTAAATGTCTTTTTACTTCTGTTATGACGATTTTAGGTATTATTAATTTCACTTGGTCAAACTCTAGTAATTTTAATAAATAGTCATAAGACTTTGGAGGATTTTCTTTATTTCTATATACGACCATATCTAGATATATATTGGTATCCAAAAATAAGAATTTCATTTTCTAATATCACCAACCAATTTCAAAATATCAAATTAGATAACCCTTATAAAATCTATTCTAATATAAATATACAGAATTTCTTTCCTTTATCTGTCAAACGATTTCTCAGATGATTAATGCCTTGGTCTGTCATCATAGTTTTGTAATTACGTGTAATATCTTTTATAAGCCTATCATTTTCTAGTTTTGCGGCAACATCAATAATCGATGTTTCATCCCAATTAGGCAACAACTTATTCATAATCTGACTTATTGATGTTGAAAATCCTCCACCCTTACCAACTAGATTCCCGTTTTCTTCATCATATTTTAGTGGGTCTTTTAATATCTTTAATAGAAGTATATGTTCAGGTCTCATTCCATCTAGTAGAGAAATAAACTCCTCCATCTCATCATAACTTATATCTTTTGATGTCATGGAATTAGTCAATATCTTCCTATACGCCTCTCTTTTTTCTTCTTGTCTTGTCAAAACTATTTTCCTTGCAGTTAACTCGAAAATATCATAAAAATCTTCTTTTGAAACAAACTCTTCATTTATTAAATCTCGGCTATTCTCTAAATCTTTGCTAATCCCTTCAAGAAATTCAATAAATCTTCTCTCTTTCCTGCCTGAAAAATAGTCACCTAGTAAAGAAGACAATGGTCCGCCTAATACAGGCACTGCTGAAATCAATGCTTTTAACACAGATTCTCCAATTGTTTTAACATTTGATTCAACAAGTTCATTAGTGTTTTCCATAAAAATACCCCTTTTATTTTTTAAATTTGATAATAAATAATCTTTATACTATATATTTCGTCAAAAACATATAATTTCCTTTATATTACATATTTAAATGTTAATATACGTATACTTTAACTATATAAAAAGGCTGAACGTTTTATGAAATTATGCATCCAGCCCTTATTTAAAATATTTATTCTGGCCAATTAAATTCTCTAATTCTATTTCTATATTTTCTTGATACACCTTCCTAATTCCAGCCTTCCTAAGTATTCTCCATTCTTTTAACTCCTGCCCCTCTTTTTCTAACTCCTGGATAGCCCATTTTATCCGCCTAATTCTGAAATCTCTGCCGCTATCTTTAACAGAATCCAAGTAAGCCTTCGTCCTCGGAAGTTTATTCAAATGTTTTTCCAATAAAGCCCTAATTCCTAATTTACTCCCTATCCTACTTATACTTATTCGCTCAGGCTTCTTTTTTGAATCTAACATATTTTTTACTAAACCTTCCACCTTGGCTAGTATCTCTTTATCTCTAATATCCCAATCTACTCGGGCATACCCATTATTTACTCTCTTTTTAACAGGGGAGTTGTTGTTGAGCCATTCCCTGTCGTTTCTATAAAGCCATGTAAACAAAGCCTTATTCATTTGGCGCAATTCTGTTTTACATTTGCCTGGATTATTCTTTAGTAAACTTATCCATTCACTTCTGTATGTATCTCTTTTATTATAATCATTACCAGAAGCCCCTTTAGAATAATTAACTAAACTTTCATTATCATCATTGTTTCCTTTTTTCCAATAAGTAGCCAAACCAAGTTTCCTAGCATATTTCTTGACCGTATTGGGGTCTACTCCAAGCAACCTTGCAACCTCACGCAGTGTTAAATTTTCTTCTACCAGTTCTTTAAGCCTTGCTTCCCATATTGAACCAAACGCCTTGCAATGTACAAGACATTTCCCCTGTTAACTGACCTATTTTTCTTGCTTCTTCATGCATATCAATTCCCATATGCCCATACCCTTTCCCTTTTTATATTTTATAAGCATAACCGTTCCTGCTTTGGCTCACCTTTGAGATTACATCATGAGATTCGAAGTATCTTCCATCCGCTGGCTATAAAATAGATTGAAAATGCTACAATAAATATGCCTAATAATAAAATAATCCAGCGATATACAGTACCACTTATCAGTTTCTTGCCTCTGGAAAATGCTATGGAAATTGCTGAATACCATACAAAGTCCGATAAAATATGTCCTATAAAAAAGAACAAAACACCAATTAACCCTGAAGTATAAGACTGGCGTATTGATTCCATACCTGTTGACGCCCACCAGAGAATAAAATACGGATTGGTAGCACTTACAAGCGCTCCCGCTAATGCAAGATTCCTCACTCCGGCACTATTCCCTGCTCTTTGGCTCTCCAAAGAAACTGATTTATTAATACCGGACTTTATCATTCCATACCCCATCCATGCAAGGAAAGCACCGCCAAATAGTCCGATAAATCCTGCAACTGTCGCCTTAGAAAAGAAATCTTTAAGTCCGAATATCATGATGATAATTAGTATAAGTTCCAGGATTCCATGCCCTAACACTGTTAAAGGGCCTGCTGTCCACCCTTTTTTAAGGCTGCCATCAATCGTGACTCCCAACATAGGCCCAGGCATCATTGCTCCTGAAAAGCCTATTAAAAAAGCACTGATGAAAATTCCCCACAAAACCATGTTAATTAGCCTCTCTTAATAAAATGTAAAACCTTAATCCTTACTTTATCATCTTCAACATATCATTGACTTCATCTATGCTGAATTCTTCAGGGTCGAAAGAACCCCCCACCCATTCAAGCATGGATTCATGCTCTGGATGCTGCGGGTCTTGGATTGCTTCAAGGAAATCTTCATATCCCCACGGTCCCCCTACATCTTCAGGAGGACAGTTTCTTTTACCACCGATACATACTGGATATTTAACGCCTTCTTCCGGGTCAAGCACCTTCTCAACAACAATGTCATGTCTCCAATTATCACCAAAATCGTAAACATATCTGAATTTATCCTTTGGTGCAAAGTTCATGCTGCTTAACTTTATTCTTTTTGCACTTTTAACTTCATATCTGTCGTAAAAGTCCCAGTCATCATCTTTTTCCCCAATAATCATTTCTCCCAGCCTAAACTCATAAAGGTGGGATTCAAACCATCCCATCGCATGCTGGATTATCCTGTGGAGTTTATAAAACGTAATATCGTCTCTAACCAATACTCTTCTCCAGACAGGAGGCTTTACGTCTTTTAATGTTATTTTCAACTGAAGAATTTTCATACTCTCACGGCTCCTTTTACATGTATTTATGCACTTCTATTTTATCATTTCTCTATATTCTGCAATAGTAAAACAATATTCTATTATCATTAAGCATTAATTTTTATTTATCTAAATATCTTAATATAAATATAACATATATGCTCTGATGTAACCAAAAAAACATGTCAAAACTCCCCCTCATACCCTTATCCCATCTCTCCTTAAAACTACTCATGCTAAACAAAAATCATGGCTCCCATAAGGTTTCTACCCTATTTTCACCATGATTCTTAACAATACTTTTTATTCATGACACAAGTTTTTTGGGTATACAGTAAGAATATCATTTTAAGTCTATGGCCTTAACAGGACATTTATCTATTATCGCTTTCAATTCATTTATCTGTGTCTCATTAAGTTTAGACTCTTTCCATTTTGCTTTCTTATCCACCACCTTAAAATAATGAGGCATTAATTTTTCACACCGTCCACATCCAATACAATATTTTTCTTTAATATTAATACCAGTTACTTTGCCAAGGTCACGCTCTTCCTGAACAGGAATATCTTCTTTTTTTACAAATACAGTCATTAGATATGACATTATCAGTATGGATATTACTGTCAATATCCATCTTAGCCCCATAAAATTCGGTCCTAAGAATTTTGCTTCATTGGCAAGCATGGGTACTTTTATTACCGCCCATGCACTTAATATGATGACTACATTTGCGATGCTGGCACCTTTCTTTAAAAGCATTTTGCAAATTGGGAATGCCGCATAAATAGGTCCTGCTGAAAAACTGCCCAATAAGAACGAGAATATACCCCCCTTTATTCCTGCTTTCTCCCCAAATCCATTCATGATTACTTCTTTAGGAACCCATGCTTCAATAATTGATGTAAGTATAAAAATCACAGGCATAATTTCAAGCATTTCTATAATATAATATATGCTGTTTTTGACAGATAAATAAGCCTTATCGGGCATTGCGATAAATAGAAAAATATATGCCAAAGATACTGCTGCCAGCAGTTTGTTCTTTTTAATTATTTCAATCATTTCACATAATCACTCCCATCGTCAGCGCTATTATAAGTGCAAATACAAAACTAAGAACATTACGGGTAGTAGCAAATTTCAAACCAAACTCTTGTTTTTCTAATGGGAATGTCACTATTCCAACCATCGTTAAAGTAGTTAAGAATGCAACGGCAGGGACAATACTTGCACCTGCATCTACAAAAGAACCTACCAGAGGAAATGCTACAAAGGCTGGAATCAATGTAATACTACCTACTAAGGCAGAAATAACGGTTGAAATGAACAGATTGGATTCTCCCAAAACATTCTTTATAACTTCAGGCGGTATGAAGGTCAGAATCAATCCTATAAGAAACAAGATGCCTACAATCTCTCCAATCATATTTTTCATCATACCTCTTGCCATTTTTATAGAATTGAATGTCTTCTGCTTATCTTTAACAAGGGATGCAATAAATGCAGCCCCTGTTATTCCCCATAATGATGCTGTAAAAATATCCACCTTTCATCACTCCTTCTCCCTGTAGTTTTTAGGATTAGGTGATTTTACCACAAAGAATTCCAATACTTCTTCGTCTTGATTATGGACATTCATTTTTGTTTTGTATGGTATATTAATAATATCTCCCTTGGTGTAATGATGTGGTTCTTGTTCATTTAACTGCAAAGTCATTTTTCCCTGTACAATTATCATATAGACGTTGGAATTGGAATAGTGTTCAGGAAGATTTGTTCCTTTTACAAGAACCATATGATTTAGGTGAATATTCTCATCATCCACAATCCTTTCAATTATTTTGTCATCTGTAAGACTGTATACATATTTTTTCTCCAACATAAAAACTCTCCTTTCATTATGTTTAAATCTATATTATAATAAATTACAGTAACATACAGTTACCACGGTAACTAATTTTAGATAGTGTAAAGTAAAATATGAAAAAATGCTTCGCAAGATTTAAATACTTTCATCCTCTGACAAAATTTTAATCTGCTCAATTGAATTTTTGTCAAGGCTGAAATTAACGGGCTTTCAGCCCGACCTTGACAAAAATTTATGAGCAGATTTTAAAGCATTTTTAAGAGGATGCAAGCATGGATTTGATGAAAATTAGGGGGTACACGAATTCTGAGGTTTAATAACTCTCTAATGCTTGAAAATAAATCATTTGACGCATTTTACACAAATACTACTTAACACAACCTAATTTTAAAAAAGGTGGTATTTATGAATATAAAAAATTATCTAAGTATTTTAAGACTAACAGAGTTATTTGATGGATTTTCTACTGAAGAACTGCTTAATCTTTTTAAAACTCATAATTATATTATCTCTAAATACAATAAAGGCAGCATTATCCATTTTGAAAGCGAGAAATGCAATTACTGGGATATTATTTTAAAAGGCCAGGTATTTGTTCAAAAGATTGATGAAAAGGGAAATGTATTAACTATTACCGAATTTAAGGTCGGAGACAGTATAGGAGGCAACCTATTGTTTTCAAGGTATCCTTATTATCCCATGAGTGTGGTGGCAAAATCAGATGCTGAAATTTTACATATCGATAAAGATTTTGTACTGCAACTTTGTCAGACTAGCCAGGATTTCTTAATACAGTTCTTAACTTGCATATCGGACAAAACTGCTATCTTGACAAGCAAAATTAAATCAATCTCCATGAAATCTATAAAGGAATCTATCATTGAATTCTTAAACTATGAGTACTACTCTCAAAAAAGTAAAGAAATAAAACTTAATATGACAAAAAAGGAATTAGCCGAGAGGTTAGGTATTCAAAGGACTTCTCTTTCCCGTGAACTCAATAAAATGAAAAAAGATGGGCTCATTGACTATAACACCCATTCTATCACTATCTGTGATTTTGATATTATTCGCAAACCCTGAGCAACGAACAGGGAACCAGTATTGAGTTCCCTTTAATCTGTTATTATCAACAATTCTCCATAATAATTTACATTGCCCTCATTATCCACTGTTACACTATAAACGGGGCAAGTCCCAAAACACATTGTTCTTTGCAATTTTATATATTCAAACATGATACTCCCACTTTTCATCTGCATATTCATATTCTTATATGAAAAATACTATATTCCATAGTGAATTAAGTATTTATTTTCACTAATTGCACTAGATACCTTTTCAATAAGCAATTCAAGTTCCTGCGATTGATAGTGGATATTTGCCTTGATAATAATCCCTCTAAAATGTTTAAGAGATTCCGGAGGGATAAGCGTTACACCGCAATAATCTAATCCGGTACCTGGCTGGGTTGTAACCTGAAAATATGTTTTAATTGCCAATAATTCTTCATTACACTTTATAATTAATTCTTCAAATAAATCGTCACTAACAGAAATACAATTATATTTTTCAGGTTCATAGTCACTATACCATTTGTTTTCTTCAAAAGAATCTATTATTCCAAACTCATGCTTTTCCAAATTATTACTCCCACACAAGTATGTATAACCTCTTAATACATATTTCTATAGAAAGTTTTGACCTAAATAATCTCTGAAAAAATTTCATGTATATTGCCATCTGGGTCTGCAAATAATGCTGTTCTTTGATTCCAGGGCATATTTTGAGGTTGATGAACAGGAGTTGCTCCCATCGTAACCAACTTTTCAAATGCTTCATCTACTTCATCAGGATTTTCACATGGAAAAGCCAATTCAAAAGCCTGACCAACTACTTTTTTCCTATACTCATCACTATATGAATACATAACATTTCTCATACATATAGCAAATCTTACTCCATTATTTTCTAATTCAACATAATTGCCAAGGTCATTTTTAATTCTAAATCCAAGGACTTGATTATAAAAATTTCTCATCCTGTCAATTTCGTCTGTCCAAATTGTAATAAGGTTAATCTCTGCTTTCATTATAGGTTTCTCCTTCTTAATTTCTCGCTTGTAGTTCGTAATATAAGTTCTATACAAAATGATTTTATTACTTAACAAGAAGGATTTCTGTTTCAGAAATAAGTTCCTTAAGCATATTTATCCCTTCTCTTGTAGTATCTCTATCAGCGGAAAGTAATGTAATAATCTTATCTATTCTATTTTTATAATCCCTGGGCTTTATAAAAAAGCCATCAATCATCCTGACCGCTTTTTTCTCATTAATGCAGTATTCTTCATTCAAAGCAAATAAAACTTGATTTAAGCAGGAAATACTTCTGAAATAATGTCCACATACATAATAAATATCATCCTTATCGACATTATCCTCAGCAAACATTAAGGAAAAGGAGGCCTCAAACATAAAATATTGAACTATTGCATCTTTTAAAGTTTGAGGATATGGCTTGGTTCTGGATTTAAACTCTGAAATTTTACCCATAGGGTCAACAAGTATTTTGCAAACAGAAACTTCGCCCATATACATTACATTAAGATAAGCATGGGGATGACCTGTTTGGTAATGAGCAGATACTTTTCCTGACAAACAATCATCAACAACCTGAGACACCCTTTTTATGTCACGTAATATAAAGTCTACATGATATCCTTTAACAACAAGCCATCCGCCCGCATTTACCCAAGGTCCCCATCCACCTATTTGTGTAATTAAATTTTCTCTATGCTCATCATCTAGTTTTGAAGCAACCTTGCCTAATTCTCTGATATCAAAGCCCTCTGTTTCGTCATAGTATATTCCGATATCTATGTCGGACTTTTCATGATTGGTACCTCTTGCTCTTGAGCCTCCTAAAACTATACCTATAATGCCTGGTATGCCTTCCAATTCTCTGGTGATTTGATTCAAAATATTTTCTACCATCGCAGCACTCCACCTCCGCCTTCATTTTGTTCTAATATAACTTCTTTCTTGCTGACACAAGCAGCATCATCGGCCGGCGCAGTTCATCCCGCATCCCAGGTACTGTGTTGAGCATATTTTCTGCAGGCTTTGGTTCGACAACACCTGTTATTTCAAAGCCTATTTTTATGAGACTGTTTAAGTATGTAGTAAGTGTCCGATGATATTTAATAACTTCCTCACCTAGAAATTTAGCATTGCGAATGCCTTCTGTGAAATAATGGTCAACTGGCCAATGCAGAATATTGCCCTTATCATCATAATACCAATCCTGAGGGCCTTGGGCAGTAAAAATGGGATGCTCTACAGAAAATATAAAATCTCCACCCCTTGAAAGGCATTTATATACTCTATCTAAAACATCCTCAAAGGATTTAATATAGTGAAGCGCCAGGGAACTGATAACAACATCAAAGGATTCTTCAGGAAAATCTATGTCTTCTATTGGCATACAGATATACTCGATATTTCCACACTTTGTTTTACTCTTTGCTTCACTTAACATTTTTTGTGAAATATCAATTCCAATTACTGACCTGGCACCGTTCTCTACAGCATAGCGACAATGCCATCCAAACCCGCAGCCTAAATCCAAAACCCTTTTATCTTTGAAGTCAGGCAGCATATTTTTCAGTTCATGCCACTCCCCCGCACCTTCAAGACCATTTTTCGACCTATCCATATTACTATATTTATTAAAAAAGGTGTCATCATCGTATTTGTTTTGTTTCATTATAAATTTCCCTTTCTATCTATTTGTTCTTCTTTTCATTTCAAGTTATATGCAAACAAAAACACCCTATCCTCCTACTTTGACGTTTTGTCTCGATATGCAATCAGAGTAATTGCATTTAATATGATAGTAACAGTGAGAAGAATAATAGCGGCAAACGCCGCAGCACCAGTAGTGTCCATAAGAGCAGACCAGTCCTCAATCTTTACTAGATGGTAGCCATAAAGAATCTGTAAACATAGTGAAATAGCACAAGCGCTGATGCTCATAATAGAAAGAAAAGCCCAATTTCTGTTGCCCTGATTCTTATATCGCATAAGATTGACAACAGGAAGTATCCAGGCAACTACTCCAAGCACTAGGCTACCAAGATTAAGCAAACCAATCATAACATATCCCCCTTTTAGATTTTTTGGACAGCATAAATGAGAGTTCACCTTTACCGCAGCCGATGTTAAGGTAAGTATTAACATTATCTAAGATAAGTTTCATGAATTGTTTGAAATAACAGTTATTATGATTCCATTTCGGGTCATCAAGTTCTGGTATTTCATTAAAATCATTTTTCACAGCATTATAATTTTCCATATATTTATGGTAATAACAAAAAAACTATTATGCCGCCAACTCCAACAATTGAAAAAAAACCGCCTACAACACGAGTTATTTTTATATAAAAATCTGAAGGTTCTGCTGCGGCATATGATTTCCATGATTCTGTAATTTGCCACCATGTATCTGGACTAATCAACATGATAATCCCTATAATTAAAATAAAAATGCTCAACAATATCATCATATAATGTTCTCCTTCATTATTTCGCACTATAATACTATTATGACCTTAATATAACATAACTTCATTTTCAATTAAACAAGTTTTGCTCCTTTTGATAGTATATTTTTTATGACAGTATATTTTTATTTTTGTAATTATTCTTCTATCATTAAAAGAAAAGGGCTTTTAACCTTTAACTATAATTATGTGATTAAAATCTTAACATAACTTTATTATCTATTTGATGTGACTTTATTATTTTTAACACAAGTTTTTTATTCTCCACCCTTACCTCTTTACCCTTTTTAGAATAAAACTTAATCCTAACTATGTATACACATAAAAATTCATGTCAAACCCCCACACTCCTAAAACCCTTGTCCCTTCTCACCTTAACCCTATTTCCCCAACTCTTTCCAGATAAAAACAAGTCACGGTTTTAATAAGGTTTTTACTCTTATTTTACCGTGACCTTTACTAATTCTTTAATTTTTGATAAGTTTGTGTGGCATAAGATTGCTATTGTACAACTACACCTTATAAATATTATCAAATTGTGAATATTTATCTATAAATGCTTTATTTGCAGCCTGGAGTTTTCCAAAATACTCCCTATATGAGTCGCTCAATATTTTTAAATTTTCAATAAATATATCGTAATATCCGCTCTCTTGCTGAAATTTCAATAATAATTGCTGTATTTTACAGACTGGTGATTTTTTATATTCATCTGAGTTTCTGTATTCCAAATATTTTTCAATGTCTTCTTTATTTTCTTCTAAATACATATCTATATTGTTTACTGAATCTATTATAGATGAATTAATTCTCTGCATATCTGCTTCTTCCATCTGTCCAAGACCCTGCTGCAAAAATTCTTCCAGTTCTTTGGGAAATTCTATTTCTTGAATTTCATCCAAATAATCAACAATTTTATTATATGCCCTTTCTTTTTCCTCATTATCAATTCTCCCATTAAGAAACTGTCCAAAATGTACGCATAGATACATTCCATAACCTCCTGGAAATGCTTGCAGCAGTTTCTCTTTGATTGTAAAATGCTTCTCAATGTCTTCTTCAATATAGGTAATTGCTTGCTCAATGTCATAGTCTTTTATTAACTGTTCCAGGCATTTTTTCTTAGCCATTGCTTTTTCAACTTCTAAATCCATCTTATATTTGCACTTTGCCAGAGCAGCGGCTTTATTTGTACTTGCAAGAATATCTTTGATTTCAGCAATGCTGATGCCTAATTTCCTTAAAACTCCAATTTCTTTTAATACAGAAATATCTTCATCACTGTAATTTCGATAACCATTATCCTCTACCCTTGGAGATATCAATCCCTGCTGTTCATAATACTCAACTGCTTTCTTCGTCAATTTACATTCTCTACATACATCTTTAATTAACATTCTTATCACCTCGTAATTATCATAGGCTAACACCTAAGGTGATAGTCAATGCCTATTTTGTAGAAATTTCAAAAATAAACACAATGTAAAGAATACTTTTTCTGATAAATTCTCACATTTGCTTTATCAATTTTCAATGTTTTTTCAGCAAATACTGCTTATTTTGTTTGCCTAATGAAATCACTGCTCATTTAAAATTCGGTTCCCGAAGGCATTAAGTTTCTGGCAAGGCTCGTACTTTGTACGATAGCATTTTCCATTTAAGAACAAGAATGGATTATAGGCACCAATAGTATGTGTTTCACCGTTTTTTAATATAATAGTTACCTGCAATAATTGACCAGCATACTCTCTTCCAGAATTATCTTCCCGATATATAGCAATCTCTTTTAAAATATCCGCTAATTCGGCAATATCTTCTTCGTCCGTTAGGTCTATGGTTTTTTCAGACGGCATAATAAATAATTCCGCAGACACGATTTCACTAGCAGATAATTTTGCAAAAGGTTTTCTTCCAAATGTACTGAATAATATAACCGCCAAAATCCCAAGAACCAATATACTGACAACAATAATAATTTTTTTATTCATCTTAAATACTCTCCACTATATAAAAGCGTATTTACTTATTCAGACGAAGCAATTGCCTTATTGTTCCACAAAATACTTCAATATTTCATCTCAAAGTATTTATCCAAATAATTTCCATCGCCCATTTTCTCTGTTTCAATATTTCCATTAATTGGACTTGATAGAATGTAATATCTGCATAAATAATCTGAACTAATATACATAATATGATTTCAAAAATCAAAATCATCTTTTGACTCTTTGACTCTTCATTTATTTTCCTCCACATTTATTATAAATATCTGCTGTTTCGCTTTATTCCACTAATATGCAATATAAGAATCTATTTATCGGCTTTGTTTCGCTTTTTATTATTCCTAAACATATAAATTCCTCATAAGCCCCTAAATTGATTTGGACAATTGCCTATACATTTATTATAATGTAGAAAGTGATTGGAGGTAAGCCATGAGAGGAAGAACTTATACAAAAGAATTGAAGGAAGAAATATTAAGAGAAG
>NZ_PVXN01000017.1 GCF_002995795.1 Clostridium thermopalmarium DSM 5974
TATAATCAGTATCATGAACCATAGTGAAAATCTCCTGTATGTTTATACTCAACACCTATATCATACATGATTTTCACTATGGTTTTAATATTTTTTTATCTGTTGCATTTAATTTTACAATGAACCAAAAAAAAGTAAAAGGACTGTTTTAACCAGTCCTATAAAAGACTTATTTTTTTTCTACAGGAGGCTTTTTATCTGTAGTTGAATTAATACTAGAATTTATATTATTATCACTTCCATCTCCGCTTGTACCTGAATGACTTACTACAGCTAATACAGTATTAGGTTCTTCCATAACAGATATTTCATCTGAGATTTCTAAATCTGATATTCTATATACATCACCTATATGCATATTAGAAACGTCTACGCAAATAGATTTAGGTATTTTATCATATTTTCCTTGGACTTTTATGATGTTTTTTTCTTTTTGAATTATACCTCCATCTTTCGATAAAGCTTCCCCTGAAAAAACTAAAGGTACTTCAGTTTGAATTACCTTATCTTCATCTAATTCTTGCAAATCGATATGAATTATCTTTTGTGTAACAGCATCTTTTTGTACCTCTTTTATTAAGGCATTATGATTTTCATTGTTAATTTGCAAATTAACTATTCCGTGTTCTCCTATTTTAGAAATTTTTTTATTTAATTCTAATTCTCCTATTTCAAATAGCATATTTCTCGTTTTTGAACCGTAAAGTACTCCAGGAACTAATCCTTTTCTTCTATCCCTTTTTGCAGAATGCACTGAACTCTTTATTCTTTCTATACCTTTTAAAGTTTCCATTATTATCCCTCCTATCTTTTTCTATTATTAACAGAAGGAATAATATTATACATATTTCAGTAGAAATATTATAATTTAGTCTATTTTATCAATTGAAATCTTTTTTCAATATAGGCATTTTCACTTTCTTTTATGTAGTTTAGATATTCCCTTTTACTCATATTAATTATTTTCTCATAATTATTAATAAATCTTTTATAGTATTCCATAGTATATATTATTTTTGTATATGCTCTAACTCTCTTTCTATTAAAAAGATTAGAAGTTTTTCTTTTACCACAAAATCTCTTTATTATGTCATAGCTTTCTTTACCCTTTGATATAAGCTTAGCTTTCTCATATTTTATCAACAATCCTTCTTCATACATTGGATATAATTTTGATAAAATTTCTTCACTAAATTTTATCCCTTCTTTTTTATACTCATCAACTGCTAAATTTATTTCATCAACTTTATTATTGTATTTTTTCATAATATCTTGGACTTTATCGGTTATATCTTTAACCTGGCCTGCTTCTTTTACCCCATCATGCTGAAGTACTTTTAGACTTTCACTCACATCTTTTAAATCATTTAGCTCTCTTTCTCTAATCTCATTACTTTTTAAAGCTTTTTTTATACTTAATTCACTTTCATCGTTAAAAAATACATTTAAATAATAAGATAATCTAGAAAGCTCCCTTTGAAGTGTTTCATCTTCTACTATATTGTCATCTTTATCTATATATAAAAATCTTGTCTCTATCTTTTTTAAGGTTTTTTTTACCATCAAAACCTGTCTATAGCTCTCTCCTCTACATAGAAATTCCTCTGATACGCTGACAGACTCTCCTTTTTCTATATACTTTTCTATTCTTTTTAATATGTTTTCTGATGCTGGCGTGTATATACTCATTTTTTCCTCCTACTCTAAAAGTATACTTTTAAAATAATGTGTAGAATTCATTGTTAGAATTCTACACATTATATTATTATTAGTATATTATTCTCTTATTCACACTCTTAATATCCTTACATCCTGTAAGAACCATAGCTGACTTTAATTCTCCCTTTAAGTTTTCTATATAAGTCTTAACACCTTCCCTTTGTCCACCAAAAGAAGCTGTTACAAATGGTCTTCCTATTAAAACTGCATCTGCGCCCAATGCTATCATTTTTAGTATATCTACACCACTTCTAATTCCTCCATCAGCTAATATTGTAATTTTACCTTTAACCCTTTCAGCTATTTCTGGAAGAACTTCAGCTACTCCTGGAGTTTGATCAAGAACTCTTCCTCCATGATTTGAAACTACTATAGCATCTACTCCTGCTTCTACTGCTAATTCAGCTTCATCCGGAGTCATTATTCCCTTTAATATGAATGGAAGTTTTGTACTTTCTACTATCTCTCTTATTTCTTCTACAGTTTTTGGCATTACAGGTTTTCCATGAAGAGCTAGAGTAATTAATCCGCAAGCATCTATATCCATTCCTACTGCAAAAGCTCCTACTTCTTCAGCCATTTTTATCTTCTTGATTACGTTTGCATTTTCCCAAGGCTTAATAAATACTATTCCTTCTCCTCCAAACTTCCCTAGTTGTTCGAGATTTGTAATTAGGAAAGAATCAACAGCAGTATCTCCTACCATAGGATATATTCCTGCATCTAAACATCCTCCTATTACCCAAGATATATATTCCTCTTCTGTAAACTTTCCACCCATGTTTAAAGTAGTGCCTGAAACTGGAGCTGCAAAAACAGGTATGTCCATTTTTTTCCCAAAGATCTCAATTGAAGTATCAGGATCCTTAGCATCATGTATAACTCTCATATTTAACTTGTAAGAATTTAAAGAATCATAATTTGCCTTAAATGCCTCACCAGTTCCTTTTCCTCCCATACCAGGCACTTCTCCTGCACAAGCAACACCATTACATGCATGGCATACTCTACAACTTCCATTAAGATTAATCCTTGCGTTCTTTAAAACTTCCTTATAATTCATATAAGATACTTCCTTTCCGAGATAAATTTATTACCTAAACTGATATCAGTTTAGGTAATAGTATAAATTTTACTATATTAATTATACTACAAAATAAAACAATAAAAACAGACTATATGAATTATTTTCCCAAAGCTTCTTCCGTAATAACTTCTATTCCATTTCTAAGAAATAACTCTGCAGTAACACCATTTCCTTTTGTTGTAATTCCTCTAAAGCTTCCATCATAAATTATACCACAGCCACAGGAAGGACTTTTTGATTTTAAAATAGCCCTCTTTGCACCTATACTTTTTGCAATTTTTAAAGCCTCATAAGCCCCTTTCACAAACTTATCTGTACAATCTTTTCCATCCCTGCTTATAACCTTTGCTTTGCTATCTAATACATCAGCTCCAGTTCCTTTATAAATTTCATGAGGAACCCTTGGGGTTGTAAGTCCCCCAAGTTGCTCTGGACATACTAATATAGCTTTTCCTTCCCTAAAAAGTTTCATAGCCTTTTCATTAAAGTTATTTTTTCCGTTGTATTTACAATCAACTCCACAAAGACATGCACTGATCACTATCATTTTTTCTTTCCTTTCTACTTAAGTTCCACTACCGTAACTCCACTTCCACCTTCTCCGTATTCTCCAAGTCTATAGCTTTTAACATGAGGATGTTTTTTCAACATATCATTTATGGCTTTTCTTAAAACTCCTGAGCCTTTACCATGGATTATAGTCACTTCTCCAAGGCCTCCTAAATAAGCATCATCTAAATATTTATCTGCTGTATATAAAGCTTCTTCAGAATCCATGCCTCTTAAATCCACAGAGGAAGATACCTGTCTTAAATTCAAGTTTATTTCCCTTTTCTTATTCTTTTTCTTCTCATCCTTATTAGTACCAGATTCTCTTAAATCCTTTATATTTACAGTTATTTTCATAATTCCAGCTTGAACTTGAACATCACCTTTATTATCTGGCAATGTAAGAACTATAGCTTTAGTATTAAACTTTGTAAGGTAAACTTCCTGCCCTTCATATACTTTATCAAGCCCCTGTCCTTCATCTTCTCTTTTATACATAGCTTCTTCTACATTGTCCAGCTTTTCTTTTAATTTCTTTCTATTTTCTTCTAGTTTTTGGCGTACATCAGAAGAGTACCCCATTCTTTCCAGTTCTCTAATATCTTTTAAAATTTTATCTGCTTCTTCTTTAGCTTCTTTAACAATTCTTTTAGCTTCTCTTTGAGCTTCCAAAATAGCTTTTTCTCTTATATTTTGAAATTTATCTAATTTTTCATTATACTTTTCCTTAAGCTTTATTGCTTCTTCTCTCGCATTTTCCGCTTCCATTTGATACTTTTGTGCTTTTATGTTTTTATCCTGAAGAGATTGAATTAAATCTTCAAACTTAAGTGTTTCTTCTGATATACCTTTCCTTGCATCATCTATAATATAATCTGGAAGTCCAAGCCTTTTAGATATTTCAAAAGCATTAGATTTTCCTGGAACTCCAATTAAAAGTTTATAGGTTGGCCTTAATGTTCCTACATCAAACTCTACAGAAGCATTTTCTACGCCATCTGTTTTTAAAGCATAAGCTTTAAGTTCACTATAGTGTGTGGTAGCTATAAGTTTTGTTCCTCTTTTTCTCAAATTCTCTAATATAGAAACTGCAAGGGCTGCTCCTTCTATTGGATCTGTTCCTGCTCCCAATTCATCAAATAAAGCTAATGACTTTTCATCTGCATTATCTATAATTTTTACTATATTTGTCATATGAGAAGAGAATGTGGATAAACTTTGTTCTATACTTTGCTCATCTCCAATGTCTGCAAAAATTTCTTTAAAGAAACTTATCTCAGAACCTTCACCTGCTGGAATCATAAGTCCGCTCATAGCCATTATATGAAGAAGGCCAACAGTTTTTAAAGTAACAGTTTTTCCACCTGTATTAGGTCCAGTAATAACCAAAGAAGTTATACCTTCTCTTAAATAAATGTCATTAGCAACTACTACTTTAGGGTCTATTAATGGGTGTTTTGCTTTAAAAATATTAAAATGTCCATTTTCATTAACTTTAGGACATATTCCATCTATACTTCCAGCATATTTTGCTTTTGCAAATATAAAATCTAGCTTCCAAAGTATGTTAGCATTATTTTTTACTATATCTATATTATCGTAAACTTTTCTTGATAATTCTTGTAGTATCCTTTCTATTTCTGCCTTTTCCTTAAGTTTCAATTCTTTGATTTCGTTATTCAGGTCTACCAAACTCATAGGCTCTATAAAAAGAGTGGCTCCTGAAGAACTCTGATCATGTACAAGTCCCGGAACAGCTCCTTTATATTCCACCTTCACAGGAAGCACGTATCTTTCTCCTCTTACGGTATATATGCTCTCCTGGAGATACTGGGCATAACTTCTAACTAAAGAGTTTACCTTTGACTTTATAGATGAAGTCTTATCACTTAAGCTTCTTCTTATATTATATAAAGCTGCACTTGCTCTATCTGAAATTTCATCTTCTCCCAAAATAGCGTTAAATATATCATCTTCTAATTTTTTTATAGGAACTAATCCTTCAGATATGTCTTCTATAACTCTAAATGACTCCTCTTCTTCTTTATGACTTATATATTCTTTAAACCTTCTAGCACATCTTAAAAGATTAGCAATTCTTAAAAGCTGTACTGGAAGAAGAGAAAAGCCTTTTTCAGCCTTTATAATGCCTTCTCTTACATCGTACATTCCCTCAAAAGGAGGACTTCCCTTTTTTATCAACAATTGAAAGGCTTCTCTTGTTTCCTCTAAATGTTCTCTTACTTCATAAGCATTAGAATAGGGTTCCAACTCATTTATCAAATCCTTTGCCGCTGAAGTTGCAGTATACTTTTTTAATTGTTCTTTTATCTTATCAAATTCCAAAACTTTTAAAGCTTTATCATTCATCTATTCTACTCCCCTTTTAAAATGTCCTCTTGTGTAATCTCTAAAATCTCCTTCAAATTTTTCTTCTTTAAAGCTTTTAAGTATATTCATAGTATTTTCATAATCCTCATCTATAAAATCCAGCCTAAATAAAGAAATGTTCATATTTTTAATTTCATCTAAATTAGGTATTAAATTGATTGAAGAAGAATTATATATATGACTTCTACAGAACTTATCTGTAATTATTGACATCTCTTCTCCTCTTCTATCTTTTAATAAGAAATTTCCATTTTCACATTCACCTTTGCAACTGGTCTTACTATTCTTTCCTGCAAAAACACTTCCTATAGGACAATATTCACTTACCATAAGTTCTGGCTTTCCATATAAAAAGAAAACACAAGGCATAGTTGCTTTTTTTATAAATTCTTGTATTTCCCTTTTATTTAACTCTAGGCTTATAGTAGCTGCATCTATTATATTCTTGAAAAATTCTAGACTATAGCTATTAAAAATATTTAATTTATAATCTCCAATTATTTCAGTTTTTCTTCTAAATCTATTTATTAGTCCTAAATTTGAAGTTACTATTCCTTTTATATTGGATAAGTTTTTCTCTATAACTTCACATACAACTTCAAACTCATCCTTTACAATACTTGATGTTTTTATATAGAGATTTTTACATTTTACCTCTTCTAATTTTATATCACAATTTCTCATAAAGAATTCTACTGCAATATTTTCAATTCCACATTCCTCAGCTGCTTTAAGCTGTTCCATTGTAGTAACTACAACTAAAGTTCCTTTTATATTGCTTATATCTCCTTTATGAAATTTTTTATTAAAATCTAAGCCTTTTTCAAAATTTCTTTTTCCTGCTTCCTTTAAATCCATCATTATTTTTTCTATTAGCTCTCTACGAACTGCATTTATAGATGATACAGGTAAAAATCCCTCTTCAAATTGGGCAAGGTTAATTTTTATAATTTCAAAAGGCGTATCTCCTGTTTTCCTTAGATTTTTACTTAACTTTTCTTTGTCCATAGGCTTATTCAAAGCTCTTTGAACTTCATCCCCAATAACTTCATATTTTTTATTATTATAATAACTATTTAAAGTTATAGGTTCTCCTACTTTAAATTTCACATTTATTTCTATATCTTTTTTCCTTCCATATACATTTTCATAGGATTTAGCCAAAGTACTAAGTAGCTTAGTAT
This sequence comes from Clostridium thermopalmarium DSM 5974, assembly GCF_002995795.1. Lineage (GTDB taxonomy): Bacteria > Bacillota > Clostridia > Clostridiales > Clostridiaceae > Clostridium_H > Clostridium_H thermopalmarium. The sequence goes on from NZ_PVXN01000017.1 coordinate 6,931, forward strand.
CAGAAGTTTTATAAAGTATATCTCCTGCTTTATATTTGGTAGGTTTTAATTTAACAACATCTCCACTATAGGCCTCTTCCACATCTTTAGAATTTTTAACTATCTTAAAAACAGTAAAGCCTTCATCTCCAAATCTTACCCCATCCTGAACCCTTATATCTTCTTCTAACTTAATAGTTAAATCTTTATTCACCTTTCCTAGAAAAACTCCTGTATTTTTAGGAAAATTATAAGACATCATGTCACGCCCTACATTTCCAAACATATATGCCTTCGAAAATCCTTCTCTGTTAAATAGTTGAAGAAGTTTTTTCTTTTCGTCTTTTATGGAAACATTATGTAAATACCTACCCTCAATTCCTAATTCCTTATAAGCTTCATCTATTGCTTTTCTATAAGATGAAACTACTCCTGCTACATACTCTGGTCTTTTCATTCTCCCTTCTATTTTTAAAGAACTTGTTCCACTTTCTATTATTTCTTTTATATTTTCTATAGTACAAACATCCTTTGGACTTAGGATGTATCCTTTATGAGATTCTCCTGTTTTCTTATTGATTATATCATAAGGTAATCTGCAAGGTTGAGCACATCTTCCTCTGTTTCCACTTCTTCCACCAATTATACTGCTCATAAGACATTGCCCAGAATAGCATATACATAATGCTCCATGAACAAAAATTTCTGTTTCTATTCCTAAATCCTTAGATATATACTTTACTTCATTCAAAGATAACTCTCTTGAAAGAACAATTCTTGAAAAGCCTAGTTCTTTTAAAAAGACGGCTCCTTCTCCATTATGTATGGTCATTTGCGTAGATGCATGGACCTCAAAGTCTGGAAAGTTCCTTTTCACTAACTCAGCTATACCTGTATCCTGAATTATTAAAGCATCTACGCCTATTTCATATAAAAATTTTATATATTCTAAGGCTTCAGCAATTTCACTCTCTTTTAATAAGATATTAACAGTAACATATAATTTAACATTATATAAATGACAATACTCCACCGCCTTAATCATATTGTGTTCATCAAAGTTTGAAGCGTATGCTCTTGCTGAAAACTTAGTCCCTCCAAGATATACTGCATCTGCGCCATTCTGTACTGCAGCATAAAGACTCTCCATGCTGCCTGCTGGAGCTAATAGCTCAATTTTATTCATATATTTGCATCTCCTCGACCTTTTTTTACATCTAAATATACATTATAACAAAAAAACGTCATCTTAAACAATGCCCATATTTTAATACCAGAGATTTCGCATCTAATTTCCAGTAAAGCTTTTTTCTTTATAGGAAATTAGATTTTTTCTATTTTATTGAAATTTTGGAAGGGAAAAAGGCCGTAGGCCATGTATATAGATACACCTTCCCCCTC
>NZ_PVXN01000018.1 GCF_002995795.1 Clostridium thermopalmarium DSM 5974
TGACAAACCCATGTACGCCATCTCCTGTTATTATTAAGATGGGCTTAAGGCTGATTTTGACTATTGTCAGTCCTATTCTACATGATTTTTTCACAGGGGTGTTGCATTTAATATTGCAATTTAAGAACTGCTTACTCATATAACTAACAATTAGTATAATACACTATATGAATATAGTTATCAATAGGATTTTCAAACTATATTAATCAATGTCTTATATTTTGTGTATAAACTTCCTTCATATAAAAATTGAACATCTCTTTCCTATATGTAATACCCGCATATAGAATTTACATTTAGAAAACCTTTTCTTCACCACTAGAAATATTTTGCAAAGCAAAATATTTCTAGTGTGTCATGACTTATTAAATTAAGAACATTGCTACTATTGTGGTTACTACGAGACCAATAAGAACTGGCTTTAGATTTCTTTTAGCAAGTTCAAAAGCATCTACTCCACATATAGCAGCTACTGGTATTAGAGCCCAAGGTACTATAGTTCCTCCTCCAATCCATATTCCTGCTAACTGTCCTAGAGCAGTCAATGTTTCTACTCCTCCGCCTATGGCTGTTGAAAATAGTCTAGCAACAGAACCTACTAGAGATATTCCTGAAAAGCCGGAACCATCTAGACCTGTTATCCCACCTACAGTAGTTAAAGTTATGGATGCTACTATAGAATTCAATGGAACTAAATTAGCTAAGGCAACTCCCAAGTCATTCACAATTCCATTTGAATTACTTGGCAATATATTCCCAAATATATCATTAAAAGCTGAATCACCTAAATAAAAGAAAGCTGCAACAGGTATTACTATTCCAAATATCTTGAATCCAAATTGTAATCCCTTTACCAAATTGTTTGTGATATTTTCAAGTGCATCCTTTTTATAAGATAAAATTGAAACTATAGATAATATAAATATAGCCGTTCCTCCTATTAGAGCAGTAGCATCTCCTCCCTGAAGTTTAGCAAAATACATTATAATTATATCTACTGCAAATAATATAAGAATAACTAAGGCTAAAATTTTTCTGATAGTCCTTGAAGCTATTAAATGTGAGTTCTCTTCTTCTACTTCATCTTGTTCTATTTCATATTGCAAGTCCATATTCCCAGATTTAATGTCCTTTCTTAACATATAAAAGGCGATTACAGTAGTTACCACTGCCATAACAACTGTTAATGGTACACTTGCTTCAATAACTTTTGATACTTCTATTCCAGCAGCATCTGCTGTAATCTTAGGTGCAGCTTGTATTACATAATCACTAGATAAAGCTATTCCATGTCCAAATAAATTCATAGCTATAGCCGCTCCCATAGCTGGTAATCCTGCTTTTTTAGCTATAGGTAAAAATAAGGCTCCTATAAGGGCTACAGCAGGAGATGGCCAGAAAAACCATGAAAGCACCATCATAACTAAACCAATAACCCAATAGGCTACCCCATAAGATCTTATAACTTTTTTGAAAGGTGATACAACTTCTTGATTTATTCCAGAAACAGCTAATGTATTGCTCATAGCTGTTATAACCGAAATAATCAGTATAGTAGGCATTAATTCCTTTGTTGCATAAATGAAACTATTAAATACTCCCATAGCTGATTTATATATTGAATCAGTCCCTATTACTCCAAGAGCAAAAATCCCAATTATGCATATTAAAGTTATGTCTTTTTTCATTATCATAGCTATAATAATTGCTATAATAAATATTAGATATACATAATGTAGAGCTGTCAATTCTATGGTCATTTACATCCCTCCCGCATATTATTTTATATTATAGAATATGCTGAGGAATTAACTTTGTGATACAAGCTATATTCAGTATCAAATTGTATTAATTACTATATAAAAGATAAGAACTGCGAAAAACGCAGTTCTTATCTCATTCTTTCCTTAATTTGCCTATCTATATCTCTTTTAGCTGATCTTTCAGCTATCGCTTCTCTCTTATCATAATTTTTCTTACCTCTTGCAACTCCAAGAGCAACTTTTACTCTTCCTTTTTTTAGATATAAACTTAAAGGAATTAAAGTATATCCTTTTTGAGTAGTATATCCAAGTAAAGTAGCTATTTCTTTTTTGTGAAGAAGAAGTTTTCTCTCCCTCAATGGATCCTTATTAAATATATTACCCTTTTCATAAGGACTAATATGCATATTGCATAAAAACACTTCTCCATTCTTTACTTGAGCATAACTATCCTTTAAATTTACCTTTCCAGCTCTTATGGATTTTACTTCTGTACCAACAAGAGCGATACCTGCCTCAAAAGTCTCGTCTATAAAATAATCATGGAATGCTTTTCTGTTTTGTGCAAGAGTATTATTCTTGTTTTCCTTTTTCATATACGCCACACCCACTTTTCCACTTCTGTAATATGTTATTATATTACAGATACATCTAAAAGTCAAATATAAGAACTCTGAAAGTTGATTATAGTTTTAATTTCTTATTTCAACATCTTTTCAGCTTTAAGTTCTATACTCTATACACTCTCACCTCATAAGGTTTTAGATTAATACTTGTAGTTTCTTCATGTGCTTCTACAGGATAATTATTGAGTAAAAGATTTTTAAATTTCAATTTTAAATCTTTGTATTCATATAAAGCCTCAGAATCTGTCAAATTACAAATTATTATAACCTTCTCATCATCTAATGTTCTAGTATATGCAAAAATTTGCTCATGGTCTTCTAATATTAAATCATAAGTTCCATAAATAAATATAATATTTTGCTTTCTCAATAAAATCATTTTTTTATAAAAATTAAGCACAGAATTAGGATCTTTCTCTTCATCTGCTGCATTAATTTTTGTGTAATTCGGATTTACTTTAATCCACGGCTTTCCAGAAGTAAAACCTGCATTTATGCTTCTATCCCACTGCATTGGCGTACGAGAATTATCTCTTGATGTTGACCATATTATTCTCATTATTTCATCATGAGACATACCTTGTTCTTTTTTTATGGCATAAAAATTTTTAGTTCTCACATCATTATAATCTTCAATGTTTTTAAATTTAACATTGGTCATACCTAATTCTTGTCCTTGATATATAAATGGAGTTCCCTGCATGAAAAAATACATAGCAGCTAGAGATGTAGCACTTTCTCTCCAGTATCTATCATCATCTCCCAAAGTGGAAACTATTCTTGGTACATCATGATTTTCAATATATAATGCATTCCACCCATTACCTTCTAATCCTTTTTGCCATTTTGATAAAATCTTCTTTAATTTAGGAATACTCATATCTGAATCTGTACCATTTTCCCACAAGTGCACATGCTCAAATTGAAATATCATGTTAAACTTTCCTTCATTTTCTCCAACCCAAAGAGAAGCATCTTCAACATTAACTCCATTAGCTTCTCCAACTGTCATTATATCATATTTGCGAAAAGTATTTTCAGCTAGCTCTTCTAAATATTCATGAATTCCTTCCACATTCATATGCTTATCAAAAGATGGAACATATCTTAATCCTTTTGGATTAGGCATATCTTTTAAGCCCTCTTCTTTATTTATATGACTAATAGCATCAACTCTAAACCCATCTATTCCTTTATCCAGCCACCAATTAATCATATCATAAATTGCCTTACGCATATTTTTATTTTTCCAATTTAAATCTGGTTGTTTTCTTGAAAATAGATGAAGATAATATTGATCAGTTTTTTCATCATACTCCCAAGCCGAACCTCCAAAAATACTTTCCCAGTTGTTTGGTTCTCTTCCATCCTTGCCATCACGCCATATATACCAATCTCTTTTTGGATTATCTCTTGAAGAACGAGACTCAATAAACCATGGATGTTCATCACTTGTATGATTAACAACCAAATCAATTATAAGCTTCATGCCTTTTTTGTGGACTTCATCCAAAAGCTCATTAAAATCATCCATAGTACCAAAATCATCCATTATATCTTGATAGTCACTAATATCGTATCCATTATCATCATTAGGTGATTTATACATTGGACAAATCCATATTACATCAATTCCTAAATCTTTTAGATAATCTAATTTAGATATTATTCCTTGTAAATCTCCTATTCCATCTCCATTAGAATCTTTGAAACTTCTTGGATATACCTCATAAGCAACTGCTTCTTTCCACCATGTCTTTTTCATTTTAGCATAACCTCCATTATAAATTGAGCAATCGCTTGCATAAACCTGTAAAAAAAAAACTTAATAATTTTATTTTTTTATTTTTTTATTTACTTTCCATTATTGCAAGAGCAACTGCCCCCATAAGTCCCGCATTAGTTCCTAGGCCTGCTGGAACTATTTTTGTACTTTCTGCCATAGACTTAAAGCATCTCTTGTTAACCACTTCTTGTACCTTCTTAAATACTATATCTCCACCCTTTGAAACTCCTCCTCCAATTATAACCATTTCTGGGTCAAAAGACGCTATTATGTTCGCAATACATATTCCTAAATAATTTAATGCTTTATCAAGCACAGCCTTAGCTACAGCATCTCCTTTTTCAGCCTCTTTAAACACTTCATAAGATGTTACATTTTCGTAAGTTGTAAGAGAAGTTTTTACTCCTTTGGTAATCTCTTCTTTTGCCAATCTTCCTATAGCTGTACCTGATGCTAATGCTTCTGCGCATCCATAATTTCCACAATTACAACGAGGTCCATCCTTTTCTAAGGTCATGTGTCCAATCTCTAAAGCATTGCTGGTATTACCCCTATATATTTTTCCGTTTAATATAGCTCCACCACCTATTCCTGTAGAAACTGTTACAAATATCATATTGCTGGTGCCTTTTCCTGCCCCAAAAATATATTCTCCCATAGCTGCTACATTAGCATCATTATCTAAATAAACATGGATATTAAACTTATCTTTTAAAGGCTTAACTAAGTTGAAGTTTCTAAAAGGAAGGTTCGGTGTGGTTATGATTTTTCCCTCTTTGGCATCTAAAGGTCCTGGAGAACCTATTCCTATAGTTACAATTTTATCTTTAGCTACTTTAGATTCTTCTATTACTTTTTCTATAACTAATATTATTCTTTGAAGTACTGCTTCTTCTCCCTCTTCTGCTTTTGTAGGAATAGTATACTGTGAAACTATATTTCCATCAAAATCTGCAACAGCTCCACTTATTTTTGTTCCTCCTAAATCAATTCCTATAACATAGTTATCAGCCATTAAACTCCCCCTCTTCTATTTTTACTTCTACACCGTAATGGTCCGATACCACATTTCTATTTTCTCCATTAAATATTACCTTTGAATATTTAACTTGTATTTTTTTATTGCATAAAATCCAATCTAATCTTAAGTCCTCCTTATTTTCATTCCATCCTGCTATTTTACCCTTTACCGTAACTCCATTATCTTTTTCTTTTGCCATAGAATAAGTATCATACATCCCTTTTCCTATTAAATAATCATAACCTTCTCCTCTTAAAAAAGCATTATTATTAAAGTCTCCCATTAAAAATGTTAATCTGTCATCATTTACTCTTTCAAGGATTTTATGTGCTTGTTCCTTAAAAGGTTCATCTTCATCATCCCACCATCCAAGATGACAAGAATAAACATCTATAAGATTTCCCTTTATATTTAAAGAAGCTCCTATAATTTTTCTAGTCTTCCAAAAGGATGTATCTTCACTTTTGGTTGCGAAGAAGCAGTAAGCTTTTTCAATTTTGTGCTTTGTTATAATGCTTACTCCTTCTTCATATTTGTCATACCCTATATGAGAGAAATCCCATAACATCTCATATTCACTGCAACCTGACTTTTTTAGTTCATTTATTAAAGTTAGAGCAAAATTATCTTCTTTTATGTTTTTAAAAAGGACTTTCTTGTCTATAGATTGGTTTACTTCTTGCAATGCAATTATATCATATTTTTTCTGTAATATGGTGTCAATTATAATCTTAATTTTTTCTTGTTGATTTTCTTCCATCCATGAATGACAATTTAAAGTTAAAAGCTTCATATTTATTCACCTAGAATATCTATAATATTTGATTTTATAACATCTGCCTTAGGTCCATAAACAACTTGAACACCTTTATCCTTTATTATTAAACCTAATGCCTTGTTGTCCTTCCATTCTTTCTCTCCTGCAACTAAGCTTAGATCTTTAACAGTTACACGAAGGCGAGTCATACAAGCATCAACATCTATTATATTGTCTTTTCCACCTAATAATTTTATAGCATTAACTGCAATTTCATCTTTAACTTTCTTGTTTCCTTTGCTTTCTTTATTTTCTGATTTTGAATCTTTAGAGTTTTCCATTCCTTCAACATCATTTCCCAAACGTCCTGGTGTAGCAATTTTAAACTTTTTAATCATGAAGCTGAACATAAAGTAGCTTATGAATAAGAATGCTATTGCTACCATTATAAAGTTAATTAAATCTCTTACAAGACCTGCATTTATAATCATTGGAGTACGAGTTAAAAACTCTATAAATCCAAAAGCATGTATACGTAAATTTAGTATATCTGCCATAGCAAATGCTAATCCTGTTAATACTGCATATGAACCATATAAAATTGGAGAAGTAAACATAAACATAAATTCAATAGGTTCTGTAACTCCTGTTAAAAATACCGCAATAGCAGCTGATAGATACATAGATTTATATTTTGATTTTTTATCATTATCTACATTTTTATACATTGCTAAAGCTGCACCTATTAATGTAGCAGATGATGTTATTATCTGCCCAATTTTGAAACGAGCTGGATGAACTGTAGCAAGTAAATTCTTATACGTATTTATATCTCCTAAAGCCTTTAAATTATTTAAGTCTGTAATCCATGCTAACCATAATGGGTCCTGTCCTGATACTATTTTACCTATACTGTCTCCAGTTAATATTTTATAAGTTCCTCCAAGATCAGTATAGTTTATTGGTACCGTTATCAAATGATGTAATCCAAAAGGTAGTAATAAACGTTCAAAGAATCCATATACAAAAGGTGATATAATTGGTGCATTATCTTTAGATGTTGCAATCCACTTTCCAAAACTATTTATTCCAGTTTGTGCAATTGGCCAGAATATAGAAAGTATGACTGCCGCTATAACTGAATATACAATTACTACAAATGGCACAAAACGTTTACCATTGAAAAATGAAAGTGCATTTGGCAATTTATCATAGTTATAATATTTATTATATAATGTAGCTCCTAAGAAACCTGCTATAATACCAACAAATACTCCCATATTTAGAGCTGGTGCTCCAAGTACAGATATGAAATAGTCCTCAACTAAAAGCTTCCCGCCTAATATGTTATTTACTGTTGCATTTGGCTCTGCAAGCATAGCCTCACTTATTCCAAAAATAGTTCCTGTTACACGATTAATCAATATAAAAGCTATAGCAGACGCAAAAGCTCCACCAGCACGTTCCTTAGCCCAAGAACCACCAATGGCTATAGCAAATAATAAATTTAAGTTACCTATTACCGCCCATCCTAAGTCTTCTACTATAGTTGCTATTGTTCCTATAACGCCTGTAGTTCCAAGAAAAATTCCTATTACCTTTCCAAGTGAAATCATAAGTCCTGCAGCTGGCATAACTGCAATAACTACCATTAGAGCTTTACCAAACTTCTGCCAAAAATCAAATGAAATTAATTTTGTTTCTTTTGAAGACATATTATTTCCCCCTTTAAATAAGAAATAAGATTAAATTTATGCAATCGATTTAAAAAAAATAAATTATGTTTGTGCAAACGTTTGTCTTATGAATAAATTATATTCTTTAATATAAACTTTGTCAATAAATTCATGTAAACTTTCTCAATGAAACTTTTTATATATTTTACGTATATTAAGTCACAAAAAAAGAGTATATTCTTATACTCTCTCAAAACTTAAATGTTATCCTATTATTTATTCTATTATGACACAACTTAATAATTGGTAGATTCCCTTTCTATTAATCTAGTTTCTATAATATAATGTTTATGTTTTATGTTATTTGTAAGTCTGTCTACTAATAGTTTAGCTGCATAATATCCCAACTTGTTGGAATTTATATCTACAGAACTTAATGATGGTTTTTGATATTCTGCAAAAGGAGTGTTATTAAATCCTATAATTGATATACCTTTAATGCCATTTTCATTCAAATAGTTATTTGCACCAAAAGCTAAAAGGTCATCTGTTGCAACTAATGCGGTTGGCTTTTTTACTTTCATCATTTGTTTCATTGCCTCATATCCTAAGTTTTCTTTAAAATCTTCTACTTCCATTATTAAACTTTCATCTATGTCAATACCATGTATTTTATGAGCCTGTTTATATCCTTCTAATCTATCTTTAGAAACATTTAGCTCTTTTTTAGCTCCTATATAAGCTATTTCTTTATGTCCGCTAATAAATAGTTTACTTACTACATTATACATTGCTTGAAAATTATCATTATCTACCCAAAGCACATTTTTAGTATCTTCTGGTCTTCCAATTACCACAAATGGAAAATCAACTTCTTGTAAATACTCTATACATTTATCATGAACTCGGGCCAACATAAGAATTATTCCATCAACTAAGTTGCTGTTTATATAATTCTGTATAGCACTCAACTCTTCTTCTTCTCTTTTACAAAAGGTATACATTATATAATATCCTGCTTCTTGTACATATGTACTTATTCCAGTCATAGCTTGTATAAAAAATGGGTTTTTAAATAAATCTTCTGCTTCCCTCGGCATAACTATTCCTATAACATTAGTAGTTTTATTTGCTAAACTTCTTGCAATAGCATTAGGATGATAATTTAATTTTTTTATAGCTTCGTTAATCCTCTTTTTTGTTTCTTCACTAATTCTGTCACTGCCAGCTATAACTCTGGATACAGTAGAAGGAGAAACATTTGCTTCTTTAGCCACATCTTTTATTGTGACGCCCATGCTACTTTTACCTCCATCTAAATTATTTTGAACAACCGTTTTCACAAATAATTGTATAAAACTATAAGACAAGTGTCAACATATAAGAATAAAAGGCTCCCTTTTAATAAATGTATATAATCTTTTTAATATTGAACTGTAATATGAGATTTGCATTGTAGAAAGCGTTGAAGGAGCAATTATAAGCTCTTTATATTTATTGATTTAAAACACCGTAAGGAACCTTCTATTGTTTGAGCGACAGCGAGTTTAGAAGGTCTAGGTGTTTTAAATCCAGAAATATTAGAGCCTCTTTGCGTAGTGAAGCTTTCCTAAAAGCAAATCTCCTATGGAATGTTCAATATTAAAGATTATCACAATTTATTTCTAATCTTTAATCATGTCTTCTATTTCTTCTTCAATTTCTTCTTCAATTTTTTCTTCCTTTAAAGATTGAATTATTTCTTCTTCGCTTAGTTTTACAATTGGTATTTTAGGAAGGTTCTCTTCCTCATCTGGTTCTTCATCTTTAACTAGATCAAAGTAAATATCGTAAGAACTCATATCTACTTCAGCTACTCTTACTTTTACTACGTCTCCAAGTCTGTATTTGTGTTTAGTTCTCTCTCCAATTAAACATAAGTGTACTTCATCATATACATAATAATCATCATCAATATTGGTTATGTGGACTAATCCTTCTATAGTATTAGGCAATTGTATAAACATACCAAAATTAGTTACAGAAGAAACTATTCCTTCATATTCTTCTCCTATTCTTTCGCTCATGTATTCAGCTTTCTTTAAGTCATCTACTTCTCTTTCTGCCTCCATAGCTAATCTCTCCATGTCAGAAGATTGAGTTGCTGCATACTCTACAGCCTTTTCTAACTCCTTAAACCTGTTTTCATCTATTACCCCATATAAGGACTCTTTAATTATTCTATGAATAATTAAATCTGGATATCTTCTTATTGGAGAAGTAAAATGACAATAGTATTTTGCTGCAAGACCAAAATGTCCTATACACTCTGGTGAATATCTTGCTTGCTTTAGTGAGCGTAGTAGTAATGTATTTACTACAGTTTCCTCCTTTTTTCCTTTTACTGCTTCAATAATCTGCTGAAGTGACTTAGGATGAATATCATTGCTGCTCTTTATGAAATATCCTAAATTATATGCAAACTCTCTGAACCTTTGAAGTTTTTCTTCATCTGGATCTTCATGAACTCTATATACAAAAGGAAGCTTAGTCCAAAACATATGCTCTGCAATAGTCTCATTAGCTACAAGCATAAATTCCTCAATTATTCTATTAGCAATTTCTCTCTCGTATGGTTTAACCTCTATAGGCTTATCATTATAATCTAATATTATTTTTGTTTCGTCAAAATCAAAATCTATAGCCCCTCTTTTTAATCTCTTTTTATATAGAATTTCACATAATTCTTCCATCATTTTAAAGTCTTCAATTAGATAATCATATCTCTTCATAAGTTCTTCATCATGATCTCTTAGAATTTTTGTCACATCTGTATAGGTCATTCTTTCATTAGTGTTTATTACACTTTTCGTAATTCTGTAATCAACAACTTTACCCTCTTTATTTATTTCCATAAAACATGTCATTGCTAATCTATCTACATGAGGGTTTAAGCTGCAAATTCCATTAGACAATTCCTTTGGAAGCATAGGAATAACCTTAGTTAATAAATATACAGAAGTACCTCTTTTTAAAGCTTCCTTATCTAGTGGGCTTTTTTCTTTTACATAGTGAGATACATCTGCAATGTGAACTCCTAAATAATAATTTCCATCTGGAAGTCTCTCTATTGAAACAGCATCGTCTAAATCCTTTGCATCTTCTCCATCTATGGTTACCATTTTTATATGTCTTAAATCTTCCCTGTTTTTATATTCTTCTTCAGGTATTTCATCTGGTATATTAGCCGCATAACTCTGAACCTTTGGTGGGAATTCTTCTGGAAGCTTATATTTTTTTATAATTGTTAATATATCTATGCCTTTTTCTCCCTTTTTACCCAAAATCTCCACAACTCTTCCTTCTGGACTTCTTCTCTTTTCTGGCCATTCTGTTATTTCAACTATAACAACATCACCAGTTGATGCTCCCTTGGAATCTTCTTTAGGAATAAATATATCCTGAAATATTCTCTTTTCTTCTGGAACAACAAATCCAAAATTTTTACTAGCTTCGTAAACTCCAATTATTTTTGTATTAGCTCTTTTTATAACTTTTATTATCTCGCCTTCACGTTTTTTTCCTTTATCCTTTTCTTTTAGAATTTGAGCTATTACTCTATCACCATGCATAGCTCCATTCATTAAGGTTGAAGTTATAAATACGTCTGGACTTTCATCATCTGGTATTACAAATCCAAATCCTCTTTGATGCCCTTGAAGTCTTCCAACTACAAGCCCCATTTTTTCTGGAATACCATAACGTCCTACTTGATTTTTTACTATGCTTCCTTCCTTTTCCATAGTTTTTAGAATATCTTTAAAAGTCTTTAACTCTTTCTTAGATATACCAAATATTTTTGCTAGTTCATTTATATCCATTGGCTTATATGCCTGCTCCCTCATAAAATCTAAGAGCACTTTCTTTATATTCAATTTATTTTCCTCCTCTAATCTACTAATACAATAGCAAAATTTCTTATTTTATCGAATAAACTTGCACCTACTTTATTTTTTGCTTCTTATATGTATAATATTCAATATGATAAAATAAACCGTTACAATTAATAGTAACCTAATTAATATTTCTAGTCAAACCACCAACTTCCATGATAAATGATAATATCTGTTTTATTTAAATAAAAAGACTAAAAGTATAAAAAGCTACACTTTTAGTCTTATCTAGACTAATGAATCAACTAAACTTTGTGTTTTAACACCTATAATAGCATTAATTCCCAAACCCCTATATTTTCTACTTAAATAGATTTAGCAATATTCCGCCATATTTAAGTATTACTGGTGCAAATACTAATGATACTATAGTCATAAGCTTAATTAATATATTCATTGCTGGTCCTGATGTATCCTTAAATGGATCTCCTACCGTATCTCCTACTACTGCTGCCTTATGAGCATCACTACCCTTTCCTCCATGTGTTCCACTTTCTATATATTTTTTGGCATTATCCCAAGCTCCACCTGCATTTGCCATGAGTATTGCTACAAGAACACCAGAAGATACTGCTCCTCCAATTAATCCTCCTAATGCTTCAACACCTAAAAGCATTCCTATTAGTAGTGGAACCGCAATAGCTAGTATGCCAGGAAGTATCATTTCCTTTAAGGCTGCGGCCGTAGAAATGTCAACACATCTTTTATAATCTGGTTTTCCTTTTCCCTCCATGATTCCAGGAATAGTCTTAAATTGACGCCTAACTTCTTCTATCATCTTATTAGCAGCTTTTCCTACTGATTCCATTGTTAAAGCACCGAACAAGAACGGAATCATAGCACCTAATAATACACCCACTAATGTAACTGGAGTTAATAAGTCAATACTTTTTAGGTTGGTTGCTTGTGCATAAGATGCAAATAATGCTAAAGCAGTAAGTGCTGCTGAACCAATAGCAAACCCTTTACCAATAGCTGCTGTAGTATTTCCTACAGAATCTAGTTTATCTGTGACTTCTCTTACATTATGTGGAAGCTCAGACATTTCTGCTATTCCACCAGCGTTATCTGCTATAGGTCCATATGCATCTACTGCAACAACAAGACCTGTAGTTGAAAGCATTCCCACAGCTGCAAGGGATATTCCATATAACCCCATAGATATGTTTGATGCTCCACCCATTATATAAAATGAAAATAAAATTCCGATACATATTAATACTATAGGCAACATGGTAGAATACATTCCTACAGCAAGCCCTGAAATTATTGTAGTAGCAGCTCCTGTTTCTGACTGTTTAGCAATCTTTTTTACAGAATTATATTGATCTGCTGTATATATTTCAGTTATTTTTCCTATTAGAATTCCTACAATTAATCCTGAAAGTATAGCTCCAAAAGCTTTATAATCTCCAAATATCTGCTTGCTTAATATAAATGAACCAATTATAACTAATACTCCTCCTATATAAGTTCCAGCATTAAGAGCTTTTTGAGGATTAGTATTTTTACTATTTCTTGCAAATAATACCCCTATTATTGAGGCTAATATTCCAATAGCTGCTAATGTAAGAGGAAATATAATCTTTGACTGCTCTCCTGAAAATAAAAAATACCCCAATGTTAAAGCTGATATTATCGATCCTACGTAGGATTCAAATAAGTCTGCTCCCATTCCAGCAACGTCTCCTACATTATCTCCCACATTATCTGCTATAACAGCTGGATTTCTTGGATCATCTTCTGGTATGCCTGCTTCTACCTTTCCAACTAAATCTGCTCCTACATCCGCAGCCTTAGTGTATATTCCTCCACCCACACGAGCAAAAAGTGCAATAGAACTTGCTCCAAGGCCAAAACCAGTTATAAAATCTGTATTATCATTAAAAATTAAACAAAAGATACCTAATCCGAGCACACCCAATCCAACAACAGATAGTCCCATAACAGCACCGCCAGAAAAAGCAATCTTTAAAGCTTCACTTTGCCCTTTTCTTGCTGATTGAGCTGTTCTCACATTTGCTTTAGTTGCTACATTCATTCCAAAATACCCTGCTAAAATGGAAAATATTGCTCCACAAACAAAGCATATAGCTGTTTTATAGCTAATTGCTGCAGCTATAACTATAGCAACAACTGCTATAAAACCTGCAAGATATTTATATTCTCTCATTAAGAATGCCATAGCACCCTCATGAATGTATCCCGATATCTCTTTCATCCTTTCGTTACCTGGATCTTTTTTTGCAATTCCTGAACTCAATGCAAAGGCAAAAATCAATGCTAAAAGACCACAAATTACTGATAAAGCTACATCCATTTTTATACTTCCTTTCTATTAATTTGAGGGATAATATATATATATATTATATATATTACTCATTTTAGGGATTTAATACGGATATATTTTGTCTGAAAACTAAAAAAACACACAAATCTCAAAGAGATCCGTGTGTTTAAGTATCTATATGTATGTTACATTGCATATTTTAATATTATTTTCTAATCACTGTTAATGCTATTGTTATAAGGCCAAAAGCTATAGCTAAAATAACAGTTAATTTTGCTAATACAGCTTCATAGGTTTTTGTTTTGTTTTTAGAATAGAAGGTATCTGCTCCTGTAGATATTAAATTAAAGCCATCTGCTTTTCCTGGCTGTTTTAACACAACAATTATAAGTGCAATACAAACTAATATTTCTGCAACTCGTAAAAATGTATGCATTAACATACACCTCCTCATTTATTATCAATCTTCTTACGTATACTATCTCAACTATTTTATCACACTATAGAATAAATTACAAATAAAAAAGCTTTTTATGTATTTTATGCATATTTAAAAGTAAAGTGGCTGTAGATTAAACAGCCACCTTACTTTTAAATAAAGAAATATTATTTTTTAAGGTTATAGAAAGCTTTAAGTCCTCTATATTCTCCCATTGTTCCTAATTCTTCTTCGATTCTTAATAATTGATTGTACTTAGCAACTCTCTCACTTCTTGCTGGAGCACCAGTCTTGATTTGTCCTGCATTTACTGCAACAACTAAGTCAGCTATTGTAGTATCTTCAGTTTCTCCACTTCTGTGAGAAACTACTGCAGTATATCCTGCTCTCTCAGCCATTTCTATTGTATTTAAAGTTTCAGTTAATGTTCCTATTTGGTTAAGCTTTATAAGAACTGAGTTTGCAACTCCTCTTTCAATTCCCATAGCAAGTCTTTCTGTATTAGTTACGAATAAATCGTCTCCTACTAATTGAATCTTTCCGCCTAACTTTTCAGTTAATAACTTCCATCCTTCCCAATCTTCTTCTGCCATACCGTCTTCGATTGAGATTATTGGATATTTTTCTACTAATTCAGCATAGAAATCAGCCATTTCAGCTGGAGTTAATGTTCTTCCTTCTCCTTTTAATTCATACATCTTAGTTTCAGTATTGTAGAATTCTGAAGATGCAGGGTCTAAAGCTATGAATACTTGTTCTCCTGCTTTGTATCCAGCTTTTTCTATAGCTTCTACAATAACTTGTATTGCTTCTTCATTGCTCTTTAAGTCTGGAGCAAATCCACCTTCATCACCAACACCTGTTGATAATCCTTTGTTCTTTAATATGTTCTTTAATGTATGATATATTTCAGAACACATTCTTAAAGCTTCTGAGAAAGATTGAGCTCCTGCTGGCATAATCATGAACTCTTGTAGATCTACATTGTTGTCAGCGTGTGATCCACCATTTAATATGTTCATCATAGGTACTGGTAGAACTTTTGCGTTAACTCCACCTATGTATTGATATAAACTAATTCCTAAGTATTCTGCAGCAGCTTTTGCACATGCAAGTGATACTCCAAGCATTGCATTAGCTCCAAGTTTGCTCTTATTTTTTGTTCCATCAAGTTCAAGCATAACTTTATCTATTGCAACTTGATCAAATACATTCATTCCAACTAATTCTTCGGCTATAATTTCATTTACATTGTTAACTGCTTTTTCAACGCTTTTTCCCATGTATACTGATTTATCGTTATCTCTTAATTCAACTGCTTCGAATATACCAGTTGAAGCTCCTGATGGAACTGCAGCTCTTCCTACTGTACCATCTTCTAATTCAACTTCTACTTCTACAGTTGGATTTCCTCTTGAGTCTAAAATTTGTCTTGCATAAACATCTACTATTTCTACAAAAGTCTTCATATTTATCTCCTCCTAATTTAAGATAAAAATTTATATATACAGTAGGAAACAATCATAATTGTTTCCTAACTGATATTATTTAAAGATGCTTTTTCCTGTCATTTCCTTTGGAATTTCTAAGCCCATTTCTTCTAGCATTGTAGGAGCTATATCTGCAAGTATTCCACTCTCTCTTAATTCTTTTTTCTTAGCATCATTTGATACATAAATGAATGGTACAGGATTTGTTGTATGAGCTGTCATACTTCCTCCTGTAGAATAATCTATCATCTGTTCACAGTTACCATGGTCTGCTGTTATGAATATAGAACCGTTTTTCTCTAATATTTTATCCACAACTCTACCTAAACATTCATCCACAGCTTCAACTGCTTTAATTGCAGCATCCATAACTCCTGTATGGCCTACCATATCCGGATTTGCATAATTTAATATTATGGCATCATACTCATCTGAATCTATTCTTTTAATAACTTCATCTGTTACTTCATATGCACTCATTTCTGGTTTTAAATCGTAAGTTGCAACCTTTGGAGAAGGTATTAAAACTCTATCTTCATTAGCATAAGGCTCTTCAATTCCTCCATTAAAGAAGAAGGTTACATGAGCATACTTTTCTGTTTCAGCTATTCTTAATTGCTTTTTACCTAACTTTGATAAATATTCTCCAAAAGTATTTTTATAAGATTCAGGACCAAAAGCAACTTCAACATTTTCAATAGTCTTATCATACTCTGTTAAAGTTACAAAAGTCAAATCAAGATTCTCTCTTTCAAACCCATCAAATATTTTGTCATTTATTGCTCTTGTTATTTGTCTTGCTCTATCTGGTCTGAAATTAAAGAATACTACTGAGTCTCCATCCTTAATAGTAGCTACAGGTTTATCATTCTTTAATATTACAGTTGGAAGTACAAATTCATCTTGTTTGTTATCATGATAAGATTTTTCTATAGCTTCTAGAGCACTTTTTGCATATTCACCTTTTCCTAATACCAATGCGTTATATGCAAGTTGAGTTCTTTCCCATCTTTTATCTCTATCCATAGCATAGTATCTTCCAGATATAGTAGCAATAGTTCCTACTCCAACTGAATTCATATGATTTTCTAAGTCTTTTACATATATTGGTGCTGAATCTGGTGGTGTATCTCTTCCATCAAGAAAAGCATGTACATATACTTTTTTTATGCCACTTTTTGCAGCAAAATCAATTAAACCTTTTAAGTGATCTATATGTGAATGTACTCCACCATCTGATAATAGTCCCATAAAATGAAGTGAAGAGTTATTAGCTTTTACATTGTTTATAGCTTTTAGTAAAGCTTCATTTTTATCTAAATCTCCATCTTCTATGGCCTTAGTTATTCTTGTAAGAGCTTGATATATTATTCTTCCTGCACCTATATTTAAGTGGCCAACCTCTGAATTACCCATTTGTCCTTCTGGAAGTCCAACAGATAATCCGCTAGCTCCTAGTTGTGTATGTGGATATTCATTCCAAAGTTTATCATAATTAGGCTTCTTAGCTATCCTAATAGAATTTCCGTCTTCATGATCTGATATCCCAAATCCGTCTAGTATAGCTAACATAACAGGCCTCTTTGTCATGTGTAATCACCTCCGAGAAATATCTTTAATCTTTTGTAGGCTTCTAACTTCAGCTTTAACGCCTAACTGAAACTCAGAGTCCTAACTTAATAAAATTGCATCGCAATTTTATTATTTATCAAAGTTTACTATAGCAGCAAAATCTTCTGCTTTTAGTGAAGCTCCTCCAATAAGTCCTCCATCTATATTTGGTTTTGCCATTTGCTCTTTTATTGTTGATGGCTTAACTGAACCGCCATATTGTATTCTCATCTTTTCTGCAGTTTCTTCTCCAAACATTCCAGCAACAGTTTTTCTAACAAAAGCTATTGTTTCTTCTGCTTGATCAGCTGTAGCAGTTTTTCCTGTTCCTATAGCCCAAATTGGTTCGTAAGCTATTACAAGTTTTTCAACTTGTTCTTTTTCAAGTCCAGCTAAGTCAAGCTTAATTTGCCTTGCCAATACTTCTTCAGTTATATTAGCTTCTCTTTCTTCAAGAGTTTCTCCTATGCAAAGTATTGGAATTAGGTTATGTTCAAAAGCTTTCTTTATCTTCTTATTTAAATCAGCATCATTTTCTGCAAAGTATTGTCTTCTTTCACTATGCCCTAATATTACATACTTTACTCCCATTTCTTCAAGCATAGCTGGAGAAGTTTCTCCTGTAAAAGCTCCACTTTCTTCAAAGTGCATATTTTGAGCTCCAACTTCTATATTAGTTCCTTTAACAGCCTTTACTACAGCATCTAAGCATATAGTTGGTGGGCAAACTACAACTTCACAGTTAGCATCTTTAACCAATGGCTTTAATTCCTCTATAAGCTTTAATGCTTGTGATACAGTATTATTCATCTTCCAGTTTCCTGCTATAATTGGCTTTCTCATATTAACACACCCCTTATATTTTTTATAACCAGATTTTTTAGGCGCTAAGTACTAGTATTTAGTACTTAGCACCTAGTACTAATATTTTTCTTTTCCTAACTTGTTTTTTAACCTGGTCTTATTACTTGTCTGTAAGAGCTACAATTCCTGGTAATTCTTTTCCTTCTAAGAACTCAAGTGATGCTCCACCACCAGTTGAAATGTGAGTCATTTTGTCTCCAAATCCAAGAGTATTAACAGCAGCTGCACTGTCTCCTCCCCCGATTATAGTAGTTGCATTTGATTGTGCCATAGCTTCTGCTACTGCTATTGTTCCTTTTGCAAAGTTTGCAAACTCAAATACTCCCATTGGTCCATTCCATATAACTGTCTTAGCATCCTTTACTGCTTCAGCATAAAGTTTAGCAGTTTTAGGTCCTATATCTAATCCCATATAACCTTCTGGAATATTCTGATCTTCTGTAGTAACTGGTTTTGTATCCGCATTAAACTCAGCACCAACTACGTTATCTATTGGAAGTAATAATTTAACTCCTTTAGCTTTTGCCTTTTCCATCATTTCTTTAGCATAATCTATCTTATCTTCTTCTAATAAAGATGTTCCTATAGAATAGCCTTGAGCTTTTAAGAAAGTATAAGCCATTCCTCCACCTATTATTAATGTATCAACCTTTTCTAAAAGATTGTTTATAACGTTAATTTTATCAGAAACTTTAGCTCCACCAAGTATTGCTACAAATGGTCTTTCTGGAGTTTCAACAGCCTCACCTAAGAATTTTAATTCCTTTTGAATTAGGTATCCGCAAGCAGATTCACTAACAAATTCTGTTACTCCAACTGTTGAGCAGTGTGCTCTGTGAGCTGTTCCAAAAGCATCATTTACAAATACATCAGCAAGAGAAGCTAATTCTTTTGAGAAGTTTTCTTCATTTTTAGTTTCTTCTTTTCTATATCTTGTGTTTTCAAGCAAAACAATATCTCCGTCTTTCATATTTGCTACAGCTTTTTTAGCATTTTCTCCAACTACGTTATTATCTGCCGCAAATACAACTTCTTTTCCTAATAATTCTGAAAGTCTCTTAGCAACTGGTGCTAATGATAATTCTGGCTTTGGTTCTCCCTTTGGCTTACCAAGATGGGAACAAAGTATAACCTTAGCTCCTTGTTCTACTAAATATTTAATTGTTGGAAGTGCTCCTATTAATCTATTTTCATCTGTTATAACTCCTTCTTTAAGCGGTACATTGAAGTCACATCTTACTAATACTCTTTTACCTTTAACTTGGATATCTTCTACAGTCTTCTTGTTTAACTTCATAATTATATCTCCCTTCACATTTTAATAAAATTGCCATGGAATTTTCTCAATAAATGGCTTAATATGTATCATTAAAATAGCACATTATATAAAGCTAAATTTGCTTTAAAACTAGTATTCTACATCTTCCTATAATTATTATTGTTTAATTAAATTATACGCGGTCCTTTTTTGTCCCACACGCAAGTTATTTGTCCCACTTTCATTATAATGTAATCGCAGGGATTTTTAAATAGGGTTTTTAAAAAAAGTTTTAGCATATAAGAAAAATCCAATTCGTCATATCTATAATGAAAAAGCATACTAATCTCACTTAATTCAAGATTAATATGCTTTTAGTATGTTAGGGTATATATTAGGTATTCAACTTTAAATTATTTTGAAAGGTTAGCAAAATATTTTAAAGTTCTGATTAATTGAGAAGTATATGACATTTCGTTATCATACCAAGAAGCAACTTTAACTAATTGCTCTCCATTTACGTCCATAACCTTTGTTTGAGTAGCATCAAATAATGAACCATAGTTAATTCCAATTACGTCTGAAGATACTATAGGGTCTTCAGTGTATCCAAATGATTCATTAGCAGCTTCTTTCATTGCTGCATTTATTTCTTCTACGCTAACTTTCTTTTCTAGAGTACATACTAATTCAGTTAATGAACCAGTTATAACAGGAACTCTTTGTGCTCCTCCATCTAATTTACCAGCTAATTCTGGAATAACTAATCCTATAGCTTTAGCAGCACCAGTTGAGTTAGGGATTATGCTTGCAGCTGCAGCTCTTGCTCTTCTTAAATCACCTTTTCTGTGTGGAGCATCTAAAGTATTTTGGTCATTTGTGTAAGCGTGAATTGTAGTCATGAAACCTTTTGTTAAACCAAATTTGTCATTTAATACTTTAGCCATTGGAGCTAAGCAGTTTGTTGTGCAAGATGCACCAGAGATAACTGTTTCTGAACCATCTAATATATCATGGTTTACGTTGAATACAACTGTCTTTAAGTCTCCAGTTGCAGGAGCTGATATAACAACTTTCTTAGCACCAGCTTGAATATGAGCTTCTGCTTTTTCTTTCTTAGTGAATAATCCAGTACATTCTAATACTATGTCTACTCCTAACTCTCCCCAAGGTAAGCTTGCTGGATCTTTTTCAGCAAGTACTTTTATTTCTTTTCCATTAACTATGAAAGCTCCTTCTTTAACTTCAATTTCACCATTGAATCTTCCTTGAGATGAATCGTATTTGAATAAATGAGCTAAAGTTTTAGCATCTGTTAAGTCATTTATTGCAACTACTTCAAACTCTGGATTGTCGATCATTAGTCTTAAAGCTAATCTTCCTATTCTTCCAAAACCATTAATAGCAACTTTTGTCATTAAAATTACCTCCTAAAAATCTTTTTTATATATTTAAAATATATTTTTAACATTTTGAATATTTTTATTGGCACTCACTTTTTATAATATTTATAATTTCTTTAGCAGCACCTTCATCAGTTATAAGAATATTATTTGAGTTGAATCTCTGTACACCTAGAATAGCCTTTGCTTTACTACGTCCTCCAGATATAGCTATGATATTTTCAATTTTTTTGGTATCTTCACCTTTTATTCCAGCAGTTGGAGTTGAAAAAATAACTTCTCCATTTATGTTAAAATAACATCCAAATGCCTCTCCTACTGCTTTTTTTTGACGTAATTCATCTATTGCTTCATCTTTTAATCCTCTTTTTTTAGCCATATCTTCAGCTTTTCCAATACCATAGATTAATATATTTGCCTTATGTATATTTTCTACAACTTCTTTTATACTTTCTTCATTTAAAATAGCAAATATCTCTGCATAATCTACGTTATCTATGAGTTGAAGCATTTTATAATCTGCTGATAATCTCTCTGCAAGCCTTGCAACTAAGGTATTAGCTTGAATTTCCACATTTCTTCCAATTCCACCTCTTGCAGGTATTATGAGAATATCTTTGTATTCATTGGTCTTTGGCATATTATCTACCATTTTTTTTATGCTTTTCCCACCAGTTAATGCTATAATGTTTTTATCTTTTAGTATGCTTTTTATAAAATTAGCTGCAGTTTTTCCTAACTCCTCTAAAGTAAGCTCATTTTCATCTATATCTCCTGGGACAACTATTACTTTTCTTAGTTTCAATTTTTCTTTTAAATATTCTTCCATTTCTGATAATCCTCTGAGGTCATGGACAAATTCCTTTAATGCTTCTAGTATTTTCTTTCCATCATAATTTACTGTCATTCCTTCTGCATTAATATCTATCAACCCTTGCTTTTTTAAAAACCCAATTTCGCTTCTTACTATTCTCTCTCCAATTCCCAAGTGACTTGCAAGCATTCTTCTTCCTATGGGTTGATTATAATATATAGTGGTTAGTATATTGTACCTTTTGTCTAACAATTCAAGCACTTCCGGAACCACTCTTTTTTCTATTTCCAAATACTTCAAAAATAACACCTCTTTGGCCTTTTAATGTCCCACTTGTTTGCTATATGTCCCACTTATTATTATAAATCAAATATATTTTTTTTAAAAGACATTTAATAAAAAAAAATGTTAAATTTTTATTGTAAAAAAATAATAAAGAAAAAGATACTTATCTTTTTTAAGATATTTCTCTTTTCCTTTATTATTTACTAAGTATTCTATTTTATTTATACAAACAAAACTTCCAGGTAAATCTTGTATTGATTAAAATCTTTTTCTTTTACTTGAAGACTTAATTCCCATTTCTTCTCTATATTTTGCCACCGTTCTTCTTGAAATATCAATGTCCTTTTCTTTCAGCAAATCACATATTTTCTGATCAGATAAAGGTTTTCTTTTGTCTTCTTTATTTATAAGATCTTCTATTTCCTTTTTTATTATCTTTGTAGATATATCTTCGAAACTATCTACTCTAGATATTCCAGTTGTGAAAAGATCCTTAATTTTTATTGTTCCTCTTTCTGTGTGAATATACTTTTCTCTTATGGCTCTACTTACCGTTGATTCATGTATCCCTAGACTATCTGCAATTTCTTTTAAAGTCATAGGCTTTAAAAAAGCTTCTCCATAGTCGAAATAATCTTTTTGAATTTCTATTATTTTCCCTAATATATTATATATAGTGTTTTCTCTTTGTCTAATGCTTTTTATTAAAAACACAGCACTATTTAATTTATCTTTTACAAATTTTACTGTGTTCTTATCATCTTCATTATTAATTATTTGTTTATATAATTGATTTATATTTAATTTTGGAATAGAAGCATCATTCATTATAATGCAATACTCGCCATTTATTTTTCTTATATAAGCCTCAGGAATTATATACTTGGTTTCTTCTCCAGTAAAAAATCCTCTTGAAGGTTTAGGTTCTAAAGATTTTATCAAATCTCCATATTTTTGTGCATTCTTCACATCTATTTTTAGCTCTTTAGCTATTATATTATACTTATTTTCAGCTATCATTTCTAAATAGTTATCCACTATTTTATAAAGGTTTTCATCTTGAAAACCTTTTGCTAGAAGCTGTATTTTTAAACATTCCTTTAAATCTCTAGCTCCGATTCCATGAGGTTCTAGTGATTGTACGATTTTTAAGCATGACTCAGCTAACTCTTTAGATATGGCTAGATCTTCTTCAATTTCTTCAAGGGTTATATCCAAATATCCTCTACTATCTATATTTTCAATCATATATTTGCATATAGCTTTAATAAAATCATCCTCATTCAGTTCTACTATTTGCTCCATTAAAAACTCTTTAAGTGATTTTTTAGCGCTGATAAAATTAAACGGAGACACTTCATCTTCGCTTTTTTCTCTGCTATAGCTTCCATTTCCATAGTCATCAAATTCTAGATACTTCAAAAAACTTTTATAATCTATTTCTTCTTTTGGTTTTTCTACATCATTTTTCTTATACTCTGCATCAAGCACCGGATTCTCTTGAAGCTCTTTTTCTATATAGCTTTGAATTTCGAAATTCGACATTTGAAGTAACTTTACTGATAGTTGCATTTGTTGAGTCATTATTAGCTTTTGTTCTTGAGTTAAACTTAAATTAAACCCCATCTTCATATTTTATCACCACTTTGCATTATAATACTGCTTCATATTACATTATCATTATATCATAAGAATTAAGTAATTATAATTAAAATTTTCTGCAATCATTCTATGCAATACTTTTTTCTACACCTCCATATATCAATATAATAAAAACACCCTAATCTCTTGGGTGTTTTTATTATTGTTTAAATTTAATTATATTTTTCTATGAAAGCTATTCCACATGCATTAGGTCCTGCATGGGTTCCTACTACACATCCAACTTCACATTCAATATAGTTCACGCCTCTATTAGTTAACTCCTCTTGAAGAGAAGGTAAAATATCTTTATTATCTATATGAAGTAATATACTAGGCTCTTCATTATTCAAATTATCTAAATATCCCAAAACCGTCTTAATTGCTCTTTTTGTTCCTCTTACTTTATCCAAAACTTCCATTTTTCCATCTACTGCAGCTAAAATCAATTTTATATTCAGCAAATTTCCTATTGCTCCAGCGGTTTTAGAAAGACGTCCGCCTTTAACCAAATTCTCCAAGCTTACAAATACATAACCACTTTTTATATGAGGAATAGTTTCTTTTAAAACTTTCTCAATTTCTTCTAAGGAATAACCTTTATCTCTTAATTCACCTGCTTTTATCACTAATAATCCTAATCCAGCAGTTACATTTAAACTATCTATAACTAATATATCATCACTCTCAAGCATTTCTTTAGCCATACATGCGGACTGATATGTGCCGCTCATTTTTGATGAAATATGAATAGAAACAATTTTGTATCCTTCATCTAAGTATTTTTTATATATTTCGTAAAATCTATGAGGATTTATTCCCGCAGTAGTAGGAAAAACATCTTCTTCTTTTATTTTTTTTAAAAATTCTCTTATATTTATGGTCACGCCATCTAAATAACTCTCTTCTCCAAAACTAACCATAAGAGGTATGACTTCTATATCATATTTTTCTATGATTTCTTTATTTAAATCACAGGTACTATCCGTGATTATCTTAATCTTCTCCATAGTCTATACCTCCTACTTCATTCCTGGAAATCCTAATTGTCTTAAAGCTTCGTACGCAACTATAGCTACAGTATTCGAAAGATTTAAAGATCTTGTAGTAGTATTTACCATAGGTACTCGTATTCTATTTTCTACATATCTATCTCTTATATAGTCAGGTAACCCTGAAGTTTCCCTTCCAAAAACAATAAAATCTCCCTTTTTATATTGTACTTCATCATGATGATATTTAGCTTCTTTTGTTGTTGATAAATATATATTGGCATCAGGATATTTCTCTAACATATCATCGAAAGATTCATGAATTTCTATATCTAATAATGGCCAATAATCTAGGCCAGCTCTTTTTACTCTCTTATCATCTATGCTAAATCCTAAAGGTTTTATTAAATGTAATCTACAATCAGTTAGTACACAAGTTCTTGCTATATTTCCAGTATTCTGCGGTATTTCTGGTTGAAATAATACTATATTTAAATTAGGTTTATCTAATCTCATTGTTGCCCCCCCTATATTAGTGGAATTTAACTCTATATTATATTAACCACAAAATAAAGTAAATATCATCATATATAAATAGGTTTATTGTAAAATAAATTTTTCTATAATCTCAGCTACTCCATCTTTGTCATTAGTTTCAGTTATATAATCCGCTTCTTTTTTTACATAGTCTGGCGCATTTCCCATTGCTACTCCTAATCCAGCATACTTTATCATAGATAAATCATTTTCGCCATCGCCTATGCAAATAACTTCCTCTCTTTTAAATCCATAAAACTCTGTCAATATTTTTACTGCATTACCTTTTGAAATTCCTTTTTTCATTACTTCAAAATTATCTCCAAGAGAACTTACAACTTCAAAACTTTTTAAATTTATTATCTCATCTTTAGCTTTTTTTAGAGTACTGTAGTCTTCACTAATGCATATAGCTTTAAGTATTTCACCATCTCTATTTACAAATTCTTCTTCTAAATTAGGATTTACATGAAGATTAATTTTCATATCATCTGATAAATCTTCATTCATCTCAAGATAAGTATATCCTTTTGGGTAGGGTTTAGGCGAAATAATAGTATTAAAAGTATTAAAATAAACTTTAAAATCATAATTTTTAATAATTCCTAGTATCTTTTTACATTCTTCTATACTCAATGTAGAACTATATATTACCTTATTTCTATCTTTTTCTCTAATATATGCTCCATTTGAAGCTATAATTGGTGCATTTATCCCTAAAAGTTGTGCATAATATTTTGCAGATGTAAACACCCTTCCTGTAGAAATCGCTATTTTAACTCCCATATCATGGGCTTTTTTTATGGCTTCCTTATTTCTATTACTAACTTCTTTACTGCTGTTCAATAAAGTCCCATCCATGTCCAAGCACACTAACTTAAATGCCATATTAATCTCCCCTTTATAATTTCATCCACTATGCTGACATTACCTATTCCTTACAGTATCAAAGAGTATTATAACATATAAGAAAATTGGGATGCAATTTTCTCAATTTAAAAGTGCTTAATCCTAAGTTTTTTGTTTCTTCCATATGGATTAAGCACTCTAAATTAACTTATTAATACTTTTTTAATATTTAATCTTACTTTTTCGTTCCTCTTCTAATTACTCCATTTATCGGTACATAATAATCATTAGATATTAATTCCTTACCTATAAACTTACCATTTTCATAGATATTTCTATAAGCTTTAACTCTGTAACCTTTGCGAGGCTGCTTTTCTACCTCTGTTTGTCCTGCTGGTAATGATGGGTCATCTATATATTTTATTGTTGGCTCAATTGTACTATATACTTCTGTAGTTATATCATAAGTTCGTTTTGCTAATTCAGAATTTGAATATATATTAAAATACACATTTCTATTTGAAGTAAAGCCTTCGATATATATAGGATAATCGAAAGTATTTTTAAATTTCAAGTCAATATTTCCCCAGTCAACCGTAGCATCAAGACCAATATCAACATATGTAGAAGGAATAGAATGGTGTACTCTCTCAGTAGTTTTTATATTTCCTCTTATTAAGGCATTGTATAAAGTTGAAGATACCTGACATATTCCTCCTCCAAGGCCAGAGTCAAATTTTTGATTTACTATAACTCCAGCTTCCTTATATCCTCTTTCTTTTGTCCTTTCTCCAACAACTTCATTGAAGCTAAAAGTATCTCCCGGCATTACCACTGTCCCATTAATGCTTTGAGTGGCTAACTTTATATTAGTAGCCCTAGCTTCCGAAGAAGATGAATAATTGGTTGAAAATGATCCTATCTTTGAATTAACCTTTCTTAATGCTTCTGCTTTAATCTTAGATTCTATAACTTTTATAGGGGCGTCTATGTTTATATCTCCACTACTGTTATTTTTAAGTTTAGTTATAATTTCATCACTTAACTTTTTCTCTTCAAGCTCAAAGCCATTTTCATCTTCAGTAACCTGGAAGCTTCCGTTTACAATCTTAATTGTTGCACCCTTTGATTTTTTATTAATGTCCTTGCTTATGGACTCTATCATTTTATCTACTGGCTTATGATTGTATGAAAATTTAAGATTATACTTTTTTACTTCAGGACTTTTTATAAGCTTATATCTAGATAATATATTTAAATCCTTACCATAAGCAAAAGCTTCATCTAAAACTTCTGTTATATTATATTGAGGATTTAAATCGGAACAATTTATGGTATAAGTTTTTTCCGGAGTTTTAATATTTATTTTCTTACTAAGTATTGGTTTTGAATACTTTTCTTTTAAAATTTCTTCAGCTTCCTTCTTGGTTTTTCCTGATAATTCCACATTTTCAACGACAATTCCTGGGAACATAACATCATCGAATTTTTGTGTAATAAAATATACATAACTAACAGCAGCTGAAATTAATAATAAAATGATTGTAAATACTAGATTTTTGATTCTCTTATTGCTATTTTTTCTTCTTTTATTTTTTTTACTTCTAGCCATTTAATCTCTCCCCTCTTTCCAACTTATTATACTACAAAACTTTAAATAATTACATATGGGACTGTGTTTATACATTGGCTATACTTTCATATTATGATAAAATTTTTTAAAGGAGTGATGAAACTATGAATTATGACAAAAACAAACTTAAAACTTATTTAAAAAATATATTATCAATCCCTAGTCCTTCTGGCTGCACTTATAAAGTAATGGAATATATAAAAAAAGAACTCGATTCTTTAAAAGCTTCATATATTAGTACGAACAAAGGAGCTATAATAGTTACACTTAAAGGAGAAAACAACCAATACCAAAGAACTTTTTCCTCTCATGTAGATACCTTAGGCGCTATGGTTAGCGAGATAAAATCTGATGGAAAGCTTGGTATAAGTCTAATAGGCGGATTCACCGGAAATTCCATTGAGGGAGAAAATTGCACTATTTTGACTCTAGATGATAAAACTTATACCGGAACAGTTCAATCTTTAAAGCCATCTGTTCACATAAGTGGAAATGAAGCTTATGATCTTAAAAGAACTCCTGAAAACATGGAAGTTATTTTAGATGAAAAAGTATTTTCTAAAGAGGATACTCTAAATCTAGGAATTAATGTTGGTGATTTTATATTTTTAGATCCTAGAACTACAATAACAGATAATGGCTTTATTAAAAGCAGACACTTAGATGATAAGGCCAGCACTGCTGTACTTTTATATGCTATAGACTATCTGTTAAGCAATGATATACCTCTTCCTTATACAACTAACTTTTTTATAAGCAACTATGAAGAAGTGGGCCATGGTGCCTCCGCCTCTATACCTGTTTCTACTAAAGAATTCATATCTGTAGATATGGGGGCACCTGGACTTAATCAAAATTCTTCTGAATACACTGTATGCATATGTGCAAAAGATTCTTCTGGCCCTTATGACTATGAACTTAGAAAAAAGCTTGTAAACTTATGCAAAACACACAACATAGACTATAGAATAGATATATATCCTCATTACGGATCAGATGCATCTGCAGCTCTGAAAGCTGGATGGGATATAAAAACTGCTTT
This sequence comes from Clostridium thermopalmarium DSM 5974, assembly GCF_002995795.1. Lineage (GTDB taxonomy): Bacteria > Bacillota > Clostridia > Clostridiales > Clostridiaceae > Clostridium_H > Clostridium_H thermopalmarium. The sequence continues at coordinate 28,710 of NZ_PVXN01000018.1, forward strand.
AATCGGACCTGGCGTTTTTGCTTCTCACGCCTATGAAAGAACCCATATGGATTCCCTTATATCTACTTTAGAACTTATTGTTAATTATTGCAAAATTAAGTAAAATTAAAAGGAACGTTGCAGGATTTTAATTCCATTCGTTCCTTTTTTGTTATAAATTATGTAAAAAGAAGGTTTTTTTCAAAAATAATAGAATAGTGTATATAAAGTAGTTCTTTTACTCAATTAACTCGAAGCATATAGGTGGTGAATTGCATTTATGTATAATTACTCTATTTATGTTGAATTGTTAAAAAATATTCCGGTACCAATTATTATACTTGATTCTAAATATAAAATTTTAGGAACTAATTTACCAGGAGAAGATTTATTGAAAAGATTACACATTACTTTACTAGAATTTTCCAATTTATTTATAGAGCCTATGAAAAAATTTTTAGCGAAAAACCTTCAAGAATATATTTTTGAAAAGCAATTTGGAAATACATATCTGGAACTTAAGGTTAATAGAATTTCAGAGCCAATTAATGGTCTTAATTTAACTTTTATAGTTATTAATGATATATCTGAAAAGAAATATCTTCAACTTGCTTTAGAAAAAATGAAAGAACAACTTAAATTAATTTTGAATAATATGCCTGTTATGATACAGGCCTTTGATAATGAAGGGAATATGATACTTTGGAATAATGAATGTGAAAGGATTACAGGATATACTCGTGAGGAAATGCTTTCTGTTAAGAATCCAAATATTTTGTTATATCCTGATTATGAATATAGAAAGTTAATCGAAGATAAGTGTAAAGAATTGAATTATGAATACAAAGACATGGAATCAACTATTATATGTAAAGATGGTACAGAGAAGATTATTTCCTGGTATTCAACTTCTCAGTCATCACCAATCTCTAATTGGTCTTATATAAAATTTGGTGTAGATATTACATTTAGAAAAATAGCAGAAAAAAGACTAAGAGAGAAAAAAATTCAACTAGAAACCATTATTAAAGCTTTTCCAGACATATGTTTTGTACTTGATAAAAATGGTACATTTTTAGATTGTAAAACAAAAGACTCAGACAACTTAATATTTCCTTTAAATGAACTTATAGGAAAAAAAGTACATGAAATATATGGCAACCCCACTGGGCTTCAGTTTAAATCTGCTATTTTGAAAGCTTTAAAAACAAAATCTTTAGTTGTTTTTGAGTATGAGCTTCCTCTAAAAAAAGATGTTCAGTACTTTGAAGCTAGACTAATACCCTTATCAGATAATAAAGTTATTTCCATAGTAAGAAATATTACTAAAAGAAAACAAAGCGATGAAGAATTATTAAAAATGGAAAAACTTAATTCCATAGGCATTTTAGCTGGAGGTGTTGCCCATGATTTCAATAATATACTCACTATAATTTTAGGAAATATATCTTTAATGAAAACCTATGTGAAATCTGATGATAAAATCTCAAAAAAACTTTCAGACTTAGAAAAAACTGTATTACAAGCAAAAAGTTTAACTAAACAGCTTCTTACCTTTTCTAAAGACAGCAAACCTTTTAAAAAAGTAACCTATATAAATGATTTGATAAAAGAAACTACTAATTTAGCATTAAGTGGCTCAAACGTGGCTTGTAAAATGTATATCCCTAGCAATTTATGGCCTGTTGAAATAGACTGTGCTCAAATGAGTCAAGTAATAAGTAATTTAGTAATAAATGCTTACCAGGCCATGCCTAATGGAGGTTACATATTTATTAGATGCAGAAATATTGAACTTTCAGAAAATGAGATAGTGGGCCTTAGTCCCGGAAAATATATTTGTATCTCTATAAAAGACCAAGGTTGTGGAATAAGCAAAGATAAGTTACTCAAAATATTTGATCCTTACTTTACAACTAAAAAAACTGGTATTGGACTTGGACTTGCTTCAGCTTATTCTATAATAAAAAAGCATAATGGTCATATTTTAGTTAAATCTAAATTAGATAAAGGTTCTGTTTTTAAAATTTATCTACCTGCCTGCGAGGGAGTTCCTATTGAAATAGAAGAACCAAAATACGAATTAATTAACAGAGAAAATAAAATCCTTGTTATGGATGATGAAATAGATATAAGAAAAACCTTATCTGCTATGCTAAAGCATCTGGGCTATAAAGTTGTATCATGTAAAGATGGTGTAGAAGCTATAGAATTGTATAAAAAAGCTATGTCTTTAGGTGATGCCTTCGATGCAGTTATAATGGACTTAACTATTCCAGGTGGTATGGGAGGAGAAGAGACCATAAAACACCTTCTTAAAATAGACCCAAAAATTAAAGCCATAGTATCTAGCGGCTACTCTGCCGGCGGAGTTATATCAAATTTTAAAGATTATGGTTTTAAAGGAGTAATAAATAAGCCTTATACTATGGAAGAGCTAAGTAACGAGCTGAACAAAGTGCTTAGCAGCAACTAATTGGATTTTAAATTGTTTAGCTTAAAGCATAAAGTTAAAATTACATATATAGATAATATTTTTAGTTTAGAAGTTTAGAGAGTTTAAAAAATCAAACTTTCTAAACTTCTAATCAATTTATTGTTCTCCGTTTAGATACTTGCACTGCGGCGCTAAAGGACAATTCTCGCACTTTGGCTTTCTTGCAGCACAGGTTCTTCTTCCATGAAATATGAGAAGATGATGAGCCTTTGACCATCGTTCCATTGGAATATTATTTCTTAGTTGCTCTTCTGTTCCTTCAACATTATTGCTGTTAGCAATGCCTATTCTATTAGCCACTCTAAACACATGAGTATCCACTGCAATTGCTGGAACACCAAAAGCATTAGATAATACTACATTAGCAGTTTTTCTTCCAACTCCAGGAAGCTTAATTAATTCCTCCATAGTCCTTGGAACTTCTCCATTATAATCATCTATCAGCATCTTGCATAGACCTATTATATTTTTAGCCTTGTTTTTGTATAAGCCTATTTCTCTTATTTCTTTTTCTAACTCATCCTGCTCTAAAACAGCAAAATCATTAGGTGTTTTATACTTTTTAAATAATTTTTCCGTAACTTGATTTACCTTTTTATCTGTTGTCTGTGCGCTTAATACAGTGGCTATTAAAAGCTGAAAAGGGTTCTCATGAATAAGCTCACACTGAGCATCTGGATAAATTTTTTCAAGTATATCCAATATTTCATCAACATTTTTCTTCATATCATTTTCTCTCCTTTTATCAACACCAGCCTTTTAAAAATCAAACCTTTCGCTGATTAGAATGTTATAATCTAATCTAACTTATACATTAAGCTTAATCTATGATTTATAGTAACAAATTCTTATAAAATAATGCTGAATTAAGCCCCGCTTAATTCAGCATTATTTTCTCCACTGCACCTTGCACCTTCACTTATGCATCAGCGCCTAAACTCACTAAACAGTCTAAACTCAGCACAGCACTTAAACTCTCTAAGCTTCTTTACTGCCCTTACTGGTATTCACCTCTGTATTCTTCTGGTAAAAGTTTAGCAATATTTCTCATAATAAAGTCTAAAGCTCTTTCTTCATAATCTTTTTTAGATTCCTTCTCTAATTTTTCTGGAAGATAAAATTGTTCCCCTATTTTAACAATAATGTCTGAATGTTGGAATCTTTCCATCTCCATTTTTCCTTCCATATTAATAGGAAGAAGTTTTTCTGTTCCTGTCATTCCTATAGGTACAATAGGAACATTACATATTTTTGAAATTAATATAATTCCTTTTTTTCCTTTTATCATCTTACCAGTTCTACTTCTCGTACCCTCAGGAAAAATTAAAACATTATTGCCACTTTTAATAATTTGAATAATCTTTTTTATGCCTTCTTTATCTGCTGAATTAGGGTGTACCGGTGTAGTCTTTACTATGCTTAGCCCAAGACTTGTAAGAGGATTGCTGCTCAATTTAACTCCTGCTACAAAAGTAACATCATGGTCCTTAAGCACCCTATCTAGTACTAAAGCATCTGAATTACTAAGATGATTGCATATAAATATTACTGGCTTCTTTATATCATTCAATTTTTCCTTATTTTCAACCTTAATGTGTGCATACTTATTTATATATCCATTTAAAAGTTTATTAGATATAAACCTTACAAGACCTTTTGGAAGATGACCTATAATTTTGCTCATAGTTGGGGATATCATCTACAAATTCCACCTTTCAGATTCTATTTCTACATATAACTAATATACATCAAAATTTAGAATTTTTCAAAAGCTTATTATAATATTCTTCAACATAAGGTGAATTGAATTTTTTTCCTTCTTTTAACCTCTTCATATGTGCCAAATTTATAAGCGCATTTCTCTGAAGTACGCTTTTTCCTCTCCAACCACATGAGGTCATCTTGTATTTCTCATTAAAATCTTTTTTGCTCATATTTAGTATTTCTTGAAAGTTTGTATTTCTCATAAAATCAAATGGTTCAAACTCATTAATCTTAGAAAATTCTATATGTTTGTTATATGGACAAACATCTTGACAAATATCACATCCAAATATTTTGCCTTTAAGCTTAGAAATTTCTTCTTCGTTAATATTTTTCTTTTGTGTTATATATGATAAACATATATTTGGATTACATCCTTTTTCACTTATAGATCTTCCAGGACATGCCTTTATGCAAATATCACAATTTCCGCACTTAGATTCCTTAGGCATATCTTCTTCTATTTCTAAATCTGTTATTATTTCTCCTAAGAAAATATAAGAACCATACCTTTCTGTAATTACCATATTATTCTTGCCTATAAAGCCTATTCCACTTAGATATGCTATATATCTCTCTGGCAGTGCATTGTTGTCAACAAAGTATATTGCTTTTCCATTTAAGCTTTTTATAAAGTTACATATGCTCTCTAAATATTTACTTACAACTTCATGATAATCTCTACCTAAGGTATACTTAGAAAAATATTTATCAGCTTTAGTACTAGTTTCATGCATATATGGAAAGGCTAGTGAAATTATAGTTTTTCCTTCTTTCATATACAAAAAAGGATTTATTCTCTTTTCTATATCTTTCTCTTCAAATTCATTTTCTATATTTTCATGTTTTCTTTTAGTGAGAAATTCCTTAAGTTCATGAAACACTCTACACTTAGTAAATCCAATCTGACTTAAACCTATTTCATAACAATATTTAATTATACATTCCTTATAATCCATATTTACTAACCTACAATTCTAGCATCTATTATCTCACGCATTGATCCTTTATTCCATAATCCTCAATTTTAACCACATTTTTAGCCTTCTTGTTTACAACCTTTCCCGGTATTCCTACTACTGTTGAATTTGGCGGTACATCCTTTAGTACCACTGAATTTGCTCCTATCTTTGAGTTATCTCCTATATATATTGGACCTAATATCTTTGCTCCAGATCCAATCATTACATTATTTCCTACAGTAGGATGTCTTTTACCTTGGTCTTTACCTGTTCCACCTAAAGTTACACCATGATATAAAGTTACATTATCCCCTATCTCTGCAGTTTCTCCGATTACTACTCCCATTCCATGATCTATAAAAAATCCTTTTCCTATTTTTGCACCTGGGTGTATTTCTATCCCTGTGATAAATCTAGCAAATTGAGATATTAGCCTAGCTAGGAAGTATAACTTTCTTTTGTATAGCCCATGTGCTACCCTATAATAGATTGTTGCATGTACACACGGATAAAGTAATAATACTTCTAAAAAATTTCTTGCTGCAGGATCATTTTTTAATATATTATCTATATCATATTTGATCGCTTTAAAAAATTTCATCATAAATTTCCCCCTCCATCAAAATAAAATTACATAAACAAAAAGCTCTATCTCTAATATCTAGAGACAAAGCTATTACACTCTGCGGTTCCACTCTAATTGGATAAAATCCCACCTCATTTCAAGCACGCTCCCAAAACAAAATGGAGTTATATGCTCTATTACTATAACGGATAAAACCGTTGCAGCCTACTTTATCTTTCGGTGCAAAACTCCGAAGGGCACTTCGCATAAATGTGATATAGAAATCTCACAGCATATGATTTCCTCTCTGAAATATCCAATTTACACTACTTTCCTTCTTCACTGTATTTCTTACTATTTTACTAAGAATTATATTTTTATTATATTCATTACTTATAGAATTGTCAACATTATTTGCAAAATCTATGTTGTCCTATGACTTTTATCAAAGGCCTTGACCAAATCCATGCACTTGTAGCTGTTCTAGGATTAAAGTAGTATAGAGCACCTCCAGAAGGGTCCCATCCGTTTAAAGCATCTCTTGCTGCTTTAATAGAGCTTTCCTGCATTTCAGCGTGTATTTGACCATCTACTACTGCGGTAAAAGCGCCTGGCTGGTAAACAACTCCTGCTATTGTATTAGGAAAATCTGGGTGTCTTACTCTATTTAAAATTACCGCTCCAACAGCTACCTGCCCTTCATAAGGCTCACCTCTTGCTTCTCCATTTATAAATCTTGCAAGGAGCATTAAATCCGAATTATTGGATGATGCTGCATTTGAAGAAGCAGTACTGGTTTTAGCACTTGAGCCTCCTCCAGGTCCTGGATTTATTCCCAAAGCTGCTAATGTAGCGTTTCCTGCTATTCCATCAACGGTAAGACCATTTTTCCTTTGAAATTCTTTAACAGCAAGATAGGTCTCATATCCATAAATTCCATCCATATTTCCTTTATAATATCCCCATGCTATTAATCTTCTTTGAATTTCTGTTACAATTGCATCTTTAGATCCATACTTATAAACTGCAGTTTTTACACTATTGCAGTAAGGAATGATTAATCTTGATGTACTCACATATGAAAACATGATTACTATAATTAATATGCTAATTCTTTTCCATCCTAACCTGTTTTTCATATATACTTTCCTCCTAAAATAAGTATATAAAGAGATTCTTCCTTACTTATATTTTGTGCAACTTTATAAAAAATACACTCTTTATTCCAAAGTACCTATTTATTTATAAAAAACAAAAAAGAACTGCTTATATTAATATAAACAGTCCTTTTTATGCTTTACACAGCTCTTTTTAACTTCTTTTTCCATTTTTCTTCAAAAACTTCTTCTATTATGTCATTTATAATTACTACTCCTTGAAGTCTTTCCTCAGAGTCTATTACTGGAATAGCTATAAGATCATATTTAACAAACTTTTTAATTGCTGTATCTAATCTTTCATCATCGCTTAACTTTATAATTTCCTTTTTCATTATTTCCCTTAGCTTCATATCTCCCTTGCAAAATACTAGTTCTGTTAAAGATACTACACCTTGAAGCTTTTCATTTTGATCAGTTATATAAATATAGTGGGATACTTTATCCTCTGGCTGAATTTCTTTTAAAAGCTCTAAAGTTTCAGCTGCTGTTATATTTAAATTAAACGAAACAAAATCCGTATTCATTATACTTCCTACGGATTCCTCTTCATATTTCATAAGATCTCTTACCTTTTCTTCATCCTCTGTTTCTAAATTCATAAGAAGTTTTTCTACCATTTCTTCATCTAATTCTTCTAAGATATCAGCAATTTCATCATTGGACATATTATTTAAAATACCAGATACCTTAGACTGATTCATAGTTTCTAGTATATCCACCTGAATTTCAGGGTCAATTTCCTCTAAAGTATCTGCAGCTAAATGTTCATCTAAACTTTCAAATATTTTATTTCTATACTTCAAATCTACTTCCTCTAGTATATCAGCAATATCTGCCGGATGTAACTCTGAAATCTTTTTATATGGAACTGCAATTTTTAAATTATCATCTACCATCTCTAAAGATTCAACATCATCCCACATTATAACTGTATCATAAACTTCTTTTCTAAAAAGCTTGTATAAAAACTTAACAATCCTATCCAAACCATATCTTCTGCTTAAAGCTAGCATTCCCGTTTCAACAGCTATTACTCTTATTTCTGTAGAAATACAGGCTATTCTTAAATCATTCACTCTTACAACCTTTTTCCCATTTATATCAACTATCTGCTTGTCTAATAAGTTTTTAGACAAAAGGTAAGAGTATGCCCTAGGAATAATATCCTTAACACCTCTAACTTTTATAACTATTTTAGAATCATCATTATAAAAATCGATGCTTCTAAATTCATAATTGTTTATGTCTCCACCTTTTTTCACCTTATATCCTATAGCCTTAGGATATCCATTACCTGTTGTAACATAGATGTCGCATAGTTTACCTATACAGTCACCGTATTCATCATAAATATCCTTGTGGAGTATTTCACTTAAATAAAAGCTGCTAAGTTTTTTCATGGATATTCCTCCTTTCAATATAGAGGAAACCCACGTACTAATTTAAAGGTTGGAAGTCAGAGAGTTAGTATGTTCAAAACCCAAACTAAATAATTTAGTAGGTTAGCAAATTAATATTTAACAACTGATAATATTAATTATCAACTCTTAATTATTAATTTGAATTTATAATTTCTAACTTCTAACCTTTAACTTTGTATTTATAAATTCTTTTCTTAATTAATGTATAATTAAATATTATTAATTGATGTATATTTAATCTAACTTCTAACTCCCTAACCTTAAAAAGAGATTTCCTCTATATTCCATATTTAATTTTAAATTTTGTTTTGATCTCCTACTAAGGGGACCAGCTTCCATTGATATCTCACCTCTTCTTAAAACATTGAACAAAATTAAAATTCTGTTTATAAAAATTTCATATAACACATCTCTAATATAAATTATATTATAATTAGATTAAAATGCAACCGTATTTAATCATTTACAGTAAAATTATTAGTTTATATTAATATAGTTGTATTTTAAATCAAATTTCAAGGTTTTACTCTATTATTTAACTAATCTTAAGTTTTTCTTTATTTTTTGTATATCTCTTCCCTATTATTATACTCTCCTTCAATAAAATGTTTTGTTTATATTTTATATTTATTATGTTAATATTATTACTAGATTTGGAGGGACTTAATTAATGAGATTAAATAAAAAATTTTTACCTGTAAGCAAAGAAGATTTAAAGGCAAGAAATATAGACCAATTAGATTTTGTAATAATAACTGGAGATGCTTATGTAGATCACCCTTCCTTTGGCACAGCAATAATTGGACGCGTGCTTGAACATGAAGGCTTTAATGTAGGAATTATTGCTCAACCTGATTGGCATAGTGTAGATGATTTTAAGAAACTTGGTAAACCAAAGTATGGCTTTTTAATAAACTCTGGTAATATGGACTCCTTAGTAAGTAATTATACTGTATCCAAGAAAAAAAGGCATTACGACGTATTTTCTCCTGGTGGGAAAGGAGGACACAGGCCAGACAGAGCCTTAATTGTATATTGTAATAGAGCTAGAGAAGCTTATAATGGCGTTCCCATAATAATAGGAGGCTTAGAGGCAAGTCTTAGACGTTTTGCCCATTATGACTACTGGGACGATAAAATAAGAAGAAGTATACTTGTAGATTGTAAAGCTGATTTATTAATATATGGCATGGGCGAAAAAACTATAATTCAAATCGCTAATTTACTTAGGTATGGTATGGACATAAAAAATATAACAAATGTCAGAGGTACTGTTTATATCTCTAACTCTTTAGAAAATATAGAAGATTATATAGAAGTTCCTTCTTTTGAGGAGTGTGTAAATAGTAAAAAAGCCTACGCAGATAGCTTTAAAATACAATATTATGAGCAAGACAGCATAAATGGCAGAACTATAGTTCAAAAACATGGTAATAGATATATTGTACAAAATAGGCCTCAAGAAGCTTTAACCCAGTCTGAAATGGACACAGTATATGGATTACCTTATGCTAGGAACTACCATCCTATGTACGAAAAAGATGGGGGAATTCCTGCTATTAATGAAATTAAGTTTTCTATAACAAGCCATAGAGGATGCTATGGTGGTTGTTCCTTCTGCGCACTTAATTTCCATCAAGGAAGATCCATACAGAACAGAAGCCAGGAATCCATTATAAATGAGGCTAAACTCTTAACAACTTTAGATGATTTTAAAGGATATATTCACGATATTGGAGGCCCTACTGCAAACTTTAGACACAGAGCTTGTGATCATCAAAAGAAACATGGTGTTTGCAAAAACAGACAATGTCTTTTTCCTACTCCTTGCAAAAATTTAAAGGTAGATCATAATGAATATCTTGACCTTCTAAGAAAGGTTAGAAAATTGCCTGGGATTAAAAAGGTCTTTATCCGTTCTGGAATAAGATTTGATTACTTAATTCAAGATAAAAATGATACTTTTCTTAGAGAATTATGTGAACATCATATTAGCGGCCAATTAAAAGTAGCACCTGAGCATATAAATGATAAAGTGCTTGAAGCTATGGGAAAACCTAAAAATGATGTTTATGAAAAATTTCAAAAGAAGTATGAAGCTATGAATAAAAAACTATGTAAAAAACAGTTTTTAGTTCCTTATCTTATCTCAAGCCACCCTGGAAGTGATTTAGACGCAGCAATTGAACTTGCACTTTATATAAAAACTATGGGACATAATCCTGAACAGGTACAAGATTTTTATCCAACACCTGGAAGCCTTTCAACCGCTATGTACTATACAGGTATAAATCCCCTTACTGGAGAAAAAATATATGTTCCTAAAACTCCTGAAGAAAAATCTATGCAAAGAGCTTTACTTCAATTTTCAAAGCCTGAAAATTACTCTTTAGTAAAAAAAGCTCTAATAAAAGCTGGCAGAGAAGACTTAATAGGGTTTGGTAAAAACTGCTTAATACCACCTAGACCTATCAAAGGAAAAAATACTGGCAAAAATAAGAACAATACCAAACACAAAGGCATTAAAGGAAAAAGACATACTAAAACACGAAAATAAAATTCAAATCGCTAATTCCTAGCTGCTAGTCTCTATTTTTAGAGATTAGCCACTAGGGATTAGCGATCATTTTTTACTGGTAATTGAAGATTTATTTAGCTTTGAAATTGCATAATTTAATGTTATCATCCACAAAAGATCTCCTATGATTAAATGAATGAAGATTTCTTTTCCAAGTACATATAACATTGTCTCTAATATAATCCCTATAGATGCAGACACAATAAATATGATTCCTTTTTTATCTATATTTGCTCTATAGATATTCATGCTTAAAATTATAAAAAGCACATTCATTAGCATATATCCAATGTATATGTATGGATTACCTATAAATTCAATATAATATCCATATATAATATCCAAGCTTAGTCTTGCAGGATATTTATAAATCAAGTATCCATAAATTAAAACTAATATTAGACTTAATGGAAACATATATAAAAACTTTATTTTATCGTTTCTCATCAATATGTACATGGATGTTAATGCTGCAATTAATATACATAAAAGATTTAAAAAATAAATAGGCTTTAATAAATATAAGTATCTCATATCTTTTGATATAGTTAATACTAGTATTGAGCAATATCTCAGAAACATTGCAGCAAATATTCCCGTACAAATAAATTTTATTCTATTCGGAGCATATTTAATAGTATTTTTAAAACCCTTATAAATAATCAACATCGTAACCAATATTAATATCAAATAAATATAAGTCCTCAATATATTCTCCCCATGAAATTACTGTTACTTATAATTATTTTATATTCATATTATTTATTCATACTTTTTCACTTTTTGTAAATTTTACACCTAAAACCTTTAATCCTCCCTTTATACATTCTATAGTAACAGGAAAATCAGGACCTCTCTCTCCATCTATATCTGTTACTATATCCTCATGACACTCTATATATAGCTTATCTGTCTTAAAATAAATAAGCCCCTTTGAATGTTCTAAGTGCTCACTCTTCAATATTTTTATAAATAGAGATATTATATCTTTTATCATACCAGCCTTTATTATGATTACATCCAGCATTCCATCAGTTAAATCCGCCTTATATGCCAGATTAAAGTTTCCTGCTGTTTGCCCATTAAAAACAAGCATCAAATACATATCTCCGTCAAACTCCATATGAGATGAAGATACCTTTATCTTAAGTTTTCTAAGGTTAGGAATTTGCTCTATCCCCTTTACATAATAAGCAAGCTTCCCTATGGTATTTTTTAAGTTTACATCTGTCTTCTGAGATACATCTGTAAATAGGCCTGTGCTAGCTACATTTACAAAATATTTATCATTTATTTTTCCTATATCAATATCCACTGGGCTGCTGGTCAGTATTTGTTCGCAAGCTTTCTCTACGTCTAGAGGCATTCCTATGAACTTTGCAAAATCATTAGCCGTTCCTACTGGAAGAACAGCAATAGGAAGATTTATGCCTAAAAACTTCATATGATTTACTACATTGTCTACCGTTCCATCTCCTCCTGCAACTAATATATATTTAAAACTTTCATCAATATTCTTAAATGCATCACTTAATTCATAATCCATACTAATTCTAAATGGTTCAACAATATAACCATATTTTTGATGAATCATAATTACTGTGTCTATATCATTTATGATTGTGTTTTCACCTGAATACGGATTATAAATAAATTTTACTCTATTCATTTCAACTCTCCTATCAAAGTAGTAAAATTGCCTCATTTAATTTTTATATTATATATTATAGCCTTAATTATGAATATAAAAAAGCCTATGATGAAAATTCATAGGCTTTTAGGAAAAATTTATAACTACAGTTTAAATTTTGTATAAACAAAGCAATGAATAAGTGAAGTTATTTTCTTACTTTGAATTAATATATTGTCATTAAATTATAATAAATTTAGTGTATATTCTTATATTTGTGGACTAGCTGGGGTTGAAATGCTACTTAATGCGCTTTCAGCTTCATTTGCAAACTGTGGTTCAACTGCTAAGTCCCCTAGTGCAACTATTCCCACAACCTTATCATTTTCTACAATTGGAAGCCTTCTTATTTGTCTTTCGCTCATTATTCTGGCAGCTTCATGAACATCCATATTTGGTGTTCCTGTAACCGGATTAGAAGTCATTATATCTTTTACTTTTTGCTGCCTAGCATTTTCTCCTTCAGCACAAGATCTCAAAGCAATATCTCTATCTGTAATTACTCCAACCACCTTTTCTCCTCTACAAACCGGTATAGAACCTACATTGTATTCTTTCATCATTTGAGCTGCTCGTTCTACTGTATCTTCTGCATTTATAGTTGCTACGGTTTTTGTCATTATATTTTTTATTTCCATGAAAAACACCTCCCAAGCTTATTCTTAACCAAAACTCCTCTTAATATGTTTATATTAAGTTTTTATAAAAAAAATTTTTTCCTACTTAAATATTTGTCCAAAATAATATATAATTATAATAAACATTAATTTTTATTTGTATTTAATTTCAGGCAATAATTTTTAGGAGTGATATTATGATGACCAGAAGTGCATTACCAAATGCCTTTACTTTAGGAAATCTGGCATGTGGTCTTATATCTTTAATAATGACATTTAAAGGAGACTATAGAACGGCTTGTATATTTATCCTATTAGCAGGTGTTATGGATAGATATGATGGAAGAATTGCTAGATTTTTAGATGCAGCCAGCGATATAGGAAAAGAGCTTGATTCTCTTGCTGATTTAGTTTCCTTTGGCGTTGCACCTTCAATTTTAGTTTTCAACTTATATGATCTTATGAGTCTAGGATTAGTAGGATATTTATTAGTTTTGATTTTCCCTTTATCTGGTGCCTATAGATTAGCGAGATATAATTGTACTGAATTTGACGGAGCCTTTGTGGGAGTTCCTATAACTGTAGCTGGAATGTTGCTTTCCTTATACTCATTTATAACAATGAGTAATGCTTCTAATGTATTTTTAACAGGTATGTTAATGGTTTTACTTTCTTATCTTATGGTAAGTAGATTGAGAATAAAAAAAGTGTGAAAGCTCACACTTTTTTTATTCTTTAAAACTTAAATCTTCCTCAATTTCTGTATATATATATCCTTCATTAAGTTTTCCTTTTATTATCTCAGATTTTAGTTCACAATAATCTAAATATCCATTGCTAGACTTTTCTAACATGTCTATAATTTCATCTATTATATCTCCAAGTTTATCTGCTCTTTTTAAAGCATCCCTTACATCACTTTTCCTTGATAAAGCTATTTTATTCAATTCATCTGCTCCGCCAATCAACAATCTGTACGAATTTACCAGTTTGCCCAATAAGTCTGCTAGATTATTAATATCTGTATAGTATGTGTGTATAACTTTCCTGCTCCCCACTTAATCACCTTATGAATTGATATCATAATAATTATATTAATTAAAACATCAATTCATGCTAAGTAATAGTATCCCATAGTAATCATTGTATATATAGCAAGTAAAATAGCACCTTCAAACCAATAGGTTCTACCATCTTGGAATACAAAGTATGACATAGCTATAGCTATAGCACTCATCATAATCTGAAAATGACTAAAGACAAAGTTCATTTGAACTCCCATAAAGTATGAAAAAATTATTAAAATAGGAGTTACAAATAGTGAAATTTGTATACTTGAGCCAATAGCTATTTCTAAGCTCATATTTATTTTATTTTTCGCGGCGCAGATTATAGCTGAAACATTCTCTCCCATGTTTCCTAATATAGGTATGAGTATTATTCCTATAAATTGCTGAGATAAACTATACTTATTTACTAACTCATTTATACTAAAAGTAAGTTTTTCACTAATTATAAATAGTAATATTGATTCCAATATTATTTTAATTACTATTATATTTTTTCTCTTTTTATCTCTTTTATTCCCTTTCTCCTCTATTCCTTCGCTTATTACAAAAAGATTGTTGTGGGTATAAAGAGAAAATATAAGCCCTAATATATATACTCCTATTAAAACAATTGATACCTTTATGCTTATTGTAAACATTATTTTTCCAGATAAATTGCTATAACTGTCTATAGATGCCATAACCAACATAGCAGACATAGCTAAAAGGAGCATATTAAAGTTTGTTCTTGCTACTATTTTGTTAAATCTCTGTTCCTTATGCTTAATGCCTCCACAAAATATAGATATACCAAGAACTAAAAGCATATTACTTATTATAGAACCTACAAGAGCAGATTTAACCATAGGAACCATTCCAAAGCTTATAGACCATATTCCCATCATAAGCTCTGGAAAATTTCCAATGGTAGCAGCTAAAAGCCCTCCTCTTTTCTCTCCTATATATTGAGACATTACTGAGGTAAGATCCCCAAGCAATATTGCAACTGGAATTATTGCCACAGAATAAATTATTGTATTTGCTAAAACAAAAGGGGTATTAATAAAAATTGCTATTATAGATATTAATGTAAATATATACTTTTTCGTCACTTAATCCCTCACTCTGTATCTATTGCTATCTTCTTTTAGTGTATGGACTAGTGATAAATGAGGTTACACTTTTTGTGGTATTATATACATACCAACCGTAATAAGTTCTTTAAATTTATAAATGAGGATATTCTAGCATAAAATATTTCTAGTATTTATAAAAACAGCTTCCACCTATAAACTCTCTAAGTATAGAATTATCTGGAATTAAGTCATCATCTACATCCTTGAAAAAATGTAAGAAACTTTTTAATCTCATTGCTTCATAATAAACAGGACTATCCTTAGAAATCTTTGAAAGCTGAGGTTCAGCATGTTTTTTCAAAACACATAATTCGTATATTAAACTTGAGTTAAACATAACATCTGCTTCCTCTTGGAATACAAATATATTTTTCTCTTCTCCCCGTCTTATAGAAGGCCACATTTTTAAAGTATCTTCTGCATTATAACCTCTTGATAAATAGTCTCTTACTATTCTTCTTACTATTCTAACATCAGTTGTAGCTATTCTATTATGATTATCTAAATTCAATTGTGTTAGTGCACTTATATATATTTTAAATTTGTTCTCCTTTGGTATTGAAGAAGTTAAAATTTCATTTAATCCATGTATTCCTTCAATTAGAATTACACCATTCTTAGGAAGTTTTAAAGGTTTTTCATGCCATTTTCTGCTGC
This sequence comes from Clostridium thermopalmarium DSM 5974, assembly GCF_002995795.1. Classification (GTDB taxonomy): domain Bacteria; phylum Bacillota; class Clostridia; order Clostridiales; family Clostridiaceae; genus Clostridium_H; species Clostridium_H thermopalmarium. The sequence goes on from NZ_PVXN01000018.1 coordinate 44,785, forward strand.
CTGTTATAAAATCAAATTGAGGAACAACTACCTCTTTTCCCTCTAGTAAATCATTGAGATTTTTATTAAATAATTCTAAATCTAAGGCATAAATAGATTCAAAATCATAGTTTCCGTCTTCATCTTTAGGAGTATTTTCTCTATCCACAAAATAATCATCTAAAGATATTTGAACTGGTATCATGCCGTTAACTTTTAACTGTATAGCTAATCTCCTTGTAAATGTAGTCTTTCCTGAAGAAGACGGTCCAGCTATTAATACAATTTTCACATTTTTTCTGCTGTGTATCATATCTGCAATATAAGCTGCTTTCTTTTCATGCAGTGCTTCTGCTATCCTAATAATATCAACTATTTCACCATTTACTACCTTATCATTTAATGCTCCAACATCAGCTATATCAAGTATTCTTCCCCATTGCTCTGCTTCATAAAATATCTTAGCTAATTTCTTATGATCTTCAAATTTTTGAAGCATACTTGGATTATCTTCTGAAGGCAGCATAAGAATAAATCCTGGAGCATAATACATTATATCAAATACCTTAAGTGTTCCTGTTGAAAATGCCATAGGTCCATAAAAGTAATCATACATTCCTTCAAGCTCATAAAGAGTTACTTCATTCACATTTGTATGTTGCAATATTCTCAATTTATCATCCATATTAGATTTTTTAAAAATTTCAACAGCTTTTTCTTTGCTTACAATTACTTTGTTAATTCTCATATCTTGGTCTATTATTTCCTGCATTCTCTTTTTTATATTTACTATATCTTCCTCATTAAGAGGGGTTTCCTTGTATATCTCTCCAAACAATCCTTTACTCAAAGAATGTTCTATAGTAACTTTAGCGTCAGGGTATAAATCATGTACAGCTTTTATAAGCACAAATTTTAAACTTCTCTTATATGCAAGAATAGATATCTTTTCCCTTAAATCAACAGGCTCAAAATATCCATCTTCTTCAGGCTCATAAGAAAGCTCATATACTTTCCCATTAAATTTTCCTAATACGTAGGGTCTGTTATTTTCTATTCTATACTGTTTTGCAATTTCATATAAAGTTGTCCCTTTATCAACACTTAAACTTTTTCCACCCCTTAGGATAATATTTAATTTGCTCATACCACATTCCTCCATTTGCATATTGTTTTTCTTTATCTTCGTTTATTTTTGGCCTATATTTATGATTGATTATTATTTATATAAGTATGGTCACTTATACTACTATTATATACCTGCAGCATATATATGAGTTACTTACTATATATTATAATTTTTTAATATTAGGTAAAAATATTATTCTGAAAGGGGAATGATTTATGTTCATAGTACTAATAAGAACTATAATACTTTATTCTTTAGTAGTATTAACCATGCGTTTAATGGGTAAAAGGCAGATTGGAGAATTGGAACCTTTTGAACTTGTAATCGCAATTATGATATCTGATTTAGCTTCATTTCCTATGCAAGATATAAGAATTCCTCTTATACATGGAATAATTCCTATATTAACTTTACTAATGATTCAAACTATAATAACTCTCATAGAACTCAAAAGTGAAAAAGCTGCAGAAATATTAACAGGCAAACCAAGCATTTTAATAAAGCAAGGTAAAATAGATATAAAAGAACTACGAAATCAAAAATTGAGTTTTAATGATTTAATAGAAGAATTGAGGCTCAATGGCTATTATAATATTTCAGATGTTGAATATGCTATTTTAGAAACCAGCGGACAGTTATCTATAATGCCTAAGACAAATATTTCTCCTGCAACAAAAGAAGATTTAAAAATAAATTCTCCACAAGAGAAACTTCCTGTAACCTTGATTTTAGATGGAAAAATAAATAAATCAAATTTAAAACTTATAAACAAAACAGAAGAATGGCTTTATAATCAATTAAAGATTAATAATATATCCTCTGTAAAAGAAGTTTTTATAGCCACTATAGATTCTAAAGGTAAATTTTTTTATCAACTTAAAGATAAATAAGAAGAAACATAGGGAGGATTCACTGTGAAAAACACAATAGCTTCATTTTCATTATTCACACTATTGATAGTACTTATGATATTTTCAACAAAATATGTTGAAAATAAATCTGAATATTATTCAAATAAAGCAAATATTTTAGAGTCAATTATAGTAAATGAATCCTGGAAAGAAGCATATAATAATTCTATGAACTTTTTAGAGGAATGGAAAAAGGATTCAAATATAATTCCAGCTTTTATTAACCATTCCCATATCGAAACCATAAGTAACGATATTTTAAAACTAACCCAATATATTAAAAATGAAGACAAAGTAGATTGCCTTGCAACAATTCATGAAGTAAAATTTTTATTAGAGGAAATGGTTAATTCAGAAAAGGTTACTCTACCTAATGTTTTTTAAATTTAATTTTAAATTTTTATAATATCTCAGAAGTTTCGCAGATTAAAAAATAAATAGGGCGTAGCCCCTTGATATGTAATGGTTTAGATGAATAATAATTGAAATATGTAAATTCCGATTTTTACTGGAAAAAATTTAGGGTTTAAAAATGAAA
>NZ_PVXN01000019.1 GCF_002995795.1 Clostridium thermopalmarium DSM 5974
TACTCACCCGTCCGCCGCTAGAATTACTCCCGAAGGAGCTCTTCTCGCTCGACTTGCATGTGTTAGGCACGCCGCCAGCGTTCGTCCTGAGCCAGGATCAAACTCTCATATTAAAAGTTTAATCTACTCATAAGTCATTGACTGGCTTTTATTTACCTTAATTCTGTTTAATTTTCAAAGACCAAATCTTTTATTTTTCGTCGTCATCTGACAGCTTATTTAGTATAACAAACTCATTTTTGATTGTCAACACTCTCTTTTAAACTTTTTAATAAAAATTACAATTTAAGAATCAAGAGCGTTTTATTTAGTTTTGCGTTAGCAAAACTCCATTGACTTTCCGCCGTCTCTCGTGACGACAAAGGTTATTTTAGCATAAATTTAATCCTTAATTTACATTTCATTTTCTTTTGTAATAATTTAAATTAATAAATCTCATTTTTTCTCTTTATATATTCATTTTTCTCAAATAGACACACCAGGACTAGTATATTTCATAAAAAATATACACCCTTAACATTAATGGTTAAGAGTGTACATTTTTATATGTTGGATAAATTATTGTTGAATTTTAAATGAACTCTTTAAAGATACTGTTCTATTAAATACTAATTTATCTTTAGTAGTATACTTAGGATCTACATTGAAATATCCATGTCTAACTAGCTGAAACTTGTCATTAGGCTTTGCATTTTTCATGAATGGTTCAACAAATCCTTGAGTTATTTCTAAGGAATTTGGATTTATATTATCTAAGAATGTTTTTCCTTCTTCCTGTTCGTCATCTAAAATTAAAGAATTATATAATCTAAATTCTGCTGGAACTGCGTGTTGTGCGCTAACCCAATGAATTGTACCTTTAACCTTTCTTCCAGTAAAACCAGTTCCGCTCTTTGTTTCTGGATCATAGGTACAATGAATTTCTTTAATGTTTCCATTTTCATCTTTTATAACTTCATTACATTTAATAAAGTAAGCATGCTTTAGTCTTACCTCATTCCCTGGGAATAATCTGAAATATTTCTTTGGAGGATTTTCCATAAAATCTTCAGCATCGATATATAATTCTCTTGAAAATGGAATTTGACGTTTGCCCAGTTCAAGATTATCTTGATTGTTTTCAGCTTCTAACATTTCAACCTTACCTTCTGGATAGTTAGTTATAACTACCTTTATTGGCCTTAATACTCCCATAGTTCTAGGTGCCTTAATTTTTAAATCCTCTCTTATAAAGTGCTCTAACATAGCAACATCTACTAGGCTATTGCTCTTTGATACACCAATAGCTCTACAAAAATTTCTGATAGCTTCTGGAGTATATCCCCTTCTTCTTAATCCTGATATAGTAGGCATACGAGGGTCATCCCAAGCATCAACAATTCCCTCGTCTACAAGTAGCTTTAACTTTCTCTTACTCATCACTGTATTAGTCAAGTTCAATCTTGCAAACTCAATTTGTTGAGGTTGATTTTCCATCTCACATTCTCTGATTACCCAATCATAAAGAGGACGATGGTCTTCAAATTCTAGTGTACAAATCGAATGGGTAATTCCTTCGATTGCATCTTCAATAGGATGCGCAAAGTCGTACATTGGATATATACACCATTTGTCCCCTGTATTGTGATGAGTTGCATGAGCTATTCTATAAATTACAGGATCTCTCATGTTTATATTGGGAGATGCCATATCTATTTTGGCTCTTAATACCTTTTCTCCATCTTTAAACTCACCATTTTTCATTCTTTCAAAAAGATCTAAATTCTCTTCTACTGTTCTGTTTCTATAAGGACTTTCTTTTCCAGGCTCAGTTAAAGTACCTCTATATTCTCTTATTTCTTCTGGTGATAAGTCACATACATAAGCTTTTCCTTTCTTTATGAGAAGAACAGCTCTTTTATACATTTCTTCAAAATAATCTGAAGCAAAATATAACCCATCCCACTCGAATCCTAGCCATCTAACATCTTCTTTAATAGATTCTACATATTCTGTATCTTCCTTTATTGGGTTTGTATCATCAAATCTTAGGTTTGTTCTTCCATTAAATTCATCAGCTAATTCAAAATTTAAAGTTATAGATTTTGCATGACCAATATGAAGATAACCATTTGGTTCTGGTGGGAAACGAGTAATCACTTCTTTTCTTTTTCCAGATTTTAAATCCTCTATAACAATATTTTTTATAAAGTTAGATGAAGCATTATTGTTTTCCATATTTTCACCTTTCTTTCATTTGACTATCTTAATAGTTTTTTATGTACTTTTTATTGTATACATTTTAATTATATAAAATCACAGACAATTAAAACATATTTCTTTATTTTATATGTAAAATTGCACATTATATCTAATTATACAATAAAACTTAAATTATGGCACGTAATTTCACAAAAAAGATTTGGTTAATCATATCTACTTATAAGTATTTTCGTATTAATACATACATCTTAAAATATTAATACTTTTTTATAATAATTAAGGCTATGTTTTTACGTTTTTAATTTTTTAAAACATAGCCTATTTTCTTAAATTTTATTTTTATCACCATGTTCAGTATAAGTATAGTCTCCATTAGAAGCTTTACGTTCTATATCTTTTAATTTAGCTTTAATATCTACTAATTCAGATTGTATATTAGACAATATTTTTTTTATTTCCTCCATATTTTTTCTCCTTCCTTATTAAAAGAACTTGTTGTATTTAGTGTTTTTATTTTATTATATATTATTCATTATTTAATAGATAATAATTATTTATTCATATTTATTATTGACATCATCTATGTTTTTATTTTATAATAAAAGCATAAACTTATTGTTTAACTTTATCTGTTACAATATATTATTCCCAATTAAACTGATGCGCTTTATAAATTCAAGTATAATAATCCCCTTTAACCTTAGTAAAAAGTTAGGTATATGCTTAATGCTATACCTAACTTTTTTATCTTATTTACTCAGCACCTCTATATATTTTTTCATATAATTCGGCAAGTCCATAGGACGTCTACTTGAAACTATATTTCCATCTACAACTACAGGTTCATCTATCCAAGTTGCTCCTGCATTTTCCATGTCATCCTTAATTCCTGGGGTGCTAGTAACATTTTTCCCATTTAAAATCTTAGCTGAAATAGAAACCCATCCAGCATGACATATTTGTCCTATAACCTTGTTCTGTTCATTCATTTTTGCTACAATTTCTAATACTTCTGGAAACCTTCTTAGCTTATCTGGTGCCCATCCTCCAGGAATTAAGATACCATCATACTCTTCCACATTTACCTCTAAAAAAGAACAATCTGAATATGCAGGAACTCCATACTTTCCAACATATTTCTCCTTAGCCTTTTCTCCTGCAACAACAACTTTTACTCCTTCTTCTCTTAGTCTTAAAATAGGATACCATAGTTCTAAATCCTCAAAATCATCATGAATAAGACTAAGTACCTTTTTGTTATCTAACATTTTCATTCCCCCTATGTTTATACATATCCTACAGATCTCTATATTAAACCTTTATTCTTAAATATAATTATATCATATAAAACTATTTCTTACTATTTTTTACAGATGCAATACTCATTAATTTATGATATAATATGGCGATGATTGTAAAATACAGTAAAAGGATGGTAATGACGTGATTACAGTAACTAATGTAAGCTTAAGATACGGCGAAAGAAAACTTTTTGAGGATGTAAATTTAAAGTTTACTCCTGGCAACTGTTATGGTGTCATAGGAGCTAATGGTGCTGGAAAAAGTACATTTTTAAAGATATTATCTGGAGAAATCGAACCAAACACAGGTGATGTAAGTATTCCAGATGGAATTAGAATGTCTGTTTTAAAACAGGATCACTATCAATATGATGATTATGAAGTTTTAGAAACGGTTATAATGGGAAATGCAAGACTCTATGAGATCATGAAGGAAAAAGAGGCACTCTACGCAAAGCCTGACTTTACAGACGAAGATGGAATAAAAGCTTCAGAGCTGGAATGTGAATTTGCAGAATTAGACGGCTGGGAAGCTGAAGCTGAGGCTTCTTCACTGCTTCAAGGATTAGGCATAGGAACAGAACTTCACTATAAAAAAGTTTCTGAATTAACGGGACCAGAGAAGGTTAAAGTACTTCTTGCACAGGCCCTATTCGGAAAACCTGGAATATTAATACTAGACGAGCCTACTAACCACCTTGATATAAAGTCTATTAGTTGGCTTGAAGAATTTTTAATTAATTTTGAAGGTACTGTTATAGTTGTATCTCACGATAGACATTTCTTAAATAAGGTTTGTACCCATATGGCTGATGTTGACTTTGGTAAAATTAAACTATATATTGGAAATTATGACTTTTGGTATGAATCAAGCCAATTGGCTCTTCAAATGGCTAAGGATCAAAATAAGAAAAAGGAAGAAAAAATCAAAGAATTACAAAATTTTATTGCAAGATTTAGTGCCAATGCTTCTAAATCAAAACAAGCTACTTCACGTAAAAAGCTTTTAGAAAAGATTACCTTAGAGGATATTCAACCATCTAGTAGAAGATATCCTTATGTTGGATTTAAGCCAAATAGAGAAGTTGGAAATGATATTCTTATGGTAGATGGATTATCTAAAACCATAGATGGAGAAAAAGTTCTAAACAATGTTAGTTTTATGCTCTCCAAAGGTGATAAGGTTGCATTTATAGGAGACGAGCTTTCCATAACTACATTATTTAAAATTCTAACTGGGGAAATAGAACCAGATGCTGGAAACTATAAATGGGGAGTTACTATTTCTACTGCTTACTTTCCTAAAGATAACTCCGAATTCTTTAATGATGTAGATTTGACCTTAGTAGATTGGCTTCGTCAATTCTCTGAAGAAAAGTCAGAAAGTTACCTAAGAGGTTTTCTTGGAAGAATGCTATTCTCTGGTGAAGAAGCTCTAAAGCAAGCTAAAGTTCTATCAGGTGGAGAAAGGGTAAGATGTATGCTTGCAAAGATGATGCTAACAAACGCTAATGTACTAATTCTTGACCAGCCTACAAATCACCTTGATCTTGAATCTATAACAGCCTTAAACAATGGGCTTCGTGATTATAGTAGCAATATTTTATTTACTTCTCACGACCATCAATTTATACAAACTATAGCAAATAGAATTATTTGTATTTCACCATCTGGAATTGTTGATAAAAGAATGACTTACGATGAATATCTTGAAAGTATAGGCTAAAAAGAAGAACCCAATTAGGGTTCTTCTTTTTAGCTACAAAAACTTTTCATTTAAGCAATATTTAATTTACTTTTAAATTCCTCAAAATGTATTTGTAAGGAATCATAGTCACCCTTTTCTACTAAATCTCGTCTTATCAAATCCGAACCTACCCCTACTGCATTTACTCCCAGATTAATATATTTACCTACATTCTCCATATTCACACCGCCTACAGCCATAATCTTTACATCATCAGAAGGTCCTTTAATCTGTTTTACATATTTTTCACTTACTGCAGATACAGGGAACAATTTTATCATACTGCATCCCAAGTTCTGAGCAGTTATTATTTCTGTATGAGTTAATACTCCTGGAATAATTAAAACTCCCTCTGTATTAGCATACTCTATTGCATTTACTGAAAGATTAGATGTTACTAAAAATCTTGCTCCAGCTTCTATAGCTTTTCTTGCATCCTCTTCACCTTTAACCTTACCAGCACCTATGTTAGCTACCTTATCAAATTTCTTTACTGCTTCTTTAATATGTTCTAGAGCATTTAAAGTATTCAAAGTAATTTCTATATTAGTTATTCCACTTTTAATTAGAGTCTCAATTGTTTTCATACTTTGTGAAAAAGAAAATCCATTAAGTATTGCTATTATTTTATTTTTTTCAATTGATTCTAGTACGTCTTTATACATATAAATCTCCTCTTCTGCTTTTAATTTTTAGAAAGTATAAAAATAAGTTTATATTTTTCACAACATTGTATCGTATTATGAAATCTAGTTTCATAATATAATATTTAAAAAAAAAGCTTCATAGGAATTAATGAAGTATTTTTATAGGATTTTAAAAATCCTCTTGTTTTCACACCACGAAATACAATTTATATTTTAAAATATTTTTATATTGATATTATATATCTTTTTTCAAACTTTTTCTACACTTTTTGATTTTTTCATAATTTTCTGAATTATGCATTATTATTTATAACCTAGCCAAAACTTTACTTTTTCTAGTATGGTTTTTACTAGGTTATAACGTCTATCCTTTTTTCAAGAATTAATTATGAAACTTGCTTATTTACTATTCTCAATTTTTTCAGCCAACTCGTTTAAATAAACCCATCTTTCCATTTTTTCTTCTAACTCTTTTTCTACTTCTTCTTTCTCCTTCAACAAGTCCTGTAACATACCATAATCAGAACTTGCCTCATTAATTTTATTTTCTAATTCTTCTATTTTTTCTTCCAAACTAGCAATTACAGAATCTATTTCTTCATATTCTTTTTGTTCTTTATACGAAAACTTTAATGCCCTTTCTTTTTTTCTTTCAGAATTATTTTTATTTACATTCTTTGAGTTTTTATTATTGTCTTTATCTTCTTTTTGTACATTACTTGAAGTTACACTTTCCTTGAACTCAGAATAATTTCCTGTATACTGAACTATTTTTCCATTTCCCTCAAAAGCAAATATCTTTTCTGCCATTCTATCTAAGAAATATCTATCATGAGATACAGTAATAACTGCTCCCTGGAAATTTTCAAGATAATCCTCTAGAATTGTAAGGGTTTCTGTATCTAAATCGTTAGTAGGCTCATCCAGAAGAAGTACATTGGGAGCTTCCATTAAGACTCTTAATAAATATAATCTTCTTTTTTCTCCACCTGAAAGCTTGGATATAGGAGTCCATTGAGCAGATGGCGGGAATAAGAATCTCTCCAACATTTGTGAAGCTGTTATCTTATCTCCATCAGCAGTTGTTAAAAACTCCGCAGCCTCTTTTATATATTCTATAACTCTTAAGCTTTCATTCATATTCGAAGCTTCTTGAGAATATAATCCTATTTTTACTGTCTCTCCAATTTCAATTTCTCCATTATCTGGCTCTATCCTTCCACTTAATATATTTATAAGTGTAGATTTTCCCATGCCATTTGGCCCTATTATACCTACTCTATCATTTCTCAAAACAATATAGCTAAAATCATCTATTAATTTCTTATCACCGAATGCTTTGTTTATATGACGAAGTTCAATTACCTTCTTACCAAGACGACTGCTGCCAACTGATATATCAATTTTTTCATTAGATATATTTACTTCCTGCTGACTTAACTTTTCAAAACGTTCTATTCTCGCCTTTTGTTTTGTAGTTCTTGCTTTTGCTCCTCTTTTAATCCATGCTAATTCTTTTTTCAAAAGGCTTTGTCTCTTTTTTTCATTAGTAGCTTCTATGCTTTCTCTTTCTAGCTTTTTCTCTAAAAATGTACTGTAGTTTCCTTTATAGGTATAAAGATTTCCTTTGTCCAGTTCTATGATTTCATTGACCACTCTATCTAGAAAATATCTATCATGAGTAATCATAAGGAGAGCGCCTTTTCTTTTATTAAGATATTGTTCTAGCCAATCAATAGTATCATTATCAAGATGATTTGTAGGCTCATCTAAAATCAATAAATCGGAAGGATTTATTAAAGCTGAGGCTAAGGCTATTCTCTTTCTCTGTCCCCCAGACAAGGTTCCTACCTTTGCTTTAAATTCTGTAATACCAAGCTGTGTAAGCACTGACTTTGCTTCATTTTCTAAACTCCAAGCGTTGAGCGCATCCATATTATGCATAAGTTTCATCAATTTTCCACTTGATGTTTCTGGATTTTCAACAGCTTCTTCATACTCTCTTATGACTTTCATAATTGGAGAATTACCTTTAAAAACTTGCTCTAAGACTGAAGCCTCTGGATCAAAATATGGATTTTGAGCAAGATACTCAATTCTTACAGAGTTGCCTTTGATTATCCTTCCACTATCACTTTCCTCCACACCTGCAATAACTTTGAGCAATGTACTTTTTCCTGTACCATTTATCCCTATTACCCCTATTTTATCTCCTTCATTAATTCCTAAATTTATATTATTAAATAGTTTTCTCTCACTATAACTTTTTGAAATACCTTCTGCACTTAAAAGATTCATAGTACTCCCTTTCTCTATACACAACATACATTTTTAAATATACATTTTATTTTATAACATATAGAGAAAAAATTAAACTGCTACTTTTCAATTATTTCTATGCTATCTCCAACTCTTACCTTTCCACCTTTTAATACCCTTGTAAATATTCCTTCTCTTGGCATAACGCAATCTCCAACTAGATTTTTAATAGCACACCCCCTATGACATTCCTTACCTATCTGAGTAACTTCTTGAATTGTTTCTCCAATTTTAAGCTTAGTTCCTACAGGAAGCTCCCATAGATTTATTCCTTCAGTAGTTAGATTTTCAGCAAACTTTCCTGCATCTAAATTTTTTACTCCCACTTCTTTCATCTTATTAATACTTTCAATTCCAAGTAAACTAACTTGTCTATGCCACTTCCCTGCATGAGCATCTCCTTCAAGCCCAAATTCTTCTATAAAATTTCCTTCTGGAATACTTGCCTTTGGAATTCCCTTTTTCTTACTAATATTTACTGATAATATCTTTGGCATTTATATTTTCTCCCCTTTTCTTATAAATTCTCCTGATTTTCCTCCTGTCTTTTTAACAAGTCTTATATTATCAATAACCATTCTCTTATCAATGGCTTTACACATGTCATAAATAGTTAAAGCTGCTATGGAAATTGCTGTTAACGCCTCCATTTCTACCCCTGTCTTACCGGTGGTTCTTGCTTCTGCTTCTATGTTAATGGCCGAATTTTCTTCATCTATTTCAAACTTCAAATCCACTCCATTTATAAGTATATTATGGCACATAGGAATCACATCACTTGTTCTCTTAGCCCCCATTATTCCAGCTACTTGAGCAACTGCTAGTACATCTCCTTTTTTCATCTGTCCTTCCTTAACCATAATTAAGGTTTCTTTATTCATTCTTACAACGCCTCTTGCAATAGCAATACGCTTAGTGCCATTTTTTCCTCCTACATCGACCATTCTTGCTTTACCGTTCTCATTAAAATGCGTAAACTCCATAGTATACCTCATCCTCCTATCTGCACCATTTCTCTATTTACAGGAGTATAATCACCTTTATTTATATGATGCTCTTTCGGCTTGATTTCTAGCGCTTTTCTTATAATAGGCAAAACATCTCCACCTTGCCTTAATACAGTTTTTATATCTATCTCCTCATTAGAATGGAGACATGGCTTAACTTTTCCATCTGCTGTAAGTCTTAATCTATTACAATTTGAGCAAAAATGTGAACTTATAGGATTAATTAATCCCACTCTTCCTTTTGCATTAGGGAGTTTGTAATGTTTAGCTGGTGATGATTTATCTTTATTATCTATTGGTATTAAACTTGGATTTCTATTTAGAACTATATTATTTGAAATGAAATGCTTTTGAGCCCACCAACTATTATCGCCAATTGGCATAAGCTCAATAAATCGTATATCTATTTCGTTTTTTAAAGTAAGATTTACAAAATTCTCAATTTCATCATCATTAAAACCTTTAATAAGCACTATATTTAGCTTTAATGGAAACAGACCTGCTTTCTTAGCTGCTTCTATTCCTCGAAGCACATCTTGAAGATTACCTCCCCTTGTTATGTACTCATATTTATATTTATTAAGAGTATCTAGACTTATATTTACCCTTTTTAAACCTGCCTTCTTTAAATCAGCAGCATACTTCTTCAGCAATATTCCATTAGTTGTTAGAGCAATCTCATTTATCCCTTCAATATTTGATATTTTATCTACAAGTTCCACTATACCTCTTCTAACTAAAGGTTCTCCCCCAGTAAGCCTTACTTTATTTATTCCTACCTTGGTTGACTCTACAACTATTTTTTCAATCTCTTCTAATGTTAAAATACTAGAGTGACACTTCTTTACAACGCCTTCCTCTGGTATACAGTATTTACATCTTAAATTACATAAATCTGTAACTGATATTCTTAAATAATTTATCTCTCTTCCCTCTCCATCTAACACCAAATTCCCTCCAGTCCAAAACCTTATTAATGGATAATACTTCTACGTTCAAGCATTTAATTCCTTCCTATTTTTGTAAAATAAGTAATTTATATGTTGATTTTCTTTCTCTCTTATATTAATCTTATTACTAAGCAGATAATTTTTTAAAGGTGGTGTTACCATTGTTTAAAGTTGGTATATTAACTGCTAGTGATAAAGGTTATTTAGGACAACGTGAAGATAAAAGTGGTAAAGTTATAGAAGAGGTTATGACAAACAACGGCTATGATGTTGCTTATTATAAAATTCTTCCTGATGAAAGAGAAATGATTTCTAAAGAACTCATAAAAATGTGTGATATTTTAAAATTGGATTTAATTCTTACTACAGGTGGAACAGGCTTTTCCCCAAGAGATTGGACTCCTGAAGCCACTTTAGATGTAATTCATAGAGAAACTCCTGGCATATCTGAAGCTATGCGATACTATAGCCTTAAAATTACACCAAAAGCAATGTTAAGCAGAGGAGTATCTGGAATACGTAATAATAGTTTAATTATCAATCTTCCTGGAAGTCCAAAAGCAGTTAGAGAAAACCTTGAATGTATATTTCCTGCATTAAAACATGGATTGGAAATTTTAAAAGGTATATCATCAGAATGTGCACGCAAATAGCTTTCTAGAACAGATGTAAATGAAAGCAGTCCCAATTAAAAAAGATTTCTACTAAATAATATAAGAAAATAATTAGATATATGTGAAAGATTAGAGGTGCATAAGCGTCTCCAGTCCTCCACTTTATTTTTTACATATTATTACAATTAAAATATAGCATAAAAAATAAACATACTTATTTTTATGAAACAAGCATGTCTATTTTTTAAAACACTAATACTGCTAGTTACTAGTACTATCCTTATATCCCTGTGGATTAGCCTTATGCCAATTCCAAGCACTTTGTATTATTTCCTCTATATTTGTATGTTTAGGCTCCCATCCTAGTATACTTTTAGCTTTTTGTGATGAAGCTATAAGTATGCTTGGATCTCCTTTTCTTCTCTCTCCTATTTTTGCTGGTATAGGGTGTCCTGTCACCTTTCTTGCAGTCTCTATTATTTCCTTTACAGAATAGCCTTCATTGCTTCCAAGATTAAATATATCGCTCTTTCCTCCATCTACCAAATATTTTAAAGCTAATATATGGGCATCAATTAAATCTATTACGTGAATATAATCCCTAATACATGTACCATCTTTAGTATCATAGTCATCTCCAAAAATAGTTATAAAACTCCTCTTACCTAGAGGTACTTGTAATACTAAAGGTATAAGATGGGTTTCATGTCTATGATCTTCACCAATGCCTTCTTCATTGTTAGCACCTGCAACGTTAAAATACCTCAACGATACATAATTTATATTATAAGCTACATTAAACCATTTCATCATCTTTTCCATAGCAAGCTTTGTTTCACCATAAGCATTGGTTGGATTTGTAATGCAGTCTTCTGTAATAGGTATTTGGGTTGGTTCCCCATAAGTGGCTGCAGTAGATGAAAATACTATGTATTTTACGTCATAAGCCTTCATTGCTTCCAAAAGCACCTGAGTTCCGTATACATTATTGTCATAATATTTTATAGGATTAGACATAGATTCACCTACTATAGAATTGGCTGCAAAATGCATTACTGCATCAAAGTTCTCTATTTCAAATATTTTGAATAACCTCTCCCTATTCCTTATATCCTGCTTATAGAATTTAACTCTTTCCGGTAAAGAATTTAAGTGCCCCGTCTGAAGATTATCGATAACAACCACTTCATATCCACCATTTAATAATCCTCTCACAGCATGGGATCCAATATATCCAGCTCCTCCTACTACTAAAACTTTCATAAACATTTCCCCCTTTACCATATACTTTTTAGATGAAATTTCTTATACGTATTTTATTATACCTATATAGCTACTTTTTTAGTATTGGAACTTGCTACTCTCTTATAACTATCTAATCGCTAAATTTCATCATATAATAGCAGTGCTAGCATTTTATATACTACACTACATTTATATTATACCTTACAAGATAATACTTTACATTAACAAAAATAAATTTAACATGATTTTTTAGTAACTTTCCCTCTGAACTTTTTGTATAAACTTATTATGACTAATGCAAAAACTCCACCTAAAGTATCAATTAAAACATCTCTAAACATACCCTCTCTACCCGGAATAAATATCTGATGTATTTCATCTGAACAAGCATATATAAAAGTTATTATTAAAGAAATAATAAGAGCCTTTCTTAAGTAAAAATCATTTCTTAAAGCATTAAATACAAGCAAATATAATATAAAATATTCCGTAAAATGAGCAATTTTTCTTACAATAAAGTTAGCAAGCTCTCCTAAAGTACTATTTAAATCTATTCCTAAGATATTTACTAAATTTATTATAAAATCACTTTTTTCATTTGATATATCTGCTGGATCATTTGAAAATAAAAATATAACTACCATCCAACCTATTACTAATATCCATCTAAAATAATTTTTTCTTTGTTTCATGTTATCCTCCTTTTGTATAAATGATAGTAACGTAATATATTAGATTTTTTACTATTCATAGGTATTTAGACTTATGTTATTATATCAGAACAACAAGTTCTTTTTCATTATATTATACCCTTTTGTTAGGGTTGCTTTAAAAGTTATATAGATCTCAATTCTTCTAAAATTCTATTATATAGATAATTCATTAAAAATTCTTAAGAAATTTTTAAGATTTGTGGTGAGTTATTTGTAAAAAACTCTTTGTAAAATAATTCTATAGTCACGTGACTTTAAAAGTGAAATCATTTATAAAAAAGGAGGAATAGAAATGATATAATACTAAAAGAAAGGATGGGGAAGATATGTCAAAATATAACGTTTTGGTAGTAGATGATGAAAACGAAATAAGGGATGCCATAGAAATTTACTTAAAATGTGAAGGCATAAACGTATATAAAGCAAAGGATGGAATAGAAGCTTTAGAATTGATTTCTGAAAAAGATATACACCTTATAATATTAGATATCATGATGCCTAGAATGGATGGTATAAAGGCAACATTTAAGATTAGAGAAAGCAAAAACATTCCTATAATAATGCTTTCTGCTAAGTCTGAAGATAGTGATAAAATACTAGGTCTTAATGTAGGCGCTGATGATTATGTTACAAAGCCCTTTAATCCTCTTGAATTAGTTGCAAGAGTTAAATCTCAGCTTAGAAGATATATGAATTTGGGCAGTGGAAAAGAAAGCTCCGATGAAATTGTAGTAAAGGGTCTTTCTTTAAGCAAAAGTACTAAATCTGTGAAAGTTGATGGTGAAGAAGTTAAGCTTACTCCTATTGAATACAAAATCCTGGAACTTCTAATGGAGAATAAAGGGAGGGTATTCTCTATAGAAGAAATCTATGAAAAAGTTTGGAAAGAGCCTTCTTATAAAGCTGAAAATACCGTAGCTGTGCATATAAGAAGAATACGAGAAAAGATAGAAATAAATCCTAAAGAACCAAAATATTTAAAGGTGGTGTGGGGTATTGGGTATAAAATTGAAAAATAAATATTTAAATAAAGCAGCTTTAATACTTACTGTATATCTATTCGGTTTTTCATTCATATTGGCTATTGACTTTGTTGGACATACAGAATACCTAAAGTCTGACTCTTACTTTGGTAGTTCTTTATTTAAAAATGATTTATCCAGCTTCTTTTATAATCTAAAATCTTTCCACATAGATTATAAAGATTATGAAAAAAAATCCAATTATGATAAGTTAGGCATAGAAACAATTAATGATATAAAAACAAATTATAATTCTCAGTTAAAAGAAGAACAAAATAAAATCAATAATGATTACATTTATTATATTGGTAATGAGAGTAAAATAAAAGATAATACCGTAATTAAGGCCCTAACTGAGGAAAGAGATAAAAAATTAAAAAAACTGGAAGAGGAATTCTCTCTTAAAATAGATGAAGAAATAAAAAGACAAGTAGCTGATAAAGATATGGAGTTTAATGCTCTTAAAAATAGCTTATTTGAAAGAGAAGATATAAAATATTACATTAAAAATATTAGCACTGGAGAAATATACTCTAACATAAAAAATATTACAGATATCAGTGTCTATATAAAAGATAAAGCCTTATACAGCATAGAGTTTCCTAGAAATCTTAATTTCCGCGATCCTTTTTTATCTATAAATAATGAATTTAAATCTTTAAATTTAGAAGGATACTTCATAATTCCCAAAGAATTTAATGGATATAGTCAAATGATTGCTAATTATAATTACTATAATTCTATAAGAGAAAGAGTTATTATAGAAGGAGCATTATTTGTGATCTGCATTGGAGTTGCAATACTTATATCTTTGTACTTAAATAAAAATAATGAATTGTTTATTGAGCCTATTAACACCTTTATTAAGTTTTTAAAAATAATCCCTTTAGATTTGCGAATTTTAATATTTATATTTTTGCTAACTATAACTTTGAGCTACTTATCAAGTATATCCTTCTTTTACTTTCCAATTAATATAGATCATTTTTTTAAACTTACTATTACCTCCATATTAACTTTGTATGTTTTGTTAAGCCTATTAGACTATATAAACCTTATAAAAAATAAAAAAGAAATTAAAATTGAATTTAAAAAAAGTATGCTTAATAAATTCGTAATTCTCCTTAAGGAAAGCTCTGCAAATAAAAGCATTTTATTCAAGGTAATTTCAATATTTATTTTTACATGCTTATTTTGTATGTCTGTAGCTGTTTTTATTTTAGGAATATCCGGGTCATCTACAGAAATTGTATTAATATCCTTAATTTGTATACTTGCGTATATCATAACTATCCCTTATTACGTGTTAAAAAAAGTTTCTGTTTTTAATAATATATTTGAAGGTTCTGAGGAAATTGTGAAGGGAAACTTAAATTATGAAATAAAAACAAAAGGCGCAGGTCACCTATCAAGGCTTGCTAACAATATAAACAATATGAAAGAAGGATATAAAAAATCTCTAGAAGAACAGATAAAAAGCGAGAGATTAAAATCTGAGCTCATAACAAATGTATCTCACGATTTGAAAACCCCTCTTACCTCTATTGTAAATTATGTAGATTTACTAAAAAAAGAGGATTTATCCAAAGAGGAAATTCAAGGTTATGTAGGGATACTAGATAGAAAAACTCAAAGACTTAAAGTTCTTATAGAAGACCTTTTTGAAGCTTCAAAGCTTGCTAGTGGCTCCATAAAACTTAACATAGAAAAAGTAGATGTTGCTGCTATATTAAGGCAGACTCTTGGAGAATTTGATGAAAAAATTAAAGCATCCTCATTAAAATTTAAAGTAAATATACCGAATCACAAAGTTTATGCTCATTTAGATGGTAAAAAAACCTGGAGAGTCTTCGAAAATCTCATAAGTAACGCTCTAAAATATTCTATGCCTAATACCAGAGTATATATTGATCTTGTAGATTATAATGGTAAAATCACCATGACAATAAAAAATATTTCTTCCTACGAAATGAACTTCAATGTAGAGGAAATCTTTGAAAGATTTAAACGTGGAGATGCATCAAGAAACACAGAAGGCTCTGGTCTAGGACTTGCCATTGCAAAAAGTATATTAGAACTTCAAGGCGGAAAACTCAACATAGAAATTGATGGAGACCTTTTTAAAGCAATCGTTGAGATTTAATAGTTTATACTTTGTTTATAATTAGTTTATATAAATTAGAGATATCTCCTTTATAATTAAAATATGAAGGACCTTCATAAAAATTAAAATTATACCAAAAGGAGTTTTCAAAATGAAGTTTAGTAAAAAAACTACTATGATTTTAAGTTTTGCACTGGGAACTATAATGTTTGCTACCACCGCTATTGCAGAAATAGCATCTAAAGGTGGATACGATTTATTAAAGGATTCTTTAAAATATACAGCAGAAAGCGTATCTACTACACTTTCAAGCTACACTATGGATGCTTCTTTTATAGTAAAGGCAGATGGAACTGTTATTTCATCTGATACTTCTACTAATAAATTTGATGCTTCTCGTCAAGCTTTGGAAACTACTTCAAAAAGTATCTATGGAAAAAATAAGAATGATTATTACTCTTACTCAGATAAAAATGTTCGTATAACTAAAAATGCTAATGCACCAATTTATTATGTAACTGAATTTACGTCGCCTCAAGAAGTACGCTCCTTCACAAATCCGTTTAAAGAAGAAGGTGCTGATGATATTGAGAGAATAGCAGATATTCTTGTAGGAAATCTAAAAGAAGCTGTTGTAGTAAAAGAAAACTCTGATGGCAGCAAAGAATTATCTGGTTCTTTAGATGAATCACAAATACCTGCTTTAATAAATGCTGTAGTATCCCTTCAAACAAAAAATGAATTTAGATCTAGACAAGATATGGATAGTACTATGCCTAAAATTACAAAAGATGTCTTTGTAAAAGAAGTTTCAGGAAAGATGATCGTAGATAAGAATGGATTAATGCAAAGCATAACTGGTAAAGGTACAATCTCTGGTAAAGACGATAATGGAAAAGAGCACACCTTAACCTTTGACTTATCTGCAAAACTATATAATGTTAACTCAACTAAAGTCACTAAACCTGACCTTTCTGGTAAGAAGGTAGAAAAAGACATCGAAATTGACCGCAGCAAATTAACCAATCCTAAAAAATATATAGGAAAATACAAGACTGATATTTTAATAGAAAAAGGAGATAAATTTGAAAAAATAGGTGAAAGAATTGTAGAAATCACTTCAATAAATGAAACCAGCGTTTCTGGAAAATATTACGAACAATGTGTACCAGGTTATGAAGATTATTTCTCAAATAAAAAGAGCTTTACTTTTAGTGGAACATTCCAAAAGGATAGTCTTGATGCACCTTATACAGCTACTAATGCTGATGGAAATACTGTCAAAGGATATATATATATTGATCAATGGTCTGGAAAAATAAACTTCAACATAGACGGACCTAGAAATGAAAAAGTTTTGTATGACGGCCAATTTAGTAGAGTATTTGAATAATAAGAATTTTGCTAAATAAAATTCTTAAATTAAGCGGCAGAACCTTTTCCTAACTCAGGTTCTGCCGCTAACATAATATTTTCTGGGGGTATTATAATGGAAAAAGTTATTGAGATTAAAAATCTCACTAAGATATATAAAAACGGAAGAGGTATAACAAATATAAATTTAGATATACATAGAGGAGAAATTTTTGGATTTTTAGGTCCTAACGGAGCTGGAAAAACTACGGCTATGAAAATTATGACGGGGCTCGTGAGGCCTGATAGTGGTGATGTTAAAATCTTGGGCAGCAGCATTCTAACAAACTTTGAAAAGGCTATAGAAAAAGTTGGCTGCATTATAGAAACTGCTGAGTCCTATCCCTATTTGACAGCCTTTGAAAACCTAAAACAATTTTCAAGATATTATAAAAATGTTGATACTAAAAGAATAGACGAAGTGTTAGAGCTTGTAGGCCTCTTAAAATACAAAAATGAGAAACCTAGAAAGTTTTCTCTTGGTATGAAGCAAAGACTTGGAATTGCAGCAGCCATATTATCAAAACCCGAAGTAATCATTTTGGACGAGCCTCTAAACGGACTTGATGTTGAGGGTATGATTCAAATGAGAAACATTATAAAGAACCTTGCAGAGATAGAAAAGACCACCTTTTTTATATCAAGCCATCTTATTCATGATGTAGAACTTACCTGTACAAAAGTAGGTATATTGTATAATGGTAAAATGTTAAATGTAGATACTACTGAAAATATTTTAAAAAATTATGTTTCCCTTGAAAATTATTTTATTAGTGAGGTAGAGAGAAATGGCAGGATTTAAAGCAGCTTTAATTAATGAAGTAGAAAAATTATATAAAAAGAAAAAGGTTATGGTGGCAGCTTTAATGTCACTTATTTTCGTTATTCTTGGACAATTATCTATCACTATTCTACGCAGTGGTTTTGGAGTACGCGGAGCTTCTAGCATGGAATTCCCTCTTCTTGTACTTTCTGTAGTTGTTAATTCCATACTCCCTCTTTTCACTGCTCTTGTTACCATAGATAGTTTCTCTGGAGAGTTTTCTCAAAATACCATGAAGATTACGATTACAAGACCAGCTTCAAGATTAAAATTCTTTACTGCAAAATTTACTGCTATAATGATTTTTGTATTAGTAAATCTTTTATTTGTAATGGTTATTTCAACTATAACTGGAGTAATATTTAATTCAAATTCTTTCACATTCCACAGCATTATTAGAATATTGATTTCATATTTAGTAACCTTAATTCCTATGACAGTGCTTGCTCTAGTTATTGTACTTCTCACAAATATATTAAGAAATGGAATAAGCATATTTTTTATATCTATTCTCATTTTTATTGTTTTTAAAGCTCTTGGAATTATATTTTCTAGTTACTCTAGCTTATTCTTTACAAATATGCTGGATTGGTACAGGCTATGGATTATGGGCAATGTATCCTTCCTAAAAATTTTCCGCCAGTTTTTATTAATGCTTAGCTATATTATACTATTGTTTACGGGAGCATATTATTTATTTGATAAAAAAGACTTTTAATATAAGGTGAAATTATGAGTATAAAAAAACGATTGATTGTTTATAACAGCATAGCTATTATAACTCCATTTATTCTAACTGCAATTGCATCTTTTATCTTTATAACTTTACATCATGAAATTTTTATTACAAATACTGAATACAATTCTTTAACAAATTTGAAAGATTTAAAATACGAACTTACATGTATAGCAATTATATTTTTTGTATCCTTTATTGTAACTAATCTTATTACATCCTATCTCTTTTCAAAAAGGATACTAGAACCCATATCTCAATTAAAAAATGCTGTATCTGAAATCAGTCTTGGTAATTTAAACCTTGAAATTACAGAAGATGGTGATGATGAAATTAGAGAACTTTGTGCAGATTTTGAGAAAATGCGAGTCCAGCTAAAGGATTCCGTACGCATAAGAAGAAAGTATGATGATAATAGAAAGATGCTGGTTTCTAGTATATCCCATGATTTAAAAACTCCTATAACCTCTATAAAAGGATACGTGGAAGGAATTTTAGACGGAGTTGCTAATACAGAGGAAAAAATAGACGCTTACTTAAAAACCATTTATTCAAAAGCTCAACTTATGGACATTATGATTGATGATTTACTTTTATACTCTCGATTAGACTTAAATCAGGTTCCATTTAACTTTGAAAAAACTAATATTATTGATTTCTTTCAGTACTGTGTTGACGAAAGCATATATGAGCTTCAAAAGAGTAATATAGAAATTTCTCTTCAAAATGACTTAAAAGAAGCAAAGTATGTTATGCTTGATAAAGAAAAAATGCAAAGAGTTGTACTCAATATAATAGATAATTCTCGCAAATATATGAATAAAGAAAAAGGACAAATAGTCATAATGCTGAGAGAAACTAAATCCAGCATTATTATTGAAATAAAAGATAATGGTTCTGGTATTGACAAAAATCATTTAAATAGAATATTTGATAGATTCTATAGAGCTGATGCAGCTCGTACTGAAATAAAAGGCAGCGGACTTGGACTTGCTATTTCAAAACAAATTGTAGAAGGTCATAAAGGTAGAATCTGGGCTATAAGCCATGAAAATTTAGGCACTAGCATAATAATATCGCTGGCTAAGCTATCATAAAGGTGGGAGGATATTATGAAAAAGATTTTAATTATTGAAGATGATCTAAGCATTGCTGAGCTTCAAAAGGATTATTTAGAACTTTCAGGCTTTGAAGTTACTATATGCACAGATGGTTTACAAGGTTTAAATGCTATAAAAGAAAATGAGTTCAATTTAATAATTCTTGATATTATGCTTCCAAAATTAGATGGATTTAGTATATTGCGAAGCATACATGAAGATAAAGATATACCCATATTAATGGTTTCTGCTAAAAAAGAAGAAATAGATAAAATTAAAGGTTTAACTCTTGGAGCTGATGACTATATTACTAAACCATTTAGTCCCGGGGAACTAGTTGCTAGAGTAAAATCCCATATTGAAAACTACGAAAGGATAAAGAATAAATTTGGTTCAAAGCCTAAAAATAATATATTAACCATACGTGGCCTTAAAATAAATAAAGATTCAAGACAAGTATTTATAAATTCTAAAGAAGTATTTCTATCACAAAAGGAGTTTGATTTGCTTCTATATTTAGCAGAAAACCCAAACAGAGTATTCAGCAGGGAAGAATTATTCGAAAAAATCTGGGGCCTAGATGCAATTGGAGATACCGCTACTGTTACAGTTCATATTGGGAGAATAAGAGAAAAAATTGAATCTTCCCCTTCTAATCCTCAATATATAGAAACAGTTTGGGGAGCAGGATATAGGTTTAGAGTATGATCAAAAATCAAAGCTTAAATTTTAGGAAATCCTAAACTTGTTAAACTTTCTCTAGCATAAAATATATTTTTGTTCTAAAATATTAATAATTAGATAAATAAGGAGGGCTAATCAATGTTTTCAGAAAAAGTAATAAATAATCTTAACAAATCATCTTGGATAAGATTAATGTTTGAAGAAGGCACAAGGCTTACAGAGAAATATGGGGCAGATAAGGTTTATGATTATAGTTTAGGAAATCCTTATGGAGAACCTCCAACAGATGTTATAAATTCCTTAAAAAATCATATATTGAATGAACAAAAAGGACTACATAAATATATGAACAATGCAGGTTATCCTGAAGTTAGAGAAAAAATAGCTAAACATTTAGAAAAAGAAAGCGGCGTTGAACTTTCTAAAGATAATATAGTGATGACAGTTGGAGCTGCTGGAGGACTAAATGTAGTTTTAAAGGCACTTCTTAATCCTGAAGAAGAGATTATTGTTTTTGCACCATACTTTGTTGAGTATAGTTTTTATGCTGATAATCATGGTGGAAAAACGGTAGTTGTGCCTCCTGACACTTCAACATTTGAACCGGACTTAGAAGCTTTTAAAAATAGCATAACTCCAAAAACAAAGGCTATAATAATCAACAATCCTAACAATCCAACTGGAGTTGTTTACAGCGAAAATACTCTTAAAAGCATAAACAATATATTATCAGAAAAAGAAAAGGAATTTAAAACAACTATATTTGTTATCTCCGACGAACCTTACAATAAGATAATATACGATAATATTAAGCTTCCAAAGATGCTTTCTATCTTCAAAAATGCTATTATAGTAAATTCCTTTAGCAAGTCTTTAGCTCTTGCTGGAGAGAGAATTGGTTATATTGCCGCAAGCAGCAATATCCAAAATATTGACATTCTTGTAAATGCATTAACCTTCTGTAACCGTACTCTTGGCTTCGTAAATGCACCTGGACTATTTCAAAAAGTCGTAGCTGATGCCCTAGAAGCTGAGATTGATATAGGTAGTTATCAAAAGAGAAGAGACTTTTTATATGAGAATCTAACCAAATTAGGATTTGAGTGCATAAAGCCTCAAGGCGCTTTTTATCTATTCCCTAAAGCACTATTAGATGATGATGTAGAGTTTGTAAAAAGAGCTTTAAAATATAATCTTCTCCTTGTACCTGGCAGCGGATTTGGATGTCCTGGTTACTTCAGAATCTCCTACTGTGTAGATTTTGACATGATTAAAAGGTCAATACCAGCCTTTGAGCAATTGGCTAAGGAATTTAGAAAGGTTTAGATGTTGCAATAAACATAATTTAGAACCTAAGGTCCTAAATTATGTTTATTTATTTCATATAAAAATTTTGGTGAATTAATAAGATAAAATATTTAAACATCATGCATGGAACTTGCACTGTAGAAAGCATTAAACAAATTATATTATATACTTTATCTCCTTATTATCAAATATAGAATTTATCTCCTTTGTAAAAAATTCTTTCATATCTTGCAATTGTTCTTTAGTGTATAGGAATTTTCCATATCCAAACTGTCCATACTTATATGTTCTCTCCTCATCTTTCATAGGAAGAGTTGTTTCTGGAAATACTTTTTGTATTATGTTTTTAGCTCTTGTAGTGTATCTATGAGATATCACTTCAAAGGTTACTGGGTAGTTTAGGTTCTTTGGCAATCTACTATTTAATTGTAACAACAGATTTTTATATTCTTCTTTCCAATTTTCATACAAAAATACTGGAGCTATAATAAATCCAGTTGGATAACCAGCTTTTGCCACATTCGCACTGGCCCCTATTCTCATATCTATAGATGCAGTTTTATTTTCATAATCATTTATAACTTTAGCTGTATTTATAGTAAATCTTATCTCTGTATTGCCATTATGTTCTACATTAAGAAGAGTGTCTACATCACTATATTTTGTAACGAATCGAAACCTTCCCTTTTCTGTTTTACCAAAAAACTCTATAGTCTTTCTTAATGAATGAGTATAAGGCTCTACAGGAACTGGATCTGAAGTGGCAGAGCCTTCAAAAATAGTAATACTCGGAAACCTCTCCTTCATATATTTTTCAGCCTTATTAAGTATATCATCTATATTCACGTTAATCTTTAAATAAGGTCTATCCCCTAAGTTTGTATTTAAATAACAGTATTCACACTGTCCTACGCATCCAGATATTAAAGGCAGCTGATAATGGGCTGATGGTTTACAGGATTGGAACTTAAATCCTTTTTTTATTCCCACAACTAAAGTCTTTTTTCCCTCTCTATAAAAATCATATAAATTATCTCCAGGAATATTCTGTTTTATCTTATTTGAAGATAGTTCTATCATTTCTACTTTTGGATTGTCCTTAAATTTTTCATATATATTTTTGCCTATTTCATAGTCTAAAGAACCTTTCTCAAATAGTATCCTTCTTGGAATGAACATATCTATATTTCCTTTCCTATATGATTCACTACTTTTATTATGTTTTATAAAATTATAACTATACTTAATACATGCAAATTTATAACTAAAAACATATTATAATTTCATTTTTTCAACTTCTTCATAAATATATTTTTTATAATAGGTAAAACTATATGTGTAATTACATTCATGGAAAGGAGTTTTTGATATGCCACTTACTAATAAAGAACAGACCTTAATTGAGGATAATTTAAATGCAGAGTATTTATGCGTAAGAAAATATGAACAATATGCAGCCATGGCTTCTGATCAAAACTTAAAGCAAGTATTCACAGATCTTGCAAATAGAGAAGTTCAACATGTAAATACTCTGAAAGGAATATTATCTCAAAACGGTGTAAACTCTCAAAATATATTTGAATCTTATAATAAACCTCAAGGTGATTTGTCAAATATGCAAAATAACCTTGGAATAACAGATGCACAACTTCTTAATGATGCCCTAAGCACAGAAAAGCACGTTTCAAGTTCTTACAATACTGCTGTTTTAGAGTCAGTAGATCCTAATATAAGAAAACAACTACAACATATTCAACAAGAAGAACAAAATCATGCTGAAATTTTATTTAAAGAAATGCAGTCTAGAGGTTGGTATAGCGTAAAATAAACTTGTAAGCACCTCAAAGATACCTCTACTATTGGTACCTATAAAAAATATTAAATAACAATAAAATGGAGATTCTTTTGTATCTCCATTTTATTTATAAAGTTTATTAACTATTTAATAATATTTATGCTTTTTAACAGAAAATTTCATCCACTATTTTGCCTTCTTTAACCATTTTAGTCTCCTGAGCTTTTAAATACACTATAAACCAACTTATCAACAGAATTCCCTTTATAACACTTGAAATGCTTATGCTCCACCAAACTCCATTAAGACCCAAAAGATTTGGTGAAGATAAAATTAAAGCCATTGGTATTCTTAAACCTGTAAAAACTATACTTATTAAAGAAGGAGGCAGTGTTTTTCCTACACCATTGAAGGCTCCTGCAGTTGCTATTTCGATGCACATAAATAACTGAGATACACCAAGTATTTTAAGATAAGCTATACCATATGGCAGTGTACTCTCTTCTGGTATAAAGAAAGAAAATATAGGTGCTGCTCCAAAAATTAAAAGAAAAGTAGCAAATATACCTATAATACTTACAGTTAAAATTCCTATTTTATATCCTTTAACAATTCTATTCCATTTCTTTGCACCATAATTTTGACCTACAAAGGCACTTATGGCAGTTTGGAAACCTCCTGCAGTCATCCAGGATATAGATTCAATTTGCGAACCTACTTTTTGTACTGCAATAGGCACTTCCCCCCAATCTGCAATTATTCTAGCAATTAGCATAGCAAATATAGTAAATAATCCATTTTCCATAGCCACAGGAAGCCCATATTTAAATATACTCTTCATATTTTCTGCATCCAAGTTTTTAAAAGAAAAGCTTCTAAGTAATCTGAATTTTTTTGCAGACATTATAAATAGTGTAGTTACCACTACTTGTGCAAATACTGTAGCTATTGCAGCTCCTTTAATACCTAAAGCCGGAATAGGTCCAACACCAAATATAAGCATTGGATCAAGTATCATATTTGTAACAAGACCTACTACATTGAACCTAAACGGTGTTCTGCTATCTCCTGTTCCATTATAAATTCCCGTAAATACTGGGTTTATAAAATAAAAGTTTATTCCTGCTGATACTATTACCAAATAGTCAATGGCCATATCTATAACATTTTTATTTTCAAGATTAAAAAACCCAACAAGCTGTTTTCTAAATATAATTAAAAAAGCTCCATAAATTAGTCCTAATATTATGTTAAGAATAATCGTATTATTAGCATACTTCTTTGCTAATTTTGTATCCCCTTTACCTATAGATTGGGAAATTCCTATTTCCGCACCAATTCTTGATATCAAGATAAAAGCCATGGCAAACCAAGTAAAGAATCCTGCTGTCCCTACTCCTGCAACTGCACTACTTCCTAGTCTTCCTATATATATCATGTCCGTCATATTATAAGCCATTTGAACAAAAGATGTTCCCATTATAGGAAGTGCCAGTTTTATAAGAACAGGCAATATCTTACCTTCTGTTAAGTTATTCTTCATATAAGCCCCACCTCCCTATTTATCTTCAAATTTTAAGTACTATTTATTATATATCAATATTTTAGGCTATGCTATGGATTTTATTTTTTTGAAATCGATTTTATTAATGTAATTTTTACTATATGTTGAGAATAACTTCTATTACTTGCCTTATATATTCCTTGACTTTAATTGTAAAATATTGTATAAATAATATCAACATATTTTATACAAATATTCCAAATCCATACACGCACAAGAGAGGAGTAATTGAAATGAAATTTAGTAATAAGGTTTTATCATTTATTTTAGCCTCACTGATTATATTCTCTATAACAGGTTGCACACAAACTGTAAACACAAGCCCATCTAGTGATAAAGAAACTTCATCAGTAACATTAACAATATCAGCAGCAGCTAGTTTGACAGAAACTATGGAAGAGTTAAAGACTTTATATGAAAAGGATTACCCTAATGTTAATATTATATATAACTTTGGTTCTTCCGGATCACTGCAAAATCAAATTGAACAAGGTGCAGAAGTAGATATATTTCTATCTGCTGCACAAAAACAGATGGATAACTTAGAAAATAAAGGACTTATATTAGAAGGCAGCAGAATAAACCTTCTAGAAAATAGCGTTGTGCTTATAACTCCTAAGGATGTTACTAACATTACAAGCTTTAACGATATAATTGGAGATAATATAGAACGCTTAGCCTTAGGTGAACCTAAGAGCGTTCCAGCAGGAGAATATGCAGAAGAAGTTTTTAAAAACTTAGGAATCCTTGATAAGATTAAGTCTAAGTCTATATATGCTAAGGATGTAAAAGAAGTTCTAGCTTGGGTAGAAACTGGAAATGCTGATGCTGGGGTAGTTTACGAAACTGATGCCAAGTCATCTAATAAAGTAACAATAGTAGCAAAAGCTTCTTCTAATTCTCATGAACCAATTTTATATCCTGCTGCTATTATTAAGTCTTCTAAAAATATTGATGCTGCAAAAGATTTTATGAAATTTTTACGTAGTGATGAAGCTAAAAAAGTCTATGAAAAATACGGTTTTATATTTGCAGAAAAATAATACACCTTAAGGTTTATAGCACAATAAAAGACACTTATTAATAGGAGTGAGTCAACTTGAACTCTGATTTATCACCTTTAATTATTTCAATTAAAACTTCCTTAGCTTCTACCATTATTACTTTCTTTCTTGGAATTTTTACTGCATGGTTTATGACCTATAGAAAAAGAAGATATGAAGGATTATTGGATGCTATATTTACTTTACCTATGGTTCTTCCCCCTACTGTACTAGGCTTTTTTCTTCTTCTAATATTGGGTAAAAACGGACCAATAGGGCGCTTGCTTTATGAATTTAATATAAAGATAATATTCTCTTGGTCTGCTACAGTTATTGCAGCAGCAGTTGTCTCTTTCCCTTTGATGTATAAAACCACTAAAGGAGCTTTTGAACAAATTGATAATAATATATTAAATGCAGCTAGAACTTTAGGAGTATCTGAATGGAGAATTTTTTGGACAATCACTCTGCAGCTTGCATGGCCTGGTGTCGCTTCTGGTACAATATTAGCCTTTGCTAGAGCCCTTGGAGAATTCGGTGCAACACTTATGATTGCTGGGAGTATTCCTGGAAAAACTCAAACCATTCCGCTTGCTATATTTTTTGCAGTAGAATCTGGAGATATTAATAAGGCTTTATATTGGGTAATATCTATAACAATCATTTCCTTTACGGTGATAATTCTTACAAATATTTGGACTAATTATCAAAAAAAACTTATATCATCAGGAGGAACAAAAATAAAATGAAACTTTTTTTAGATATAAAAAAGAACTTTCCTGATTTCTCTCTAGACATTAAATTAGAAACGGAAGATTGCATTTTGGGTATCCTCGGTCCATCAGGTTCTGGGAAAAGCATGACTTTAAAATGTATTGCCGGTGTTATAAAACCTGACTACGGGAAAATCATACTAAATAACAGGATTCTCTTTGATTCTGAAAAAGGAATAAATATGCCTATAAAAAAAAGAAAAGCAGGATTTCTTTTTCAAAACTATGCCTTATTTCCTCATATGACCGTTGAAGAAAATATCTCCTATGCTCTTAAATCATTAAAAAATAAGGAAAGAAAAGAAATAGTGGAAAAGCACCTGGAAATGATGCATCTAAAAGGACTAGAAAAAAGATATCCATCCCAACTTTCTGGTGGGCAGCAGCAAAGAGTTGCTCTTGCTCGCGCCCTTGCAGTAAATCCTGAAATTTTGCTTTTAGATGAGCCCTTTTCTGCACTAGACTATCATCTAAAAAAACAAATGATTGCTCAAATGTCAGATACATTAAAAAGCTATTCTGGTATTACTTTATTTGTAACTCACAACATGAAAGAAGCTTTTCAGTTATGTAATAATCTTATTATAATAGAAAATGGCAAAAAAATAGAATATGGTAATAAAAATCATATATTCAATTCTCCTTCTACTGCAACTACTGCTTATCTTACAGGTTGTAATAATATTGTTCCGATAAAAGTTGTTAGTTCAAATTGGGTTGAGGTTCCAGATTGGAAATGTAAATTAAAAATAAATAACATAAATGATAATAAAGTAAATTATATAGGCATAAGGTCTCATGATTTAGAATTATTTAAAGACACAGGAGAAAACCAATTTTTATGTTGGCCAGCCTATATTGAAGATAATCCTTTTAGTAAAATTATTTATTTAAAATTAAATAATCCTCCTTTAAATAATCTTGACTATAATCTTCAATTAGAACTATCTTTAGAAAAATGGAAAAGTCTTAAAAATACTCCTTTGCCATGGAAAATTAATATAAATCCAGATAAACTGCTTCTATTAAAATAAAAATAGAGGTAATCCTTAAAATTAAGCATAAATCCAAACTAATATACTATAATATACTAGTTACGCATATATTAGGAGGATTAATACATGAAATATGTATTCTTTTCTACTATTTTAAAAATGCTTCCAATAATTTTATTGGTGCCGCTCGGATTTATTTTAAAGAAACTTAAATTTATAAAAAAAGAGTCCATTGAAGATATAAAAAAATTAGTTATCAATATTGCTCTACCATGCCTTATTTATATAGGATTTTATAAGTTGAATTTTCAAAGAAAATTTTTAGTACTAATATTAACTATATCTCTAGTTAATATTTTAATGCTGTTTATAGGAAAACTGATAGGTAAAGTTTTTAATATACAAAACCCGTATTTTCCACTTTTGTTTAGCAGCTTTGAAGTTGGAATGATGGGTTATTCTATGTTTACAGCTATATATGGGGATAATGAGTTAGGAAAGTTTGCTATTATGGATTTAGGACAAACATTTTTTATATTTTTTATATGGATGCCTCTCTTTATGAGTAAATCGGATAAAAAGAAAAATATTAAGGATACACTAAAAAACTTTTTCACGTCTCCAATAGTAATTGCAATTTTTTTAGGTATAATTACAAGTTTAATTTCATCAGAAAGCCTATATAATAGCAAAATATTTTTATCTTTATTTGATGTTATAAACAAACTAGGTAGTTTAACCGTACCTTTAATAACTATTATTATAGGCTATGAATTAGAAATAAACTCTTCCTATATAAAACTTCCTATTATAACTATAGTTTGTAGAATGACCTTATTAATATTCTTTTCATTAGCAATAAACAAGTATATTATATATAGTATGCTAGACCTTCCTAAGATTTACGAAAATGCACTCTTCACCATGTTTATACTTCCTCCATCATTTACAGCACCTTTATTTATTAAAGATGATAATGAAGAGAATAGATGCTATATTGTAAATACTTTATCTATTGGCATACTTTTATCCATTGTAGTATTTATATTTAGTATGATATTTTAAAATTTGCGCAAAAGCCATAACATATTATGGCTTTTTTATTCTTCCTGTTTTATAATAGTAGGCGTACTCATATATTTATCTTGAGATACTATTTCCCTTCTAATCAATTTTCCATTTTCATAAACCTTTTTTATAAGTTTAGATCTATATCCTGTACGTCCCTTTTTTACTATTTCTCCATCCTTCAAATTTGTATCTTGTACATATTTTATAGGTGAATCTATACGTTCTATTATCTTAGAAATAAGTTCTACTTTTTTGTTGCTCTTTGTTCCAAACAAATCGAAGGTAATAGTATTTTCACCAGTTTCTGCATGAATGTATATATAAAAATCCTTATTATTCCTAAATTTAAAGTCCTTTGATCCCCAGCTTACTGCTGCATCCCTGCTTAAAGGCACATAGTTAACAGTCAAACTATGATTATTTCTCTGCACAACTTCCAAATCTGATAAAAGCACCGCGTTATATAAAGTACTAGATACCTGACATATTCCTCCTCCTAATTCTGACTCTATATTTCCATTTATATATACACCAGCTTCATCAAACCCTCTTGCCTTTGTTCTCTCACCTACAACTTTATTAAAAGAAAACACTTCTCCTGGTGCTACTATAGTGCCATCAATTATACTTGCAGCTAAACGAATGTTTTTACTTCTTGATTTATTATTAGAATTAAATTTAGTTGTATAGGAAGCAATTTTTTCTTTAATCCCCTGTTTTTTTAGTACCTCTTCTGTAATCTTAGGCTTCACTGTCTTATAATCCAAAGTAAACTCTCTTTTATCTCCCAACATATTTGAGCAAACTTGATTATAAAGTTTTTCCTTATCAAATTCATATCCATAGATTTCTGGTATAATTATAATTTTTCCATCTTCACATTTGTATTTTGCATTTTGAGGCTTAGGCAATTTAAATTCATCAAATACACTGATTGATTTACAAAACTTTTCATAATCTATTCCATGATTTAAGTCATATTTTCTTCCATACTTTTTTATATTTATATACTCCTTTAATTTTTCTATTGGACTTAAGTCATTATATAATATTAAAGAAATTTTATTTTTAACTTCTTCTTTATTTGAATAGTACCCTAAATCCTTTAATTTAAAATTATGAGTTTGTACATCTCCATTATAAGAAAAACATATATTTATCTTTTTATTTTCTATTTCCTCTACTTCTCTATCGATGATCTCCTCCACATCTTTTATTGTCTTTCCACTTAAATCAACTTCTTTAAAATAAACATTTTTAGGTAACTTTTTATTCTTTTTATTTATTGCTTCTGAAAAAGCATAAGAAGGCAAAGCATATATAAAACATAATAAAATAGAAAAAATAATTCCTTTCTTTAACATTAATCTCTTTTTCATAAAATCTGCCTCCATTGAAAAATAATCTTCTATAAATATTTTCACGTAAAAAAGCATATTTTATTACAAAATAATAATGCCATTTACTTGAATCCATTCTATAGTAAACTAAAAAAGCACAAGACAAAGTGATTTAATTATACATAGATCTTCTTTGCCTTGTGCTATATAAATAATAATATCATTTATCTTCAGTAAAGCTGCAGTAACCTACTTCATCACATCTTCTTTTCATATCCTTCCAAACTTCTTCGTCATTTATTGATTGTAGAGCTGATGGATATAAAATATAGTTTTCCTTAAATATATGATCTCTAAGGTTGAATATTATATATTTTGATACTTCATGAAGAGTTTTCTTAAAGGTTTCAAAATCAAGCTGAGGTACAAACTCCGCTATATTCTTTAATTGTTTTTTTCTTTCTCTTAAATCATCATGTTCCATTCTCATAATTCTTGTAGGACCAGTGATTTTTCTATCTTCCATCTCTTTAAACAGTACATCTTCTTCCCTTTTATGGTGCTTTTCTGCATCCAGGATTTTGTTTGCCACCTCAACTAATTTTTTAAATTCTTCTGCATTATGCTCATACTTTTCCATCTTTTGAATTTTAGAATTCAATTTTTCTAATTCTGTTAAGAATCCAAGTATCTTTTCATGCTCTCCTATAAAGGTATGAAGTACATGTCCTTTACTTATCTGAGTTTTAATTTTATCCAGTTTGTCCTTTAAAACCTCCATATGAATATCACATAGATGCCTTAAATCTTGAGGATTCATACCTTCTTCTATTAAGTTCTGTTCTGCTATTGATAATTCAAGTGGATTTATGCTTGAAACAATTTTTAATGCCTCTTCTCTCAGATCCTCTGTTATCTCTTCAGTATTTAGTCTTTTTAAAATCT
This sequence comes from Clostridium thermopalmarium DSM 5974, assembly GCF_002995795.1. Classification (GTDB taxonomy): domain Bacteria; phylum Bacillota; class Clostridia; order Clostridiales; family Clostridiaceae; genus Clostridium_H; species Clostridium_H thermopalmarium. Next base: position 31,462 of record NZ_PVXN01000019.1, read on the forward strand.
CAGTTAATTTTTCTATATTTTCATTTTGTATATTTTTATTTTCCATTTCTATTCCTCCTGTCTAAAACATTTTAAATAAAACGCTATTTTCTAAATAAATATGAATAAATAAGTCCTTCTCTAAGTTATGAAGTTTATCATATACAAGCTTATAGGTTGTGCAAGCACCTTCTGGAGCTTTAAAATCTCTTGTAACTTTCTCCATTTCCTTTAATATATCCCCTGCATCATCATGTTCATTTTCCGTATCTTTAATAAAATTGTGTATTTGTTCTAAAAGCTCTTTTTTATTTGTTTCTTCAAATTCAATTATAAGCGGGAATAATTCTTCCTCTTCTTTTACAAAATGCTCTTCTAATTCCATCTTTAAAGTTCCAAAAAGCCTGTGTACTTTTAAAAGTTCCTCTTTATGATGCTTAAAATGTACCTTTAAAATTTTAAACATAAGCATATCTATTTCTCTAAGCTCTTTTTTTGTATAATCATGATGATTTCTTAATATATGCTTAATTAAATCTGAAGCTTTTTCCTTTCTCCAATCTTTGTATTCTGTATTTGAATTTATGAACTTATTGTACTCATTATTAAGTTCTTCTATAATTTTATTGCTGTCTAAGCCTTTTTCTTCTAACGCTTCTTTTAAAGTATCATGTCCGCCACAGCAGTAATCTATTTTATGTCTATTAAATATCTCACTTGAATCCGGAAATATTGAAACTATCTCTCCAAGTTTTTGATTTAAATTTATTAATTTTTCCATTATTAAATACCTCCTATTATGAAATAAATTAAAACTTAGAGTGCTAAAGTAGCATAATCAAGTTAATGTTTATGGTGCTAGAATAAGTTCTGAAGTAAATATAGCTGCTCTTTTTATCTTTTTTATATCTTCTTCTTTGGGTGAAAATCTTATTCTTAATGGGAAGTGTATATCAGTCATTCCTGTAGATTTAATTATCTCTGATGTATTTAATGCCTTCATGGTTGTTGTATTTATATAGTCCTGAATCACTTCAATAGCTTCTCCACTCCATCCATAAGATCCAAAAGCTGCTGCTACTTTTCCTTCTAAATTCATATTTTTAAGTTCTTTTAATATATCTTCAAGTTTTCCAATCATATCTCCATATCTTGTGGAGCTTCCAAAAAGTACAGCATCTGCTTCTTTAATTTTTTCTAATACTTCTTCCTTAGAAAACTTTTTTATATTCATAACTTCAACATTTATACCGCTTTCTTCAAAACCCTGTTGAAGTATTTCAGCTATCTTTCTTGTATTTCCTCCCATAGCAGAGTATACAATTACTGCTTTCTTGTCTTTATCCGTATTTTTGCTCATTTCATCATATATTTCTATGAATTTATTAACATCTTGTCTTATAATAAATCCATGGGATGGAGCTATCATATCTATTTCTAAATCTTTAATTTTTCCTATCATTTCTCGAACATATCTTCTATGAGGATGCATTATTAATTTGTAATAGGTTATAAAATCCTCTGTAATATCTTCTTCAGCTAAATCATTAAAATATTTATAATTAGCTGCGTGAGTGCTGAATATATCACATGGAAATAAAATTTTATCTTCTTCACAATAGGTTACCATAGTTTCTTCAGTATGAAGATACGGTGTTTCTATAAATCTTAGAGTCTTTCCTCCTATGTCTAATGTATCTCCATCCTTAACTACTAGAAATTTTCTATCGTGTAGCTTGTACATTTCCTTTAACTCATTCACAGCAGGTTCTGTACATACGATAATTGCTTTTTTTGCTCTTGCAGCTAAGGCTCCAAGTCCACCTGAATGATCTGGCTCTGTGTGATTTATAACTATATATTCAATTCTATCTAAATCGATTAAAGACTTTAGATTTTCTATAAATTCTCTTCCAAAACTTATATCCACAGTATCAATAACTGTTGGCTTCTCAGCCATTAATAAATAACTGTTATAAGTAGTTCCTTTAGTTAAAGTTAATCTATGAAAAGGTACATCTCTATCATCAATCTTTCCTATCCAATATATATTTTCATTTAACATAACTCTGCTTTCCATTATTAATTCCTCCCTAAATTCTCTCTTTTCTATGCCCTTATTTTATAGGGATTTATACCAAAAAAATATGATTCAAATCAAAGTTTAAAAAAATTATATTAAATTCTTGATATAAATTTAGCTGAGCCTTGATATATAAAATATAAAAGCCTTCTACCTCTGTAAGTTACAGAGGTAGAAGGCTTTCTTCTGCTATTTTACTCTAATTATCTAGTCTACATATTTACTTAAAGCATCTTTATTCTTTATTATAATTATCTTATTTCCTATCAATTCTATAAGCTTTAATCCCTCAAATTTTTTAAGCTTTCTACTGATAGTTTCTCTCGTTACTCCACAGTAATTTGCCATTTCTTCTCTATTTACAGGAAGATTTATTTTTATTCCTTCTTTATCTTTAACTCCATATTTTTCACTAAATTCCACTAACATATTGGCAATTCTAACTTCCGCATCGTTAGTTGCAAGATTTTGTGCTAAATTTTCTATTTCTGTCAGTCTCCTTGTAACTTCCTTAAGTATTTTTAAGGAAATTTCAGGATTGCTCATTATTATTTTTTTCATATCATTTTGAGTTAAAGTACAAATCTTCACATTAGATATAGCATAAGCATCAAAGTTATAAGTTGCACTTTCACTAAATAGGTTTAACTCTCCAAAAAAATCTCCATCGCTTAATATATGCATTATTTGCTCTTTTCCATCTTTAGTTATCTTTGATAGCTTAACTTTTCCCTCATTTATAATAAATAGAGTATCAGACTCTTCACCTTCATGGCAAAGAGCTTCTCCCTTCTTATAACTTTTATGTCCTGTCATAGCAACAATTTTTTTTAATTCTTCTTGTGAAAGAGCTGAAAATATAGGCACTTTACTTGCACAAATGTTATGGTGGCATCTGCCGCAGCCGCACTCTTGCATAAATTTCCCCTTCCATAGAATATGTTCTTATTTACATACATCAATCCAAGTTCCTTTAGTTATATTTTGCAATTCATCTATTGAAATCTTCACTGCTGCATTTGGAGCTCCTGCTGCTGGATATACATGATCATACTGTTTAAGCGACTTATCCAAATATATATGGAGAGGATTTTTAAGTCCAAAAGGACATACTCCTCCTACAGGATGACCTGTTATTTCAAATACTTCTTCGCTGCTTAACATTTTAGCTTTAGTCTTAAAATAATCCTTATACTTTCTATTATCTATCTTTGCATCTCCTTTTGATACTATAAGAATATTCCTATCCTTTAAAGCTAAAGCCATGGTTTTTGCAATCTGCCCCATTTCTACCCCTATAGCTCTAGCAGCCAGCTCGACTGTAGCTGTGCTCTGCTCCATTTCCATGATTTCAAGTCCTAAGTTTTCTTCCCTAAATTGTTTTTTTACACTTTCTAAACTCATAAATATTGCCCCCCATTTTTATGTTTTTGTAAAATAACTTTATTATATTACAAAACACAAAAAATGCAACACTTAACAATTTATTTCTACTCCCATTCTTTCCAAACATCTGGCTTATATCCTACGGTTGCTTGTTTTCCATTTCTAACTATAGGAGTTTTGTAGAGCTTTGGATTACTTAACAAAATTTCTTCCTTAACGCTGTCATTTCTAATATTCTTAAGATTTGATTTTTCGTACTCTTTTGATTCTTTGTTTATTAAATTACTTAAGCTCCCTACTGCTGACTTTACACTTTCTAGCTCTCTTTTACTTAACCCCTTTATATTTAAATCAATGAATTGATAACTTATTCTTCTTTCCTTAAAGTATCGTTCAGCCTTTTTCGTATCAAAACATTTTTTAACTCCATAAATTTGAATGTTCATTTTATCTTCTCCTTAATCATTTTAATATCTTTGCTATTGCTTCTTCACTAATTCCTTTAGTTATTGATACAGGCAGTAATCCACCCATCCACTAGAAATAATTTGTCATCACTGGAATCACATTTATAACTGGTACCTCATAAGGATGTACTTCTTTAATTACTTCTATAGCTTTCCTAATTACTTCTTTTTTACAAGTAAATTCTACTTTTATTTCTTCGGCCTCACAGATCTCCCCCACTTCACCTAAATAGGGATTTGTGCCCTCTAGCGGTCTCCAAGACCCCTTAACACGAGATGTGGACATACAATTATCATATTTTTCATCTACTGTAAGCGCACCTACTTTATTAAGTTCAAAACGCAGCTCATTTACATATTCTTCTGGTATAAAAGTTTCCACTTTAAATAATTGAAAATCCATGTTACTTACCTCTCCCCTCTAAATATCTATTCTATAGGTAAAATCTCTTTTAGCAAAGAGTATCCATTATATACTTTTATCTTTGCTAAAATTTTTCCTTTTATCACAGTATCTTCCAAATTTTTTCCTGTGTTTTCAGGTACAAAATATTTGTCCAGGGCATAATCTATTCTAATTCCTTTCACTTCTATTTTATGAATGCCATTTTCTTTTTTCTGAAGTTCTTCCTTATCCAACTCTTTATAAATAGGATATTTATATTTACCTTTAAGAAATACTCCACCATTTGGCTTTTGTAAAGTAACCTTATCAACCATATAAAAATCATTATATTCTTTCAATATCACATACAGCTCTTTCTTTTTTAGTCCTTTAAAATCTTCATATCCATTTCCATTTTTCATAGCTAGTATCTCATTTTCTAGTTTCTCTAAAGGTACTTCACTAATTTCATAATCAAGCCGCACATAATCGCCTCTAAATACATCTCTCGGGTCAAAAGGTTTTGTTTTTATGAGTATTTCTTCTCCAAATATATTTGTCATTAAAGGTCTTATTGTCATAGAAAGCAGTATAAAAAATGGAATTAAAAATGACATCAAATATTTAAACCCTCTCTTTTTAACTATCTTTTTCATTTAAAATACCTCCTGGCTTCTTTCTAAGCTTCTCAAAATAATATCCGAATCCTAATAGGATAACTCCACCTATAACAAAGAATAAAGATTTTGGCATAAAATCATATAGAGTGTCAAAATAGTATCTTAAAATTAAAGCGCAGATAAATATGAGAGGAATTAGCATTCCTTTTTTCACTAATATGAGAAGGTAGAGTAATAAGATCACTGCAAAACTAATAGATACAAAATTTCCATTGTTTATAAAGCTTAGATTTTCCCAAAGATGCTTTGAGGTTAAAAATAATCCACTTATGCCTGATACAATAAGTCCTTGAAGCTTAAATATATCCAAATTCAACTTATGTTTTATATAGTACATTAATAATCCTAATAAAAAGAATATTAGCGCTATATATAAATTATCTAAGTCTATATAGTTAAAAAAATATAAAACGAGATTTAAAACTATTAAATTATTGAAAAAAGTTATAACTTTAGAGTAATTGAAGTATTTATTACCTGCATAAAAGACAGCTGTAATAACTGAAGCCAAAATAATTATATTATCATCAAAACTGCTATTTATATATATGAGAAATAAAAAATGGGAAAATATAAAAATAATTTCTTCCTTTAATATAAGGCTTACAGCCAAAGCACCTATGGACCATAATAAAAATGCTCCCGTAAATTCTCCACCATAATTAAAGGTTTGCCCCATTAAAAAAATCCCTGCTCCATAAGCTAAAACACTGAGATATAATAATGCTCTTGAGGTTTTATAATATTCCTTTTCTAACTTAAAGGATGCAAATATAGAAAAACCTACTACAGATTCAATAATTATCACCTTAAATATTTTACTAATGTATATCCAGTTACTTGCTACAAAAGTCAAAACTCCAAGTCCAATCAACACAGCCCCTACAGTAACTAATGTTTTTATAAAATTGATATTCTCCTCTTCCTCATAGAATGTCATCATATCATCTAACTGCTGCTTAGTAATTATTCCTCTATCTTTTTGACTATTTAATTCTTCTAAAAGAAACTTATAATAAGCTTTACTCAGTTTCTTCTTCACTATCTTCCCCTCCTTTTAAAAGTTCATAAAACTTCTTTAATATATATTCTTTGTCAAAAGAACTATACCATCTTCTGTTATTTCCATCTATTATTCTATAGTGAGAACTTATTATATTTTTCTGAACCTTAAATTTTCCATCAACTTCAATATCCCTCCAAAATACCTTTCCACCACCTGTTAAATTCTTAGGAGTGTCCATATTTTTAAATACTATGGTCTCTACAAGCTCTATAGGATCTTCTCCTATAACCATTTTTAATATCTCACTTTCTCTAAAAAGACCACATACTGCTAAAACCAATGTCCAAGAAGCTTCAGTTCTTTCCTTTTCTATTTGAATTAAAGTCTTCTTTGAAATTCCCAAAATCTCTGCCATTTTATCCTGGGAAAAATTATACTCGCTTCTTATAAGCCTGAACTTTTTTGATACTATACTTATTAACTCTTCTCGAGTTGAAATCCCCATCTTTTCACCTCTATCCTCTTAATAGTATATGTAATTTTTATATGTTTAGTGTAATTTTACACTATTTTTATATATTCTGCAACTATATAAAAATAATTTAATGGACGGATGATTTTGTATTATATTCATAAAAACTTCACTATGCAAAAAAAACTCTAATATTTCTGACTATCCACCCTAAAACCTTCTCACTATCGCTCAGATAATAGAAGATTATTATGGTATTTTTAAGTCAGAAATAAAGAGTTTCTAATACTTGTTCAACACTACTCTACTTGATAAAAATAATGTGCATTTTTCTTAAATCGCGCTTTCCTCTGCATTTAGCTCTTTTTCTAAATCTATGTCGCTATTATATATATCTAAATTTAATTCTTTTTCAGAATTTGACATTATTATAGTGGCTGCTGCATCTCCTGTTACATTAACAGCAGTTCTTAACATATCAAGTAATCTATCTACACTCAATATCAATGCTATTCCTTCTACTGGAAGTCCAACTTGTTGAAGAACCATTGAAAGCATTACAATACCTGCTCCAGGAACTCCTGCTGTTCCAATTGAAGCTAAAGTAGCTGTTAATACTACCATTAACATCTCATGTATTGTAAGATTTACTCCTACTAATTGAGATATAAATATAGTCGCAACTCCCTGCATTATAGCAGTACCATCCATATTAATAGTAGCACCCAATGGTATAGTAAAACTTGCTACAGATCTAGATGCACCAAGTTTTTCTTCACAAGTTTCAAGGCTTACAGGAATTGTAGCATTACTACTTGAAGTACTAAAAGCTACAAGCATAACAGGCCAGAACTTTTTGAAAAACTTTATAGGATTAAGTCCTCCAAGTACTTTAAGTGCAGTTCCATACACTATTAAAGCTTGTAAAATTAATGATAGTATAACTGTCATGAAATATTTTAAAAGAGGCAGTAATGCTCCTATTCCTTGGAACATTATAACTTTTGATATCAACGCAAAAACTCCAACAGGCGCAGTAAGCATAATAACAGTTATCATTTTTAAAAGCACTTCATTTATTTGAGATATCATATCTAATAATGTTTCGCCTTTTTTACCAATTAATGTTATGCACATTCCAAATAATATAGCAAAAACTATTATTTGAAGCATATCTCCTTTTACCATAGCTTCAATTGGATTAGTTGGAATCATATTCACAAACATATCCATAATAAAAGGTGGAGTTGCGGTTTCAACTTTTTCGGCTGTTTGTATACTTAAATTAGTTCCTATTCCCGGCTTTATCACATTAGCAACTGCCATTGCTAAAGATATAGCTAAAGCTGTAGTAAAAACATAATATATTATAGTTTTTACTCCCACTCTTCCTAATTTTTTTATATCTCCAATGCTAGCAACTCCACATATTAGAGAGCACAATACGAGAGGTACAACTAGCATCTTTATCGCTCTTAAAAACATATCTCCAAGAGGGGATAATATCCACTTGCTTATTCCTTCATTTATTCCCGTTGAAAAAAATAAATTTGCAATTATTCCAAACATTACTCCAGCTACTAATGCTATTACAATCTTTGCAGCTAATGATAGTTTTCTATTATTCATTATTCATCTCACCCTTTCATATGAATTTATATAAAATTAACATTCATATCTTACTAATATTATATCAATTTAAAGCATATTCTTCAATAAAAATGAATTATTTTTTTTAATTCTTGCATATTATATTTAAGCTCGAATAATTTTCAAACAACTTATTCGTAATACCAAGTTGTACGTATTAATATACATATATATCTTGCATCATTTATAAACTATCGTTTCTTCCTATAATTTTAAAATTTGGTATTAATTATTTTACTTAAGTCTTGCAATATCTATATGCTAATGCTAGAATGAAATCATAAAATAAAATATATGTGCTAGGGGTGCCTTTGGGCTGAGAGATGAATTTATTCATTAACCCTCTAACCTGATCTGGATAATGCCAGCGTAGGAAAGCAGTTACATAGTACTTGTAATCTACTAGCCGTAATCCTACATTACGGCTTTTTTGATTATAAGGATTATAATCCTACTGCAACTTCCTTAGCACAAATTTAAAGGAGGTTATTTTTATGTCATTAAAAGAAAATATTTTAACTCTAATCAAAAATCCAACTTCAATTATTGCACTTATAGGTTTATTAATTATAATAGGAGTGCTAATAAAGACTAGAAAAATTAAACTTAATTCAAGAATTATAGCTATTATTGGCGTATCTTTAGGGTTAGCCACAGTACTTAAGGTATTTAGAATATATCACTTACCTCAAGGTGGAAGCATTACTGCTGGAAGCATGGTACCAATATTATTAGTTGCTTTTTTCTATGGCCCTGAAATAGGTTTTTTAACAGGATTCCTATATGGACTTATTACTCTTTCTCTTGACCCATATATTTTGCATCCTGTTCAAGTTTTATTTGATTATCCATTACCATTTATAGCTTTAGGACTAGCTGGATACTTCCCAGAGAGAAAAGTGCTAGGTTCCGTTGTGGCCATCTTTGGAAGATTTTTATGTCACTTCATTTCCGGATGGGTCTTCTTTGGAAGCTTTGCTCCTAAAGGAATGTCCCCATTTATATATTCGTTTACAGTAAATGGTCTATTTATCTTGGTGGAAGGTGGAGTTGCCATTGCTATAATGTCATTACTGCCAGTAAAAAATCTAAGGGCAATCTTAAATAGAGGAAACAAAAACTTTGCTCACTAGAAGAAAATCTAGCATCATTCAATGTTAAACATTACGTATCGGATTTGCATTTAGGAAAGATTCTAATAGCGTCCTATAGTTGCCACCTATTATTTCACTTGATATTTTAATAAACAATTTGATAGTATAATTAAGTAGGTTATAATTTTACGAAAGGAAGAAATCTTATGTGGACAATTCTTCTATCTTTATCAGTAGGTGCAGCTATAGGATATTTCTTCAAATTATCTCATAAGCAAAAGAAAATTAATAATAAAATTCAGCAATTTGGAGTAATATTTTTGCTTTTTTCTATGGGAGTATCTGCTGGCGCAAATAAATCTGTAATTAAAAACTTAAAAAATATAGGCGCTGTATCTATCACCTTTGCCATTTTGACTTCTTTATTTAGTATTATTTTAGTATTTATAGTAACTAATAAGTTTATGAAGGAGAGTGATTCTAAGTGACACTCATTATACTTATAGCAGTTATAACTGGGATGCTCTCTGGATATCTTATAGTCCCTGAAAGTATTGCAAATAATATGGAAATTTTCAGTACCATTGCTCTAAATATTTTAATTTTATCTGTTGGAATTGATGTGGGATCTAATAAATCTATCCTAAAAGATTTAAAAAATACTGGTTTTAGGGTATTGCTAATTCCATTGTGTATAATCTTAGGAAGTTTTACTGGAGGCATTATAACTTCCTTAATTTATCATATTCCAATGAAATCTGGCTTATCTATAGCCTCTGGTTTTGGGTGGTATAGTTTATCTGGAGTGATGTTATCAAATCTAGATGGAGTTAATATTGGAACTATAGCTTTTCTTACAAATATCTTTAGAGAACTTATTGCAGTAATGCTCATTCCTGTTATTGCATCTAGATTAAATCATTATACTGTTATAGCTCCAGCTGGTGCCACTTCTATGGATACTACTCTTCCTCTTATATCCGAGGTTACATCTCCTAATATAACTATGATATCATTTTTAAATGGAGCAATACTAAGTTCTCTTGTTCCAGTGCTTATAAGTTTTTTCTATAGCTTCTAATATCTATATTTTAAAATACTAAAAGTCATCTAATCTTATTAAATATGTTTACCCCTTAAATTTGGTGGTATAATAATAGTGAAACTTAAACTTAGGGGATATTTATAATGAATTATATAGTATTTGATTTAGAATTCAACCAAGGATATAGCCCTGTAAAAGGTGATAAAAGTGCAATAAACAAAGACTGTCCTTTTGAAATAATTCAGCTCGGAGCTGTTAAATTAGATAAAAATTTGAACACTATTTCTACTTTGGACAGACTTATAAAACCTAGTATATATACTACCCTTCATCCTCTTATAGCTGAGCTTACAGGGCTTACTATAGAAAAGCTTAATAAAGCAAAACCTTTTGAAATTATATATGAAGAATTCATGGAATTTTTAAATGGTGACAGAAGCATTTTATGCACTTGGGGCATGGCAGATATTAGGGAGTTATTTAGAAATATACTCTACTATAAACTAGATATTTCTAAAGTTCCAAATGAGTATATAGATCTTCAAAGTTATGCATCTAAATATCTTAAGCGTAAAAAAGGTTTTAGCATAGGTCTAGGTGCTGCAGTTGCCTTGCTGAATATTCCTTTTAAAGAGGATTTTCATAACGCTCTTGCAGATGCTACTTATACAGCAGAAGTATTTAAAAAAATATATAGCAAAAATATTAAACCTAAAATATGCACCTTTTATAAAAATAAAAAAGATAATAAGCTCAATAAAAGAAAACAGACTGTAGACTATGATAGTCTAATCAATCAGTTTGAAAAAATATTTAATAGAGAAATCTCCGAAGAAGAAAAGTCCATGATTAAATTAGCCTATATTATGGGTAAGACAAACCAATTTCAAAATAAATAAAAGTATCTAAGGATAAATCTCCTTAGATACTTTTATTTTCTCCAGAAGGTTGGCATTATAAGTAGTAATATTGGATAAATTTCAAGTCTTCCAATTATCATATCTAGAGACATTACTATCTTACTTAAAATAGAAAAATCTGAAAAATTCCCCATAGGTCCTACCATTCCAAAACCTGGTCCTATATTTCCTAGAGTTGCTGCCACAGCTGAAGTTGAAGTTATCATATCAAACCCATCTAGTGAAACTATAAAAATACTAATAATAAATATAATGAAATATATGAAAAAAAATCCTCCTATACTCATTAAAGTTTCTTCATCTATAGATTTTCCTCCAACCTTTATAGTATATACTGCTTTAGGATGAACAACTTTTAAAATTTCTCTTTTTATAACCTTAAAAAGCAGTATTATTCTAATATTTTTAATTCCTCCTGACGTAGATCCTGCACATCCTCCAACAAACATAAGACTTAATAAAATCATTTTACTAAATGTTGGCCATAAATTAAAATCCGTAGTGGAATACCCTGTTGTTGTTGTAATAGTAACCACTTGAAATGCAGAATATCTTAAAGACTCACCTATTGTTTTAAAAATGTTTTCATGAATATTTAAAGTTATAAGTGCAATAGACACTAAAACAATTCCAAGATAAAACCTAAATTCCTCATCTTTAAAAATCTCTTTTATATTTCCTTTAATAGCTTGATAATACAGTGAAAAGTTCACTCCACATGCAAACGTAAAAATTGTAATAATAATCTCAACATATATATTATTATAAGCTCCAACACTTAATCCCTTACTAGAGAATCCCCCTGTGCCAACTGTTCCAAATGTATGAATTAATGAATCAAACAACGGCATACCAGCTACTTTAAGCAGTATAACTTCTATAATTGTAATTATTCCATATATACCATATAAAATCTTAGCTGTTTGCCCTACCTTGGGTACTAATTTTCCTGGATTGGGTCCTGGACTTTCCGCTTTCATTATTTGAAGAGTGCCTGCTTTTGCAGATGGTAGTATAGCCAATGTCATAACAAGTACTCCCATACCTCCAATCCAATGAGTAAAGCTTCTCCAAAATAGAATTCCTTGAGGCAGACTTTCAACATCTTTCAATATACTAGATCCAGTAGTTGTAATGCCTGATGTTGTTTCAAAAAATGCATCTACAAAAGATGGAACAGCTCCACTTATTACAAAAGGAAAAGCACCAAAAAATGCAGCAAGAAGCCATCCAATAGCTACAATAGCAAAGCCATCTCTAGCATAAATATTTCTTCTTTTAGGCTTAATTCTAGCAGCTAGCAATCCAACTATAAACAATATTGCAATTGTAATTAAAAAAGCTCTTTCATCATTTCCTCCATTATATATTAAGGCTACTATGAAAGAGGGGATCATTACCAAACCCTCACATATTAATAATCTCCCCAAGCTTTTTAATACCATCCCATAGTTCATTGTGTTTTCCTCCATTTGAGCTAGATATTAAATCTTCTAATTTATTTATATTCTTATCCTTAGATATAACGATAACTCTATCTTCTTCCTGAATGGTATCATCACCATGAGGAATTATAATTTTCTTTTTTCTGACTATTGTTGCAACAATAACATCTTTTTTAAACTTTATTTTTTTCAATGGTATATTTAAGATCTTATTTTCACGATTTGCAATAAATTCTAATATTTCAACCTTTCCATCAACTATTCTATATAAGGATTCTATATTATTTCCTCTTACATACTTTAAAATCTGATTTGCAACTATAACCTTAGGAATTATTACATTATCAAGCCCTAAACTATTAACAATATGTGAATAGTTTGTTCTGCTTATTTTAGTAATAACTTTTTTTACTCCATTTTGTTTAGCTACCAAGGAGGATAAAAGATTTTCTTCATCCATGCCTGTTACCGCAATAAATCCATCCATATCTTTTATATTCTCAGATAATAGAAGTTCTTCATCTGTTCCATCAGCATTAATAATAAGTGCTCTTGGTAAAAGCTCTGAAAGAGCTACACATCTTTCTTTATCTATTTCAATTATTTTTACATTTACTCCCATATCTAAAAGCATACTTGCAAGATAGTAGGCAATTCTTCCTCCACCAAGTATCATAATATTTTTTAGTTTTTGTGGCAAAACTCCTGCCATTTTACTAAAGTTATAAATACTTGAATATTTTCCAATTACATGAATTCTATCATTTTCTTCTATTACAAACTTTCCATTTGGTACTATAACTTCTTCTCCTCTTACAACTATTCCAACTAATATACGAAACTTAAATTTACTCAATATATTCTCTAAAGCTTGGCCCACAATAGGCATATCTCTAGTAATCTTAAATTCAACCATTTTTACCATACCTTTAGAGAAATTCTCCACATTTACTGCAGAAGAAAAGTTAACCCGCTGTGCAATCTCATCAGCAGCTGCCATCTCAGGGTTTATAACCATTTCAAGGCCAAGTTCTTCTTTTAATAAAGAAAGCTCTCTTGCATATTCTGTGTCTCTAATCCTTGCAATAGTATGAGCAGCTTTTAATTTCTTTGCAGTAAGGCAACACACTATATTTACTTCATCACTATTAGTAACTGCAATAAGTAAATCTGTTCCTCTCACTCCTGCTTCTAACAGAGTACTAGTGCTAATACCATTTCCTCTTATGCACATTACATCTAAATTTTCTTCGGCTCTCTTTAGCGCAGCTGGATTTTTATCAATGATTGTTACATCGTTTCCTTCCTTCTCTAAGCTTTCTGCTAAATTGTAGCCTACTTTCCCTGCTCCAATAATTATTATTTTCATAATAGCCTCCTATTTAATTAAGTAGCTAACTACTAATAGCATAATTAAACATATATTTTTTAAGTTATTTCATATAAATTTTATTATTAGATACATGATAAACCTTTATAATAAAGATAAACAACTCTATATAAATATAAAGATTTATCACACACCTAGTTTCCTAAGCACTAATATACATTAATCATCTACAAAAATCGAGAACTTTTACGTGTTTATACTGTTTTATTTACCACTTTATTTGCCATTACCTTTAAATTCTTAAATATTTCTTCAAAAATCAACCTATTGCAATAAATTATGTTTGTTTTCGAAAAAGATTCGACTGTAACTTCAGAAAACACCATAATCCTATTAATTTTTATATTTTTTCCTTACCCTTTCTTTTGGTATATTAGCTCTACTATTGATGCCAATAATAGAGCTATTTATTTTAAATTTCCATAATAATCGGAAGAATGATAGGTCTTCTCTTTGTTTTTTCAAACAAAAATTTTTCCACAGCCTTTTTCATATTAGACTTCAAAACATACCATTCAATAATTCTATTATCTAATGATTTGTTCAGCTCTTTTTTTACAATATTCTTTACTTCTTCAATTAATTCCTCTGACTCTTTTGCATATATAAAACCTCTTGTTATTACATCAGGACCTGCTATTACACTATAAGATTCTCTCTCTAATGTAACAACTATAGCCAGCATACCATCCTCAGCTAAATGCTTTCTATCTCTAAGAACTATAGTTCCTACATCCCCAACTCCAAGTCCATCAACATATACAGCTCCAGTAGGAACTCTTCCTGCTATCTTAACTTCATTATCTGATAGCTCTAAGACCTGACCTGTTTCTAAAATAAATACATTCTTTCTATTCATTCCCAATTTAACCGCTAAATCAGCATGATGCTTTAAATGTCTGTATTCTCCATGAACAGGCATAAAAAATTTTGGCCTAGCTAAAGTATGAATTAACTTTATTTCTTCTTGATACGCATGACCTGATACATGAACTTCTTCTAAATCATCATATATTACCTCTGCACCCTTTCTAAACAACTCATTTATTACTCTTGATATAAGTTTTTCATTTCCTGGAATCGGAGATGCAGAGATTAGTACCAAATCCTTAGGCTCAATTTTAATCTTTCTATGATTAGAAAATGCTATTCTAGCAAGTCCTGCCATAGCTTCTCCCTGGCTTCCTGTGGTTATTATTGTAATCTGCTCGTTAGGATATTTATTTATTTCATCTATGTTTATCATATATCCATCTGGTATATGAAGATATCCTAAATTCATTGCTACCTCTGAAATATCTACCATACTTCTTCCACTAAATGCTATCTTTCTCCTATTTTTTACGGAAGCATCTATTATTTGCTGCATCCTATGAATGTTTGAGGCAAAGGTTGCTACAATTACTCTTCCTTCAGCATTTGAAAATATTCTAGTCAGAGTTTCGCCTATGGATTTTTCTGAAATAGAATGTCCTGGACGTTCTACATTTGTACTGTCAGCCATAAGAAGCAATATTCCCTCTTTTCCTAAGGTCGATATACGTTCTAAATCCATTACTAACCCGTCAATAGGAGTATAATCCACTTTAAAATCTCCAGTATGTAATAAAGTTCCAACAGGGGTGTGTACAGCAATACAGCATGAATCTGCTATGCTGTGAGTATTTCTTATGAATTCAATCTTTAAATTCTGAAGTTTTATTGTATCTCCAGCTGACACTACATTCAATTTGCAATCTGAAAGTATGCCATGCTCTCTTAATTTATTTTCTATTATTCCTAAAGTAAGTTTTGTTCCATAAACAGGTACATTTAATTGTTTTAATATATAAGGAAGTGAACCTATATGATCCTCATGCCCATGAGTTATAAAGATTCCCTTTACTTTTTCTTTGTTATTTATTAGATAGGTTATATCAGGAATTACTAAATCTACACCATACACATCTTCATCTGGAAAAGATATACCACAGTCTATTACAATAATTTCTTCTTCATATTCAATAACTGTTATGTTTTTACCAATTTCCCCAAGCCCCCCTAAAGGAATTACTTTCACATTGCCCTTATCCATATTTAATTCTCACCTTCATTCTTAAAAATTATATTATTTCCATTTACTTTATTTTGCCTTATAAGCGAGAATTTAATTCCTACTTAATGCTAAATAAAAAAACTTCAGACAGAGTTTTCACTCTTTCCGAAGTTTTTCACTGGTACTTTATATTTCCATTTCCTTTACATCATCAGGAACTATTAAATCTGCATCTGTAACTTTAAGAACATCTTCTACTGAAACACCTGGAGCTACTTCTTTTAATACTAATCCTTTTTCAGTAACTTCCATAACAGCTTTTTCAGTGATTATTAAGTCAACAGCTTTTGCTGCAGATAATGGTAATGTGCATTTCTTTAAAATTTTAGATTGTCCTTCTTTATTTGTATGAGTAAGAGCCACTATAACTTTCTTTGCTCCTACTAATAAGTCCATCGCTCCGCCCATTCCTGGAGTATACTTTCCTGGTATCTTCCAGTTAGCAATATTACCTTCTTGATCTACCTCTAAAGCTCCTAAAACTGTCATATCAACATGTCCGCCTCTAATAATTACAAAAGAATTAGATAAATCAAAAGCTGCTGAACCTTTTAGCATTGTAATTGGCTCTCCACCTGCGTTTCCAAGGTCTGGATCTGACTCTCCTTTTCTAGGAGTTTCTCCAAATCTAAGTCCTCCATTTTCTGTCTGAAGTATTACATCTACTCCTTCTGGTATGTAGTTAGCTGATGCTGTAGGAATACCAATTCCTAAATTAATTACCATTCCACTTTTAAATTCTTTTGCTATTCTTCTTGCGATAAGTTCCCTACTATTCATAATCGCTATACCCCCTATCTTAATTTGTTTTTAGATGCCCAAAGTTCCTCTAGATCTTGCTTTCTTTCCTCAAGAGATTTACCTTGAACAATAATATCAACAAAAATTCCAGGAGTTCCTACATTATTATAAGGAATTTCGCCAACCTCAACTATTTCATCTACTTCTGCAATAACCAAATCTGCCGCTGTTGCCATTACTGGATTTGAATTTAATGCAGTTCCTCTATACTCTATGTTTCCATACTTATCTGCTCTATATCCTTTAATTATTGCTACATCTGCCCTTAATGGCGGATATACTAAGTATTCTTTTCCATCTATAGTTATTTTCTCTCTACCTTGTTCAACTTCTGTTCCAATTCCTGTAGGAGTAATTATTCCTCCAAGCCCTGCTCCTGCTGCTCTTATTCTTTCAATCCAAGTTCCCATTGGATTAAATTCTACTTCTACTTCACCAGCATTATATTGTCTTACAAACTCTGGGTCTGTTCCAATATGAGTTCCTATAAATTTTTTAATTTGCTTATTTATCGTAAGCCTTCCTAAATCTCTTCCTCCCCCTGGATATCCTCCAGCGACAGCGATTAAAGTTAAATCCTTAACACCACTGTCTGCAATCTCATTGATCATTTCAAGTGGAATACCAACTCCAAAGAATCCACCTATCATAACTGTTGTATTATCTTTAATGTTTTTTACAGCTTCTTGCTTAGTTTGAATAATAGCCATACTTACACCCCCAAGTAATAAACTCTTTACTAAAGCTAATTATAATACATTGTTAAATTTTTGTCCAACTTTTTTTTAAATGTTTTCATAAAAACTCGAATATTTTCAACTTTTACATATATTTATCAAAATTATATTCTAATTGGCAAATCCATATTAACAAATTTATCCATTATAACTTTAAATCATTTTAAAACTCTCTAAACTCCGCGGCTTCTAGAACATATAATAAAGATTTCCTGAAGGATATTCAGCATCACATGTTACATCTATTCCTAGTTTTCTAAATGTCTGTTCATCACTTCCATTTAAAATCGTAGTCGAATGAGCTTGACATCCTTTTAACATTGGAAGCTTTTTCATTGCTACTTGAGCTGTTGGATTAGTTGCCGCTGAAATACTAAGGGCAATCAATATTTCTTCGCAATTTAAAGCTACATTTTTATCTCCTAAAATTTTAGATTTTAAGTTTACAATCGGCTCAAGTATAACTGGAGAAAGGAGATATATTTCATCAGATATATTAGCATAATATTTAATAGCATTTAACACTGCAGCAGCTGTTCCTTCCATCAACTCAGATTTTCTACCAGTTAAAATTGTTCCATCTAAAAGCTCTAGTGCTACAACAGGGCAAACATCATTTTTGCTAGAATCCTGTCTTAGCTTATGGGAATATTCTCTTGCAGGAATAACCACCTTTCTATCTTCTGGCTTTAAATTAAGTTCTTCCATAATAAGCTTTATTCTTTGATAAGCATCTTTATCCACATACCCTTTTTTATATTCACAAATTGTCTTAAAATATCTTCTTATTATTTCCTGTTTTGAAGCTTCCTTTACAACTTCATCATCTATAATTCCAAAACCTACTCTATTGACTCCCATATCTGTTGGAGATTTATATATGGATTCCTTTCTTGTTATTTTCTCTATTATTTTCTTTAGCACAGGGAATAACTCAAGGTCACGATTATAGTTTACAGCAACTTCATTATAAGCATCCATATGGAAAGAATCTATCATATTTACATCCTTAAGATCTACTGTGGCAGCTTCATAGGCTATATTTAGAGGATGTTTTAAAGGAATATTCCATACTGGGAAAGTTTCAAACTTTGAATATCCTGCATTTTTTCCTCTTTTATATTCATGATAAAGTTGGCTGAGACATGTGCTAAGTTTTCCGCTTCCTGGTCCTGGAGCTGTTACAACAACTATCGGTTTTGTAGTCTCTATATATGGATTTTGTCCATATCCTTCATCGCTCACTATTGTATCTACATCTGTTGGATATCCTTTTGTTGGCTTATGAATGTATACTTTTATTCCCCTACGCTCTAGCTTATTTATAAATACATTTGCAGATGGCTGTCCTTCATATCTAGTTATTACAACACTATTTACATCAAGTTCATATTCTCTTAATTCATCAATAAGCCTTAAAACATCCATATCATATGTAATTCCAAAGTCTCCTCTTATCTTGTTTCTCTCAATATCTCCTGCATACACACAAATGACAACTTCAGCTTTTTCTCTTAATTTATGTAGGAGCTTAACTTTTGCATTTTCATCAAATCCAGGAAGAACTCTTTTAGCATGCAAATCCTGTAGTAACTTTCCTCCAAATTCTAAATACAGTTTATCATAGTTATTAACTCTTTCTAATATGTACTTTGATTGCTCTTCTAAGTATTTTTCATGGTCAAATCCTATTTTCATTTGTAATACCCCTCATTCTATAAAATCTTGTTTTATTAATAATAATTATTTCAAGTACAAAAAACTTCGACTTTTTATTATTGCATATTTTTAAACTAAAGTAAATAATGTATTCTTAGTTTCAGAGATTTCGCATCTAATTTCCAGTAAAGCTTTTTTCTTTATAGGAAATTAGATTTTTTCTATTTTATTGAAATTTTGGAAGGGAAAAAGGCCGTAGGCCATGTATATAGATACACCTTCCCCCT
>NZ_PVXN01000020.1 GCF_002995795.1 Clostridium thermopalmarium DSM 5974
GGGAAGGTGTATCTATATACATGGCCTACGGCCTTTTTCCCTTCCAAAATTTCAATAAAATAGAAAAAATCTAATTTCCTATAAAGAAAAAAGCTTTACTGGAAATTAGATGCGAAATCTCTGATAATATCTATGGTAAATTTCATAATAGTAGAGTATAATATTTAATTATGATATTAGTATCAGAGGGACAAATATAGTCCCACTAAACATTATTGGAAGGTGGTTTTTTATATGGCATTAGTATCTACTAAGGAAATGTTCAAAAAAGCTTACGAAGGGAAATATGCTATCGGAGCTTTTAATATTAACAATATGGAAATATTGCAAGGTGTTGTAGAAGGCGCTAAAGCTCAAAAATCTCCTGTAATACTTCAAGTTTCAAAGGGTGCATTAGAATATGCTGGTCCTAAATACCTAAAAGCAATGGTTGATGCTGCTATAGCTGATACTGGAATAGATGTTGCTCTACATTTAGACCACGGCCCTGATTTAGAAACAGTTAAACTATGCATAGAAAATGGATTTACTTCTGTTATGTTTGATGGTTCTCACTATGACTATGAAGAAAATGTAAGAAAAACTAAAGAAGTTGTTGATTATGCTCATGCTCATGGAGTAGTTGTTGAAGCTGAACTTGGAGTTCTTGCTGGAGTAGAAGATGATGTTAAGAGTGACGTACATATATACACTGACCCAGACCAAGCAGTTGATTTCGTTAATAGAACTGGATGTGACTCTCTTGCTATAGCAATTGGAACTAGCCATGGTGCTTTCAAATTCGAAGGAGAAGCTAAATTAAGATTTGATATATTAGAAGAAATTCAACAAAAATTACCTGGATTCCCAATAGTTCTTCATGGAGCATCTTCAGTTGATCCTGAATTAGTTGCAACATGTAATGCTAATGGAGGAAATATTCCATCTAAAGCTAAGGGAGTTCCTGCTGATATGCTTAGACGTGCAGCTTCTATGGCAGTATGCAAGATCAACATGGATACTGATTTAAGACTTGCTATGACTGCTGGTATAAGAAAAGTATTTGGTGAAAAGCCTGCTGAATTTGACCCTAGAAAATACTTAGGACCTGGAAGAGATTTAATAAGACAAGTAGTTGAAAAGAAAATAGTTGAAGTTCTAGGTTCTGCTAACACACTATAAAAGAGTAGTTGAAAGTTTAGAAGTTTAGATAGTTTAAAACAGACTATTAGCATTTGCCAATAGTCTGTTTTGCTATGATTAAGTTTTAAGATTTATTTCTATAATATCTAATAACATATAATAAATGCACATAGTCGAACAACATAAAGGAAAAATTTTTATAAAAATCATTCCAAACCAAAGTACAACATTTATAGTTACCCTTCCTAAACTCCATGATCAATAAGAAAATTTGACCACAATTTTCTTATTAATTTTTTGAATTAAATTACATACATTCCATATATACTGTCATTCATCACAGGATAAAAATTAGCTTATTGTCAAACAATATACTATACGAAAATTGCAGGGGTGATATAAATGAAAAAAATTTTAAAAATTTTAGTAATGATAATATTTCCTATTTTCATTTTTGTTTCATGCTCTAACTTCAGGCTCTCACCTAGTTCTCCTACTCCTCAAGCTTTAAAACTCTACTATCCACAGCCTATGAATAATGATGTAAAAATAGTATCTACTGAAGCTAAAGCATATTTAAAAACAGATGGAGAAGTTAAAGATATGTTTGAAAACTATTTTAAAATTCCAGTAAAAAGCAATCTATCTACACTTATAAGTAAAAACACAAAAATCAATAAATTATATTTAAACACTAATGAAAATAAAGTTTACGTAGATTTTTCTAAAGAATTTTTAGATGATATGAATGCAGGTGGATCAAAAGAACTTTTAATTCTAAAAAGTATTACAAATACACTTGGAAGTTATTATAATTGTAACAAAGTATATATCACTATAGATGGCGAACCTTATAGTTCTGGACATGTATCTCTAGATAAAGGTGAAAGTTTCTCTGTAGACTATGATGATATTGAAGAACTTACCTAAAACTCAAACTTAATTGGCAATTGACATTCTCAATTGCCAATTCTATTTTATATATGTTATAATTCAAATGTCGCAAAAAGCATAATGAGGTGTTTTAAATGCAGGAAATAGAAACTAGAATAATAGACATTGATGTAGATGACATTCGAAAAAAACTCTTAAACATGAATGCAGTTAAGGTTAAAGAAGAAAATCAAATCAATAATATTTTCGATTTTAGTGATAGAAGGCTTTTAAATGAAAAAGGCTATGCAAGAATAAGAATTATAGAAGATAACTTAAGAAATGAAAAACATTATTATATGACAACTAAAAAATTATTAAGTCAGGATAAATATAAGGTAATGAGTGAATATGAAATAGAAATCAGCGATCCAGTAGATGGAGAGAACATCTTTAAGTCCTTAGGACTTCAACTAGTAGAATCCATAAAAAAATACAGAGAAAGTTATAAATACAAAAACACTTTAATTGAAATTGATATAAATGAAAAAAGTTTTTGCCCTTTTCCTTATATAGAAATAGAAACTTCTTTTGAAGAAGAATTAAAAGAAGTTGTTGAACTTTTAGGATATACTTTAAAAGACACCACTTCTAAAACAATTTATGAAATATTACAAAGCACAAACAAAACAAAAGGATTATAAAAAATGGTTCATTGTAAAATTAAATGCAACAGATAAAAAAATATTAAAACCATAGTGAAAATCATGTATGATATAGGTGTTGAGTATAAACATACAGGAGATTTTCACTATGGTTCATGATACTGATTAT
>NZ_PVXN01000021.1 GCF_002995795.1 Clostridium thermopalmarium DSM 5974
TTCTCTTAATATTTCTTCCTTCAATTCTTTTGTATAAGTTCTTCCTCTCATGGCTTACCTCCAATCACTTTCTACATTATAATAAATGTATAGGCAATTGTCCAAATCAATTTAGGGGCTTATGAGAGAGCTGATGTACAAGGTTACATTTTTGATATTCTAGAACCACACGACCCCAGCCGTAAGGACAATTATCCCAAGGCAGTTGGCCTAGCAAAATTCGCAGAGAAACATTGGGATAAATTTGGAAGAATTCAACTTATCCGGCAAAAGAAAGGATTAGACGGTCGTGAACATTTCTATAGACTTGATATGGCAAAAGTAGCTGTTAGAAATAAAGTTCGTGGCATTACATCAAACGAGGAACTTGATAGAATTTTTGATACGGATGCTGAGCGAGAAGATTAAATTATACATCCATCCTGCACCCTCAACCCCCTGTAAAAAAGGGGGTTATCTAATCTGGTAACTCAACTATTAATTTTCTGGACGGTTGATATGTTCCCTCAAGCAACCAAAATAAGGGTTTCCTGACATTGCCACATCCGGCAGATCGGCCTCGGGAAAAACTAAATGTCTGGAAACCCTTTATTTACAAGCTTTTCTGTTCTTTATTTCTAAACCCTTGACATCAATGTGACGCACTCAACATGTGTTTTGATAGAAAGGTGATAAATTTTCACAGAAAAATAAGGGAGTATTTTAATTTTACCCCCTATGAATTCAAGATGAACGCTTATAACTTTGCTTTAACAGAAACATTATATATTTTTCTATTTGAAATATTCTATTTTTTATTCTCAGACTCTATCAGTTCTATCATTTTAATAAAATAATTATATACTTCTGTACTTTTATCAAATATGTTTTCTAAGTCTTTTTTCCCACTTTCCAAAACATCTTTTTCCGAAAACTTTTCATTAAAAATAATTGCTAAAGTATATTGCATTTGTGAAGCCACATTTAACATTTGTTTTCCTGTATTTTCTGCTTTTAAATAATCAGAATATACTGATACAAAGTGTTCCGGAAAAACACTAATTAAATAACCATAAAACCACAAATAATCTCCGTCATTTGAATATTTCTCAGTTGCTATTTTAAAGGCATCTAGTAATATATTTTCTGCTTGGTTTAAACATTTTTCTAATTTTGGTGATAATCTTCCCCATTCAGCCATAACATACCAAGTGTAAAAAGAAATTCTGAAAAGATCATATTTCTCAACTGTTTTTAAATAATATTCATTAATAGCATCGAAAAAAACTATAAGTTCCTCCCATTTTTCATTTTTTATAATTCTCTCTAACTTATCTAAATCCATTGTACATCATAACCTTTCAAATATTATTCTATTTATTATTTACCTATATATCTATAATTCCCCATATACTATCATTTATTTTTTATGTTACAGATACTGTTTCTCAATTAATCAACAATATAGTTTTTGATCATATTATTTATTTTACAAAATTTTCTGTGGTTTATTAAAATAAATATTAAAATTTCAAAGTCCAGTAGAACCTATAAATTTACTATCTACTGGACTTATTCTAATATAGTATATTTATTTTTATATATTGTTTATCACAATTAATAACTAAAAAGCAAATTTTAGAAATAAATTCTCTTGCTTAACAAGTTTTTCAACTAATTTTAATACTTCATCATTCTTGCCATATATAGTTACAGAAAATCCACCATCTATACTAACAAGAATATTTTTTTCGGGAAAGATTATTTGAGCTGATGAAATATCATTTTTTATGATATATGAAATTATTTTATGAATCTCTTGCAACGATTTTGATCGAATATTTTTATATTCATACTCATAAAACTTAAATCTACTCTTTTCTTCAGGAAACTCTGTTAAATAAATTTCAGCATCATAATATGTAATCATTTTCATTATTATTCGACAAATCTTTTGGCTAAAATCATCTAAGTAATTTATCATAAGATATTCTTCCAATTCAAAATATCTATCACTGCTGATTTTCTCGGGTAAACAATCAATATAATGATAAGATTCACTACTTTGTAATATTTCAATAAACTCTAATATCTTTTCCATTACTTTCCTAACACCTTTCCATTCTCATCTAAAGAAGCAACTCTTCTTCCCGAAT
This sequence comes from Clostridium thermopalmarium DSM 5974, assembly GCF_002995795.1. Classification (GTDB taxonomy): domain Bacteria; phylum Bacillota; class Clostridia; order Clostridiales; family Clostridiaceae; genus Clostridium_H; species Clostridium_H thermopalmarium. The sequence goes on from NZ_PVXN01000021.1 coordinate 2,136, forward strand.
TATCTTTTAATTTCCATTTTCTACCTCCATGTTGTGCTGTATCTTTCTCTATTGTCCATCCTCCCTTTTCTTTATATGCAGTTTTACCTTTTACTTTTTGCTTGAACTTTCCTAAATCAACTTCACCTTTTTTGTTCTTTAAACGCTCAGGAATTTTTTGTTTAACAGCTTTTATTTCCGCTCTAGCTTCAAACCAATCAACAACTTTGTTATATAACCAAGTACCTGCTGCTATTACTGTACCACCTATAATTACTACTCCAGCAGCAGTAATCACTACTTCTCCAACTCCTGGAATCCACCATGTACCTGCAATAAGAGCTCCTGTAGCACTCTGCACACCAACACTTCTCATTGCACTATTATTCTTAATAGTATCGTTTTTTAATTCAGTTATATCTACTTCTACTGCAGTATTAAGAAGTTTCACAAACTGTTCTTGTGTATAATAAACATCATTAATATACACTCCATCATTAGTAATAACAATATTACATTTATTAATATTTGTATTTTTAGAACTTAATTCAGTTTCACTTGCAAAAGCTGAAATACTTATATTAGATACCATCAGTATCATAAGTATAAAACTAATAATTTTTCTTGTCAATTTTTTCATGATTTAATCACCCCTTGAACTTTTCCTTAGATAATTCTTTCAAATCTATAAACAAGCTTGCTTACAATAATTATTCTACCCCCCATTCCAAATTTGTCAATAATTTCATTGTAAATATTTTCCGACACAAATTGACAGAATATTATTGTTTAAAACAAAAAAAAACAGTCAAAGTGACCATACATCACTCTAACTGGCTCATCTTAAATCCTTTATTCAATTACAACTTCAACCTCGGTTCCATCAAGTAGGCTTACAATAATTTTTTCTCCTTCAAACACCGTCATCTTCTGGGCAATACTAAAGAATAAACCCATGTCAAATTTTTCGTAAAACTCAAATAACCCCCACCTTAAAATAAAAATGATGGCTACTTAGAGCTTGTTCTTTTTTAATTTTAAGCTTTCCGTTTTCTATCCTCGTTAAAGGTAACATATTCATTTTTTATAAAACTTCTATTTCTATTGAAATTTCAACATTTCTTAGCTGTGTTTTCTTTTAATCAATACTACTGACTCAGCCGTAAAGTTCTAACAATCAAGCTTCGTCTTCTTCTCACTTTCTTGTGAACTTCTGGCATGAGACGTACATCTACTTACTTCGTAAGCAGTGTTACGACTTCAACATGCTCCGAAGCGAAATCGTAACTGCTCAATTTGAAAGGTTTTGTAGTGGTTCTGGATACCCAGCAATTAATAAAGAAAATGATGTACTTCGCGTTCTAGTTCCAGAAGTTAATATAGATGAGCAAAAAAAATATTCTTTCCAAAATAAGATCAAAACTTCAGCTTGCAAAAAGCATGGGAGACGAAGCAGAAGAAATATGGCATAAAGCCATACATAGGTTTGAAAGTTTAGTTGTCAAGGACTGAAAATATATAATTTTTTATTGTAAAAAGTAATTTTTATTAAGATAAAAATACCTTACATCAAAAACTTCACATCTATCCTGTCTCCACAACCCCTACAAAAATAAACGTTATCTAACCTGTCAACTCAACCCTACACACATTTTTTACAGTTGAACTATTTCCTCATAAACAAAAATAAGGATTTCGAAGGTTAAAAGGCACTGCCAGACATCAGGCAGAAAATCTTCCAACCTTGAAAACCCTTTATTTATCTGTCTTTTGAACACTTCTATTTCTCAACCCTTGACATCAAGACTACCGTCTCCACGTGGCTCGAGAGGACAGAATGAATGTCATTTGAACCTGCCCGTTCTCGGAAACATATCCACTGCGTTTTTGGAGCTATCGGTAGACGGGAACATATCCACCAATCGTACCCGTTTACGAAAAGGGCACTCTTACTAGGAGCGCCCTCAATAATAAACATTAATGTAATTAATAGTCTTTTTTCTTTACTGGAATCCAGATTTCGCTTCGATACTTTGGATTTCCAGTGTCTGGACTCTCATTCCATAAAATTTCAGGACCTTCAACTGCTTCATATCCTGAAGATGGAAACCACTCTGAATAGATCCTCCCCCATACATTTTGAAGTGTTTCTGGGAATGGACCGATGGATTCAAATATTGCCCAGGTACAAGCATCTATTTTCAATACATCAAATTCCGCTGTCTCATCACTTGATGTTGCTACCCCAATGTAATGATCCAGCTCACCCTTTTCTTCCATTCTTCCTTCCGAGAAATTAATAGATCCACTAATAATCCCTGTTGGTTCTACATTTGAAAGTGCTTTTAATTCTTTAATAACCTCAGGGGTTAAAAGTTCAGTCATTTTTGCAATCTCTGGATTGACACCTTCAAACATAATTGGAACTCTCTTCTTAAATCCTACTAACTTAAAAGGTCCTTTCTCAACAATACGATAGTTCATTTCGCATCCTCCTTTAATTGATAATTGAAAGGTCATTCGAGGATAAGCTTTTAATTGTGTATTCTCACTCCTTGCCTCAGAAGGGAGAATGCCATGCAGGGAATGAAAAGCACGGGAAAATGAATCAGCCGAATTATAGCCATATTTGACGGCTACATCAATTATTCTCAAATCCCTATCTTTCAAATCAAGTGCAGCCAACGTCAGTCTTCTTCTCCGAATATATTCTGATAAACTTATGCCTGCTAAAAAAGAAAACATCCGCTTGAAATGATACTCTGAACAATATGCGATTTTAGATACTTCACTATAATCAATTTCCTCTGTTAAGTGCTCTTCAATATACTCCAATGCATTATTCATACTTCTTAAAGAATCCATCAAACAACCTCCTTTCATCATCAATATTATCAGAGGATGCATTTATCCATCCGACAATCTGTGCACAGTATTGTCGATTCCCTTTCATGTAGTTAGTATCGTTAAACTGAATTTATCTTTGAGATGTTTACCTACAGGAATCCTTTACTTCTCTTCAGTGTATCTTTCTTGCTGCAAAAATTCCTTTGCCTCGCTAAGGCGTAAATCCCAATATTTTTGCAAAAGGTAAATGATTTTCTCATCTTCAACTTTGGCTTCCTTCAGAGCCGCAGTTGCCTTTTCAATCCCAATGACTCTTTCTTCAAAGGCAGCTTCATCTAGCCTTGCATTGCTATCTTCTCTTATTCGTTCCAACAGTTCACTTCCAAATCCCGAAAGGGAATCTCTAATAGAACGTGCCACATCTATTCCTCCTCTTAACTCTAATTTATTGCACTATTGATAGACAAATTGGAATTTGTCAGTTACTTGTATTCACCCGGAACAGGAATATTAAATCTCTCGCACAATAGTTTTACATCATGTATATCATTTTCATCATGCTCATATCCCAGATGAAATAATACTTGATTTTCAGCATCAATACATCTAACCATTTTATCGCCTATTTTCCCAATACCACTAAACACTTTTGGGGGATATGCTTCTCCTTCAAAAACAATGTATCCTTGTTCGTTGAATTTAAATATATGAAGATCAATTATCCTACCTTTAGTATCCTTCCAAACTGTGTGAGATGTGGTGGTATATGCTTCTGTAACTTCAGCAAAGCCTTTTTCTTTTATAATTTCAATAAACTTTTTACTATTACTTTCTTCCACAAATAAATCAATATCATTGTGTACTCTTGTTTCTTCTTCTAATAATGCATCTACCCCCCAACCACCATCAATCCATATGTTAATTCCACTTTCTTCAGCGTATGTTATTATCTCAATAGCATCTGTTTTGCTTACCATGCAATCCCTCCGTTCAAATTCCTATCTAATTTCATAAAATCCTGAAAAGTAGCCATGCTAAATTCCTCCCAAGTAATACTGTTAATTCATTTAATCTCACTTAATAGCGCCTTTTCATATCCTCTTCGTAGGCAGCTAAAATTCGCTGGTACTCTTTTGGATCATCATTCTCACAATCTAGTTTAATTACTCGGTCGGAAATAGGTTCTAAAGAATCTGGGTTGTACCAAGGTTCCTTTATTGTAAGATATGGACCTATGTCAATATTTTAGACACAAAAACTCGGATTTACTATGCTGATTTTCTAGCCATATCCTCACATTGCTGAGGGGTAATATACCCAATGCTACCATGGATTCTCTTTCTGTTGTACCAGGATTCTATGTATTCAAAAATTGCCAGTCTTGCAGCATTAAAATCGTAGTAGGTTACTAGGTTAACCTCTTCCTTTTTTAGGGCAGCATGAAAAGACTCAATACAGGCATTGTCATAGGGATTTCCCTTAGAACTGAATGAGTGAATGAATTTAATTTCTGATATATATTCTGAGAATCTAGAGCTTGTATACTGTGATCCTAAATCACTATGTAATATAACCTGCTTATTAGGCTTTTGACATTCATAGGCATTCTTTACAGCTCTAATGGCTAAATCAGTATCCATAACCTTATCAAAGGCGCAGCCTATGATTTTCCTACTATGAAGGTCCATCACAGAAGCTAGGTAGCACCATCCATCACGCAGTGTATGGATATATGTAATATCAGTAACCCACTTTTCATTGATTGTAATTGTGGAAAAATCTCTTTTTAAGATGTTCTCCCTTTCCTCAACCTTGTTTTTTGATGAATAGGGCTTGTACTTCTTACAAACTATTGACTTTATCCCTAATTCATTCATAAACCTTTGAACTCTCTTTAAACTTATAGATTCCCCCTGTCTTATTAGTATTTTATGGATCTTCGGAGCTCCATAACGTTTTTTGTTATCATTATATATTTTAAGAATTTCTTCTTTTAACCTTTTATTCTCAATGCTTCTTTTACTTTCAACTTGGTTAAGGCTTTTGTAATAAGAGCTTCTTGAAACCTTAAGCAGTTTACACATTAGTTTAACATCATGCTTGTCCTTGTTATCATCTATGAATTTAAATATAGAATCTACTTTTTCGCGAATATGGCCATGGCTTTTTTTAGTATTTCATTTTCCTCTTCTAGCCTTGCTATCTTCTTTAACATGACTTGATAGTCGGCTGTTGTCACGGTTTTATCTTTATCAATTACTACTGGTTTGGCTTTGTTTAACCATGTCACCATTGTTGATTTTGGTATGCCATATTCACGAGCTAAATCTGCTAGCGGCTTTCCTGAATTATATAGCTCTACTATAGTATCTTTAAATTCTTTGGTGTAATGTTTTTGACCTCTTCCCATTGTAGACACTTCCTTTCACTTCTTATTTTAAATCGTTCGAATTTCTGTGTCTACAAAACTATACTAACACTAATATATGATCTTTTTGGTTTTTTGACGTTCAGCCATTTCTTTTAACATCTGAATCTCTTTTTCATTTTTTGTTACACTTTGAATTGGCCATATAATCATAAAGTCAAATGCATAATCATCGTATTTTTCACTATTGCTTTTAGTGGTTAAATTATCAAAGAAAATTGTAAGATTTGATAACTTCATTCCTTGTCCATATTTTTTCGGTACGTTAACTTTATAGAGTTCGGCCCAACGGAAGAAGCTCTCCATTCCATCTTTTGTTGTATGAATTAAATTAATCAGCCCTTTCAAGTTTCCATGAGCATTCAAGGCCTTAAGAAGAGCCTGATGTTTTTCCTTGTCAGCAATACCTCTTAGCAATAATGTTTTTTCTGTTTCATTGCTTAAAAAATCAATAATCTGATCATATGCATTCTTTACATCGGACATATTTTATCCTCCACTTCACTAAATAGGCTCAAACAAACTAAATTTCGAACTCTTCCGTATAGCTAATCGTTGGTCCTATACCGGTTCTATCAACATATTTTCCTTTTAAATTCTCATACTCTAATCCTGCTTTAAGCAAAAATTCTTCGTTTTGAACTGAGGGAATTGCAAGAGTAATATCTACTTTATACTTTCCTTTATCGAAGCCAATACCTTTCTTTCCAAGTTTACCAAAATCAAATATTCCATTTTCCACTAATGATTTATTCTGTGCTAATAGTAAGCCTTTAGAATTTCTCAAAGATATCATTAATGATGCTTTATCAAAAAGATTAGTCGTTCCTCTTATATTCAATGTATTGTCGATGTTTTGAGAAATATCAAGATTAAAGGTAACATCCAAACCATCCGGGTTTAGTGGTATTGTTTGTTTATACTGATATTCTTGTCTTTTTATTTTTTCGGGATCAATTTTATTGTACTCGTCCTCTGAAAGATTAATGGTTTTTTTCCAATACATAGCTTGTTCCTTTATTCTATTAAAATGCAACTTAGCATCTCTAAAACAATTTGAAATCAGGTATCTTTTAGTATGTGAATTTAATTCTTCCTTTTTCACCCACAAGACTATGTTATCCAAATGTAACGCCACTTCTTGAAAACTGTTCAAGTATTTGTCAAACTCATTATTTCTCGAGTGGCCATAATCACCAAACTTTAGAAATAACTTAGTGATATCTCCTGCATTATCAATAGCATACTCTTCTAAGTCCTTCATATTTCCACTCTCAAAGGCATTTAACATAAACTTATAGTGAGGTTCAAATTTTTCAAATGTTTTCATATTTTGAGTATAAAGAATTTTATCATCTGTAAAGGAATATTCATCATAATAATCTGCCAGTGTACTGTAGGACTTTTCAAAGCGCCAAATATACCCTAATTCATCCATATCTCCAATAAGATGTGGCTTGCATCTAGGGTCTAAGGATTCTCTAATCCATTGCCCTCTTATCATCCAGTTTCGCATAATATAATCGTCGCCATTTTTTGCAATATACACCCAAACAACATCGTTTGCACTTTTATATTGATCAATAATCTGAATTCCAATATTTTTTATTTCTTCAATGCGCAAAACTTTATTTAATACTGCTACTATAGAACAGCGTCTAGCACCTGAATTAGACATGTCTTTTACTTCAAGAATGCTATATGTACCCTCCAGATCAAAATCTACTTTTTTATATTTTTCCTTCAAATAATCAGCAACCGACGGTAACTCAGGATATATTGTTGTCTCATTAATATTATACTTTTCATCCAGCTCTTTTTTTACTGCTTGTTTATGTTCAAAAGGAATCCTTATAACCATTGTTGGTTCAATTGAATTAAGAGGTAATACAGTTTTTTTTATCTCTCTACCTATTATTTCATTACCACAGATTGCAAAAGTCCCTTTCTGGCAGAATAGTCTTTCGTTTGATTTTTGAAGTTCTACGGAGTGCTTTATAAATGCTCCTTTTGAAGCAAATTCTAATATTTCATCTTCTGTTATATTTTCTGAATAGCGTTCTATATAGGAACTTTTTATCACATCAATTTTAAGTGATTTTAATGTTGCAAGATGTGACAACAGCTTAACTCTCTTATCATTTAAGGAATGCTCTGGTTGAACAAATACATATACGTTCCCATGTGATTTACAGTCCACTTTTTGGACAGCGAAAAAGAGTGCTATTAAAGGATCAATTGTCAAATCTACTAGTCTCGTTGGAATTCCATAATGTTGCATTTTCGATAAGCACTCAATTGGAGAAGTTAAGCCATCAAACTCCATAGTTCTCATTTTTATAGCTTCCGTGTAGATAGAGCTTTCATTCATTGTATAACCTACATCTCTGGAAACACTCGATGTGATATTTTTATATTTTTCTGACTGTCCTCTATAAAATACATTATTATAAATATCGTAGCGCGATAGCTTTTTTAAATAATCTTCAACAGTATTAGCTTGCTCCATTTAATCATTCACCCCTATCCAGACTTATAATATTAATAGTTCTTCACTACCTTTTATAACTGTTACTTTAGACTTTTTTATACTTCTGTTGATTTGAAGAAGTCTTTTCAATAGCCTTTATATTGCCCTTCATTTTGCTAACTCGGTTAAGAAATAAAGTTCCAAGCAGAAGCCGATCCTTTCTTGGTATCCTGTTCCATATATAGCCCTTGAACAAATCTTTAACAAGAAAGACCTCACCTTCATTCAAATTTTCTGTTTCTCTAATAGCTTCTTCTAATAGCTCGTTAACATCAATCACGTTGTTCTCTCCTTACCAATAACAATATTGACAACATTGTTGATAAGATTATATACATATTACCAACTTTAGTCAATTACAAAATAAAATCATCAATCAAGAAAATGTCTCTCCTGATTGACGATTTGGCCATCCAAGCATATATTTATGAATCTACTTCAATACCTGATTTGAATTCAATGGTCAGCTTTTCATCAAATACCGTAACTTTTTCAATTAGCCGCCTTACTAATTGCTCATCATACTCCTCTAACTCGCAGGATTGCTCATTCAAGAAATCACTCATTTCAGCGATTCGTTGCCTTTTCCCTTCTCGATCTGCATTCTCTACAATTGCATTTTGCTTTAACTCCCGAAGTCTATATATTTCATCAGCCACATCTTCATAGTCATTTTTTGATTTTGCTTGTATAAGGAGCTGTTGTTGTAACTCTTCCAGTTTTCTATCAATATCATCGGTGGTATTATCATTTTCTTCATTGAGGACGGTAGCTATGTTTTTCTGTAACGTTGAGAGGAAGGGCTCTTTGTTAGTCAAAAGTTCGTTAATAGCCTTAACCACTGCTGCCTGTAATGTTTCCTCATTTATGGTAGGTGCCGTACATTCAGAGCCTTTTTCCTCTAAACGACTAACACATCTCCAAACAATAGACTTGTAACCTCGGTTATTCCAATGTACTCGTCGGTAAATATCACCGCATTGCCCACAGTAAACAATACTTGATAAAGCATACTTACTACTATAGACTCTCTTTTTACCACCTTTACCTCCTCGGATATTCGCTCTTCGAACCATCTCTTCTTGAACCTGCATAAAAAGCTCGCGTGGAATAATAGGCTCATGGCTGTTTTCTACATAATACTGGGGAACGATGCCGTTATTTTTGACCCTCTTTTTAGAAAGGAAATCAACCGTATATGTTTTTTGCAGAAGAGCATCACCGATGTATTTTTCATTCTGCAGTATCTTTTTCAGTGTTTCTGGTCTCCATTTGGCTTTGCCTGCCGCTGTTAGAATACCGTCTGCTTCTAGTCCTCTTGCTATCTGCAAAAGGCTGGCTCCCTCTAGGTACTCCCTATAAATCCGTTTAACAACTTTAGCACCCTCTGGATCAATCACTAATTGCTTGTTTTCATCCTTGGTGTAACCAAGGAAACGCTTGTGGTTGACCTGAACTTCACCTTGCTGGTATCGATACTGAATACCCAGCTTAACGTTCTGGCTTAGGGATTGGCTTTCTTGCTGGGCAAGGGATGCCATGATAGTCAGTAAAACTTCACCCTTAGAATCCATGGTGTTGATATTCTCTTTCTCGAAGAACACAGCAATGTTTTTATCCTTTAACTGACGGATATACTTAAGGCAATCCAACGTGTTTCTGGCAAATCGGCTGATTGATTTTGTGATAATCATGTCAATATTGCCTGCCATACACTCCTCAATCATTCGGTTAAATTCATCACGCTTTTTCGTATTGGTACCAGTGATGCCATCATCCGCAAAAATACCTGCTAATTCCCATTCCTTGTTCCTCTTAATATAGTTTGTATAATGCTCAATCTGAATTTCGTAACTTGAGGCCTGCTCCTCACTATCCGTTGAAACTCGGCAGTAAGCCGCCACTCGTATTTTGGGTTTACTCTCACTATTTTTATTATTTCCGATTCGTTTAATTGCTGGAATTACTGTTACATTCCTACTTACTGCCACTGGTTACACCTCACTTTCTATTAAACTGTAAGCATATTCTGCCTGCTTATATGGATCGTCATATTTTTGTACCAGAGGTTTTGCTTTGAACTTTACAGGATAATCCGTTTTTGGTACATCTTTAGGCTCCCATATCCTTCCGAGTTTTTCTGCTCGCTTTTGTTTTTCTAACCTTGCTTTTTCAAATATCTCCTCATCAATAATTGGAGGATAGAATTCGTCTCCAAGGTATTGCTTGTTCTGTAGCATCCTACTTACTGTGGCATGGTAGCAATCTATCCCAGCTTTTATTGCAGCATTCTTCAAGGATAATCCTGACAAGTAACCTGAAAATAACTCTTTTACTTGTTCTGCTGCTATATCATCTACAACAGCCTTTCCATCTTCAATTCTATATCCAAAGGGTGTGTGACCCATCTAATTCACCAACCTTTCTTTCAGTGTGATTCCACATTTTAATACAAACCCAACTACCTCCCGTGAAAAGACAATAATCTTCTCTACATAATTTTCAAACAGCTCATCCTCATAGGCTGTGAGCATTTTGGACTTAGTCGTAAACTTAAGCAGTCGGTCAACTTCCTCTACTTTTGTAAAATTTCCGTTGACAGAATGGGTAAGTTGTTCCTTTTCCGCAAAAAGACTTTCTCTTTCTGCTTCCAATGAATTCTTTTCTTTATTAAACAGAGTAGGTTCCAGATATCCTTTGGCCATTAAGCCCGTCAGCATCTGACTTTGCTCCATGTTGTTTTCAATCTTGGTTTCCAACTCTTCGATTCTACGAAAACTCTCTGCATTATTCTGGCTGCGTAGCCCATTCAAAAGTGGTCTTAATATGAACTTGTGACCAAAAATGAGTTTATTCATCATCGTAAGAAATGCAGTCTTTATATCTTCATCTCGTATGAACTGCATGGAACATTCCGTTATATGGCTTATATGCTTACTACAGCACCAAGCAATGTACTCTCTTCTTCCAGATGAATGAATCCGTCTTTTAAAGGTACTGCCACATTCCAAGCAAATAATCTTACCGGAAAAAGAATATCGGTTTAGATATTTACTGTTGCGCTTTTCGATTCCTTTTTCCTTTGCCCTCTGATTGAGAATAGCTTCCACAGCTTCAAAATCTTCATGGCTGATAATTGCATCATGATGATTTTCTACTAGATACATATTTTTCTCACCGTAATTGGTGTGCCTGTTAAAATGGCTGTCAGTATAGGTCTTTTGCAAAATAACATCGCCAGTATATTTTTCATTGGTCAAGATTCCACGAATGGTAGTAGCTGTCCAACGACCACCTCTTTTTGAAGGGATACCCTTTCGATTAAGATCATCTGCAATTTTCTGTGTACCTTTGCCTGATAATACTTCTGCAAAAATATACTTCACAATTTCAGCCTGCTTAGCATTTACTATCATGCGACCGTCAATGTTTTGATAGCCATAGGGTGGGTAGGAAATTTTAAATGTTCCGTTTTGAAATCGTCTTTGAATTGCCCATTTAGTATTTTCTGAAATAGAAATTGACTCACTCTCTGCAAGGCCACTTAAAATGGAGAGCATCAATTCACTTTCCATTGACCCCGTATTGATGTTTTCCTTCTCAAAATAAATATGAACCCCAAGGTCTATCAGTTTGCGAACCATCTCTAAACAGTCTGTAGTATTTCTAGCAAACCTACTGATGGACTTTGTAATAATTAAGTCAATGCTTCTGGTTTCACAGTCTGATAACATTCTAAGTAAGCCAGAACGATTCTCCTTTTTCGTACCACTGATACCCTCGTCATAGTATAAGCCTGCATATTCCCATTCTGGATTTGCCTTAATGTAGGTCTCATAATGAGCCTTTTGTGCTTGCAGGCTGACTAGTTGTTCATCGCTATCTGTAGAAACTCGACAGTAGGCAACTACTCGTGTTTTTGGCTTAAAAATATAATCTTGATTTACTTCTATTTTCGTTATCTTTTTCATCGCCTCACCTCCTTCTTGGTAGGTCACATATTACCTCTGAAACCCTTATATATCAACGACTTCAGGGCATTATTTCTGCTAAAAAAGGAGAGAAAGTTTGGCGGTTGAGTGCGTCTATCTTGTTGAATTCTGCCTCTGTTATTAAACCTTTTTGAAGCATCTTTTTAAGTAATTTCTCTGCCTGAATATAATCAAACTCACGCTGTAGCTGCTCCTGTGACATTTTCTTTAACTCGATGCTTTTGTCTATAACCTCGTCCGAGATCTTCATGACTTTTTTATCCTCATTCTGATTCACTTAGAATCACCTCCTACCTAATAGCCGCGGGAACAGGTCGAAGTTGAGGATTTGTAATAATTAAATTAAATCAGAGCATAAAAAAAGAGCCTGCAAGGGAATAACCCCCACAGGCTATATACAACTAATAGTTAATTTTTTAGGGAAACTCTGTGAAGCTAAAGCAAAAATGCTTTTTTACTCGCTCCCTTTGATCAATCATACTTAATAAATGCATCCGTAAATCCTGCCTTTTTAGCTTTGGCAAGCTGTGCCTCAGCATTTGCTTTGACAGTGTATGCACCTATTTGTACACGATAGTATTTCTTTTTTGCTGGTTTTGCTGATTTTTCTTCTTCGCTTAGAAGTTTCTTAACATCTGCTCTAAAGGTATCCATGGTCTTGCCATGCTTAGGAAACCAGTGCATAACATCCGCATGGTTACTGGCTATACCTTGCTTATAGCCTTCACTATGACAGATGATATCCTTCTCACTTAGTCCATAGAGTTTGCAAAGATGTACACAAAGCTCTACTGCTTCATTATAAACAGCAGAAAAATACGAGGCATCGGTTAGACCGTCCTCGCAAATTTCAAAACCTATATGGGTATTATTCGCATCCCCTCCAGCATGCCAACCACGATGATTCCAAGGCAATGTTTGGTATGTGGCAATGGAGCCATCTGCTAACTTACCAATAAAAGCATGGACACAAACTTGACGACCTCCGGGTTTATCCTGATTCCAATGATTGTTGTATTGGTTCTTTCCGAGCAAACCATCATCTGGACCAACATATCTCTTCAACCATGGGTTGTTAGCCCCTGTTGAATGAACCATTATACCCTTCGGTTTTATTGTTTTGCCTGCTTTGTAGCAGGCATTGTTCGTAAGTATTAGTTTGTATAATTTCATTATAATCACCTCAACATTTAATCATTTGGCTCAGGTGTAAGATGGACAGGGTACAGGTGATAGGTAAACTTTAAATCACAATAAGCATTTGATGATGTTCCATCACTTCCCATACAGATATACAGTCCATAACCGGCTGGAACTCTGGCCTGCCGCATTTGAATATGAATGTGCAAGGATTCTGCTGAAGTATTCGATCCGACAGGTGTACTCCGTTGAATTCTGGTGAACGTCTCCTCATCATTAGAAATATACAAGTCCAGTTCCTTTTCACTAGTATCCGATTGACGACAAAGAGTTATCAAATGGCAATCATAAGCCGTCGTATACAATTCTCCGCCCTGACCGCCAATAACCACACTATTAATAGGTAATATCGTGTGCAAAGGACCACGGACACTGTTTGCACCGCCTGAACCCGAGACATTACCCGACAAAATATATCTTGAATAGGCCGAACGGGTGAAGTCACTAATAATAGTGGTTGCAGTGGATGAGAGAGGTATTGCGGAAGTCACATTTTCTGCTCTTTCAAGTAGAAAAAGGCTCTCACCTGCCTCAACGGTAGTACTACCTATGGAAAACCTTTGACTTGTCCAGTAAGCTGTACAAATTGGATTTGGATCAGTCCCAATTCCATAGGCAATATTCATTTCGTCATCAATGCCCCTTATAGCTCTAGCAAGTGTCTTAACTGTATTACGAAGGGTGTCTTGAATTAGAACCTGCACATTATTTGCAGCTGGACTACCCAAAGCTGTAACGAAGGTATATGTTATCATGCCAATCACTACATTGTTTCCATTTGCTATATTGCTAAATGTGATGGCTGCCCTCCGGCTAATCATATCCGGTGCACTAGCTGTTTCTATTGGATGCAAATGGTTTAGTAGAATACCTGTCCGCATATATAAATTTTCGCGGGTATCCTCAACCAAATTGTGTGTTGTATTTAGCAAATCATAGTTGTTGTTTAATAGATTGTAAGTGAGGTTGAGCAGATTATTTATTTCATCAATATCCAGTTCAGCTAAAGCTGAAAGCACTTTATTTAACCATTCCTGTGCTGGAGGTTCTGGTGGTTCAGCAATTCCATCCACAAGAGCATCCTCGACTATGGTTAGTATTCTTGCGCTCTTTCCAACCACATCACCATAAGTAACCCTTATTTCAAGCCGACCAACACCAACAAATGATGTGTCCGTTGCATTGGGCTGCCATGTAAGGACACCATCAGCGTAGTTCGTGACTACCGGATATGCAACCCCATCAGGCCTTTTGTAAATCGCATTTAAGGAGGCACTTGGGTAGTTATCTTCCAGTAGGCTTGATACATCAAACTCAATATTTCGGTAATTGTGTTCACCGCGTCGACCAATGAATACCGTTACCGCTTTCGTTAAGTCAATCATATTTCATCACCTGGCTTAGGAGGTTCCTCATCACGACCATGTAGTTGCTTAAGAACCGCCTTTAGTTTTTCTGGGATGGGTAGTCCAATATGACCTGCATTCTCCAAAATGGATACACCCTCGTTACTTAGGTAGAAAAAGATTACCGCTGTTCGCAAAGCGCTGCCATCGTATCCTGCACTCCCCAAAATTTGTGTATCAAGAATATGAGCGATACCTACCATTACAAAGATGAGCACCTTTTTGAAAATTCCCTTGGCACCAATTTCGCTGGATAGCTTTTTATCTGTAATCGCACAAAGGACACCTGTCAGATAATCAATAGCTACAAAAGTGACCAGTGTATATAGAAATCCGTCAAACCCACCGAGAAACCATCCAAGAAAAGCACCAACAGCCGCAAAAGCTAACTGTATCCAATTCCAAATCTCTTTCACTGTAAACACCTCCATTACATTAATTTGTGTATTTAAAAAAGCACCCCTGTAAAATACAAGAGTGCTGTTGCCGTATCACGCACCTTACAGCATCAGTATAAGATCGTGGATTTGTTGCATCACATCCGCCTTTGGACGCCCTGTTCCAATAGGGAGCCATGTCACAGGTGGTATATCAAATGCTGCAGAAGAGTCAAAACCATTAACCACTGTAATGATAGTATCAATAGCCTTTCGGATTTCAGTAATGTGAAATGGCCATTTTTTAACTGTTGTTCTTCCCGCAATAATCTCTTCACTCCAAATTACAGGGGATAAGTTGTAATAACTTAGCACTATATTTAAAGCGGTTCGAAGCGTCTGAATATGTGCTGCCTTTACAACAGTCTCATTTGCAGTAATCGTTTCAAAAGGTGGCGGTAATATAGTAAATGTCCTGACAACTTCTGTGCTTGCCGACTCAATATCACTATCAAGACAGCGGAAGGTTACAGTATGGTTTCCTACTGCAAGCGGTTCCGCTTGGTACACCGTACTAACACCATTTCCCAGATAGCCACTCGTAGAAAATCTCTCAGAATTATCCACACTATTAACCCACTCACCTGAATCAATCTTTACTTCCACAATCTGTGTCTGACCGTCTGGTTCAGTGCCTGTAGTAATCATAAAGCGTGGTGTAGTGTTATAAGTAGACTTTCCGGTCATAGGACTGACGATGATCGGAGCAGCAGGCGGACTGTTTTTCTTTACCGTGTTACTAACCACATGGCTTGAAACTGCATCAAGTGTATCTGTTACGCTTATTCGATAGCGGGTATACATTCCAGGTACCGGGGAAGCATTTACCTGATGGCTACCTGAAGTAGCACTTGAAATAATAGTAGTCAATGCTTCATATACCGACCAATTTATACCGTCTGTTGATGTAGCTTGTTGAATAACATATTGCTTGATGGCACTGGTTCCCGGTATCGTTCCGCTCCACATAAGAGTTACTGTATTCGTCTCATATATTGGAGGAGTAGCAGTGAAAGAAGTAGGCGGAATGGGCAGTGTATTTCTGCGGACAGTGTTGCTAGATATAGTCCAGTCAGAATAAAAACTCTCTCCAACCGTGCCACGTGTCCTAACTCTAAACCTACGGTAATAACCGCGAGTTGTCGGTGGGCTAACAACTACGCTGCCACTTGTTGTTGAGGTAACCGCTATTGTTAATGCTGTCCATGCTCCCCATGTGCTGTTATCTGCCGAGTCACTATATTGAATCTCATAGGATGTGATGGTGTTGCCTGCTCCACTGGATGCGCCACTCCACGAAAGAGTAACATTTCCTTCAGCTAAAGTTGAACTTACCGAGCAAGCAGTCGGTGCTCCACAAGCCGTGATATCACAGTAAATGCTATTACTGATTTTTTCCGAGGAATAGACATCGAGATTATCTATCGTCCATACACCAAATTGAGTATATGTTCCTGGAACTCGTGACACGTTAGGATTATAACTACCTCCACTGGCCGATAAGGCCAATATGGTTAGAACGTTCCATGGACTCCATGTGCTGTTATCCGTAGATGTTCTACTGGCAATCTGGTATCCCTTGATTGCACTCGTACTTCCAGAAGCACCGCTCCAAGTAAGCGTGATTGTTTCATCACTATAATTGATTGGAGTAGCAGTCACTGTAGTTGGTGGGCTAGGAACTGTGTTTCTGCGAACAGAGTTCGACGATACTCTCCAGCCTGAATAATAACTTGCTCCTGCTGTCCCCCGAGTTCGCACCCGAAACCTACGATAATTACCCCGTGTTGATGGTGGTGCAACTGACAAGCTGCCACTAGTGGCCGTGGTGGTTACTGTAGTTAGTGCTGTCCACGATCCCCAATTCAAATTGTCAGCAGAATCACTATACTGTATCTCGTAGGAGGAGATGGCATTATTTGTACCACCGGAAGCACCACTCCATGATAATGTAACATTGTCCTCCGAGAGGGTTGCACTCAATGAACAGGATGTCGGAGCACTACAAGCTGTGGTTCTTATTGCCCAGTTAATGGTTAACACTATCTGGCTTAAATCATCTCTGGCTCGAAATCCCATATAGTTTAGTGTGCTGGAGCCAGCATCCATGAATAAACAATTACTAGCTCCACTACCGATGGAATCAATGAGTGCGGTGGAAATTGCGATATCCTTTGTACCCTGTCCGGCAGAAACAGTATAGCTATATCCAGAAGTAACTTTCGTAGGTCTACTCCCGGATATGCTGGTACCCGAACTAGGAGATGGCAAACCATATGCATTTCCAGCATATAGTGTTATCGTTCTGGCTGAACCCCAATCACCTGCAGCTATCCTAACAAGACGAATACTGGCAGAGGTAGGATAATAGTTTGCATAGGTATTTCGAATACTTGTAAGGTCAAATAACATGGCACCAACATTCTCATAATTATTGGCTGGGGCATAAACCCCTTGTCGAACGTAGTCGGTTACACCCGCAATCCAACTGCCATTACGCCATGTACAAGCATTTATCGCTTGATAGGTTGCCATAGAAATTCACCTCACTCGTAAACCGCCGATACCAATGAGTTCACTAACCCACAAAGGCTGGTGTTTAATCTGGTATCAGTAATGTTATTTGCTGCTATTGATGTAGCTGCAGCAGGTACAAGAACGTCTGCAATACCGAGTTCATATACATCGCTGGTTCTTGTTAAGTCTGGGGCCACTGGTGTAGCAGCTGGAGTCCCTGTAACAACTGCAAGCTGAATATTCCTGCTGATTTGGCTTAAGCGAACAACAATCCGGTCAATGCGTGGATTGCTACCGTGCGCTGTAGTGAGAGGCATATTTAACGCATCTGTATTCTCATATCTATATCCATTAATCCACGCACTTCCAGCCGCCACGCTTACTGCCAATCCCATCCCTGGTGATACCTGCAGATTTGTAGCTGTTTTATAAAATATCCCGTTTGAAACAAGACTTCCAAAGTATGCTGCAAAATCCGTGGCATCATAGACTCTATCTCCATCGGATGAATTGAAAAATCCGCTTTTCTCCATACAAAAATTCCTCCTTCCTAGATGGTTTTCGTATACTCGATAACCACGTAGCCCGTATAATCTGTCCGGTCAATACCTGGTTCAACAACGACATTTGTTTTATCCACATAAAGACCGATTTGTGAAGCGAAGTTGTTATACCGTGCAAGCGGTAGTGGCAAGAAGTTGGTGCCATTTGTTGCAAAGCCGGATAAACTAACAACTGTACTTAGGTTTGCTATGCCATGGGCTACACTCCCAGGAGTAGCGTTGGGAAGGGAGCCGAGGTTTACTACTTTTCGATATATTGCCTTACCATCTATCCATAGACGCCCTGTGTTTTGTTCTGTCATAGAGTAATCAGTAAACGCAGAGGAGATTTTAGTTGCTGTAATCGTTCGTTCTGCAATCTTGGCACCAGTGACCGCTCCATTTGCAATCCGTGCTGTAGTTATTGGATCGTTATTAATATTCAACCAGTTCGCTTCACCAGACGGATTGTTAAATACAAAAACAGATATCACATAAAACGTCATTGTGTTGCGAGATATAAAAAATCCCATTGCCCGCTGATATCCGTTTCCCGTGTTATCCCCGCTATGCTTTACCAAAAAGACATGCCCGTCATCGCTTGGCTGATCACTGAATTTGTTGCCGCTCCACGAGGTGAAATAAAAAGCATCTCCAGGGCTCATATGGTGCAGGGCATACTGACCGATCGATATAGCTCCTTCTCCAACAATTACCTCAAGTGAGGGCAGTTTCCCAAACAGATTGTTGATACTATCGGTAACAGTATCTCCTTGGATATTGGGGTCAAGATCATGAATATCTCCAAGTGTTTCTGACACATTGCCTAATGCTTCTGCAATATCAGAGATGCCAGTTGGGGCAGATAATGCAGTTTTAACCTCACTCATATCAGAGCGAATTTTTTGAGCTATTGTTAGCTCGCTCTTTCCGAATACTACGCTGATGCTTTGACCGTCCGCGTCATAAGTCTCCTCCACTTCAGCGATTCGTGTTGTCATAGATACACCCCATGCTTTGGAAATAACCTTAACAACCTGGCCAAGGTCAAAGTCTACCTTATAAGTCAGGTTGCCATGTGGGTTAACTGATATATCAAAGGAATAACGTATTACTTGCTCATTTAGCTTGCTCTGCCCACGAAAAATCAGCGTATTGATATAATCCACTCCAAAATCTTCTGCCCGTAGGTCTTTAGCATCCACAAAAATCTCATGTCGAGTTTCTCCCGATCCACTTGTAATTGCTACAAATGTCCGCTCTGCACCTTCGCCCTCCCCACCAACAAGAGCAGTGTTAGCAAAATCTGCTGCACTTACTGTATAAACCTGCTCAGTTAGGTTCTCATACTCCTTAGAGAACACTGCCTGTGATTCAGTCCCCTTATACAGCATTATTGTAAAAACCCCTGTTTCAGGAGTAAAAATAGTCTTGATACCAACCTCCGAAACTTCACATAGTTCCGTCACTGCGTCCATCAAGTTGCGGTACGAAATTTGGGTGCTAATGGGTATATCCAGGCTTGGGGATGAAAAGGATATACCGCTGATCTTTCTTGCTACATCAGAAGGATTGATAAGGTTATTTTCTATAAGTTGCTCCACACAATCAGAAATGTCACCGGACAATTTCTCCGTTTGCCATACAATGCGTCTAGCAAGAAAGGACGTGGCAAAGCGACCACTTACCGTAATAAATTCCTGATCCGTCTGAGACAAGGAAAGATGCTCAATAATCCCAGCTTCTTCATCATCGTTCTTCCAAATGATATTTCCTTCTTTTAGAAGTTCGGCATTCTCTTGTGTGGCTATGGCTTTTAATTCAAATGAACCACACTGAGAATAACGCCGCGTCCATCGAAGATATTCGAAAGATTCCACGATGCCCACAAGCTCCCGGTTTGTATTAAAGATATATAGTTCCATACTCACACCCCCAGAAATTGTGGACGAAAGTAAATACTGACCTCCAACAGTTCCATATTAACTGAAGCGTCATAGCGCAGTGTGTTAGTACCTGCAGCAAGCTGGAAAAACGTTGAATTGGTGTCCAATAGTGAAAAAGCATTTGTAACCGTTGACCCTACAACCTGGACCACACGCTTACCAGCGAAATGGGTATACACACGAAGTTCATCACCAGCACTCATTGTAGTGAGAAGCCGGATATATTCTCCCGTGACTATGTTTAGTAGTTCAGGGTTGGTAACCGTACCCAGTGCTCGAAATACGATTTCGCATCCACAAGATACATCACCAATGTTTTCTACTGTGATGATTTGGCTCGGCTGACGCATTCCAAACTCCATACCACTTACTGGTATCTCCAGTTCAAACTCAAATAGAGGTATCCATGATGCCAGTTCCTCTCTCACCTCATCCAATGTTTCGAAGAAAGGGGATGGACATAGTAAACTTACAAAGAAGTTTGGTATGCGTTGTCTAGTAGAAACAGTAAATCCTGCTTCCTCTACCACACAAGCAATTTGCCGTCCACGATACAAAAGAGTTCCTCGCATTTTTGGAGTAAATATCTTAAGAAATCTCTGTCTCCGTACATAAGCCTCGTCAAGATAATCCGCTACGACCGTACCTTCTAGCGTGATATTACGCATATCCAGTGTGGAGGAAATATAAAAAGCACCGTCTTGATCCGGTGCCTTAAATGTATTAACGGTCTGGCGTATGTTGCCTGTTCCGTCTATCTTGGTAAGAAAATACGGGCGGCTTTGTTTTAGGGTGATACTCTCACCACTTGAGTTAATATAAGTAAGTTCCACTGCCAGACCTCCTTTAATATTCTAGTGCCAGTTTGCGAGACAGATTTTTGAATTCCCTGGCTAATTCTTTTTCAGATAGAGGCTTTGGTGACACAACAGAGATATTTTGAGTGATACTTGTACCATTGGCATTCCCTTGCCCAGATAAACCTCTGTAATTAAAATCAAAACTAGTTGGTACAGCATTTTGCATATCCCTTGAAACTGCTGTCATTGCATCCTCAAAACCTACACCGATCCCTTCACCCATATTGTGGCCAATTCCAGCAAATAGCTTTGAAGGTGAACTGATGCCGAAGAAATTCTTAATCTTTGATACAACATTGCCGAAAAATCCAGAGATTTTACTCCATAGCCATGCACCTGCATCTGAAATACCTTGCCACAGACCTTTGATTAAGTTTCCACCTACTTTAGCCATCTGGCTTATATAACTTGTAAAAGCATTGACCAATCCTGAGATAATCTGAGGAACAGCCTTGACGATCTCTACGATTATCCTTGGAAGATTCGCAATTAATGCCACAAACAGCTGGACACCGGCCAAGATGATCTTGTCGATGTTACCTACAATAGCGTTTACCAAAGATGTTATTATTTCCGGAATAGCCCCAACCACAGTAGTGATAATTTGCGGGAGTGCCTGTATGAGTGATATTAATAGTCGTATGCCCGCATCTATAATCAATGGAATTGACCCAATAACTGCACTGATAATACTATCGATAATCTGCGGGATTGCTTCCACGATTGCAGTGATGATAGTAGGCAGTGCTGTAACCAATGAAGTCAATAATTGAATACCTGCATCAATAATCTGTGGAATGGATTCAACTATAAAATCCACTATTGCTTTTATGATGACAGGTAAGGATGATGTTAGTTGAGGTATTGCATCTACCAATCCCTGTGCTAATCCTATAATCAACTGCAAAGCGGCATCCAAAATAAGTGGTAGGTTATCCATTAATCCTTGAACAATCTGCGTGACCGCTGAAACTGCTGCGGGTATGAGTTGTGGTAGAGCCATGCCAATACCCTCCACAAGTGCGGTTACCAGTTCTATTGCTGCATTTATGAGCAGTGGCAGATTATCAATCAACGCACCAACAATTGTCATTACTGCATCTACTGCCGCTGGAATCAGTTCAGGCAGTAAGTTCAAGAGTGTCTCCAACACCTGCGTGAACAGGCTCGTGACAGTTTCCAATAACATCGGAAGCAGGTCACCTATTGCTGTTAAAATCGCATCGAACGCAGGTGGGAGTGCGGTTACGATGTTTTCTAAAACAGGCACGATATTTTTAACGACTGCACGGAATGCATCCACAAGATTTTCCGTCAAATTTGTCATGTCTGCATTAGCGTTACCGAGTCCTGCTGTAAAAGAGCCAAGTGCAGCTTGTAATAACCCAATAGAACCAGAAATGGTCTCAGTTGACTCTCTCGCAAAGTTTCCGGCATACTGCTGTGTGTTTTCAAAAAACATCTGCATTGCGACTTCCGCTTTTTCCGCTTGTGTAGCGGTATTCCAAGTGAAATCTAGTCCCTTAGCAAGAGCATAAGCTTCGATGTTTGTAGCATTCATGGCAACACCTAAGTTATCCATCATGGTAAAGTTGCCTTTTGCCGCTCCCGTAACCGCTTCCATGGCAGCGGACATATCTATACCCATAACGGATGCCATATCTGCTGCACGTTGCATCGCTTTTTCTGTCAATTCAAGACTTTTTCGCTGTTCAATGCCAGAGCCTTGGAACAATGCACCCATTTTATTAGCTGTTGCCAAATACTCACTTTGGGAAATTCCGAGATTTCTATAGGCTTCTTCACCGGTCTTTTGAATTGAAGCAGCATACACTCCAAAGACTGCTTCTGAGCCACCTAGGTTTTGCTCCAATTCCCCAAACTGGGTAACTACCTCTTTACCCAATTTTATAGCAGCAGCTCCAGCAGCAACTGCAACTGTGCCCATAGCCACACCGATGCCCTTGAGTATACCACCAAGCTTTTCAAATTTACCTCCAGAATCTTCCGCACTTTTGCCTGAGTTGTCTAACTCTTCACCGAGATTATCTGCTTCAACCGCAGACTGCTGAAGTTCACGCTCCATATTATTGAGTTCTGCCTGAGCTCTGTTCAGCTGAATCTGCCAGTTTTGAGTGCGGCGGTCATTTTCACCGAAAGAGGAGGTGGCATTATCAAGAGCGGCCTTAAGGGTTGAAATCTTTTCTTTCTGTGCGTCGATTTCTTTATTCAAAACCGCATTACGAGCAGTGACAGACTGGATGGATTTATCGTTTTTATCAAACTGACTGGTCACAAGTGCCATTTCACTGCCCAGCACTTTAAAGGACTGATTGATATCTCGCAGGGCGTTCTTAAACTCACGCTCGCCCTCGACGCCTATTTTCAATCCAAAATTGTCCGCCATACCTTCACCTCCTCCTATATGCCTGGTGGGATAATATCGTCAATCGTTCGAGTTTTCTTCGGCTTTTCGATCCCATGCCATTGCTTGTGGCAAGCCCATAAATCAAAAAACAGTCCAATTGGCATAAGCCAGAATTCCTCTGCATCCATGCCCATCTGAACTGTTCCATAATAATAAAGTCGGGTAAAGACTTCAGCGTCCGTTACCCGACTTCCATGTTTTTTTGAGTTTCTTCCTCACTTTCCACGTTGCGCTTAGCACCTTTGAACATTGCTTCGGTGATTGCACTTTTATATTCCGCCAAATCAAGCGGTGAGGTAAGAAGCTCCACTTCTTCCTCTGTCAACAATTCTTCTGGTGCGTTCTTATTCTTAAGATTACGAATTAAAATGGACTGGTTTGCAAGCAATGTGATTAGCCAAACTATCTCGTCCAGTGCCATCTCAAAGTTTTCTGATTTCATCAGTTTTTCTCCAAGATTTTCAAGACCACCGTAACGACCAGCAATTGCCTTTGTTGCACGTGTAGTTAAAACCAGTTCATACTCTTTGTCACCTATTTTGATTGTGGCACTTCTCTCATTATCCATCATTTCTCCTCCTATGGTTCAGGTGTATATACCGGTTCATAAACTTCAGTGAACCAGCCTGTTATGGTGGACGATGAAACACCGGGGTCACCTTCTGTGACTTCTGCTTTCCATGGGTGCTTGCCCAACCCATCCAGCTTGTTCCTGCGCATAACTGTTCCTTCAATAGTAGGTGTAGAAAAGGTAATGGAATCCGCTTTTGTCTGTAAGTTGGTCGCTGGTAGTCCAAACTTAACGCGATACAACCAAAAATATCGATATGTTCCATTGGCCTTTTGCGCACGAAACCCCACTGCAACAGGTGTACCTACACTCTCACTTGCAGAAATTAATACCCCGTTGTCGTCGGTGGACGCACCAGTTAGATCTGCTGCTACTGTCGGGCCAATGTCATCTACACCGAGAGTGAGTGTACCGCTATTAAAGTCCTTCACAACCTCGGCAGCACCATCATCGGCATACAGAATTGCTTCCACCAATTCTACCGAAAGTTCGGCAGTAATGGCTTTTGCGAGTACCGAAGGCACACCATAGGTTTCCTCGCCATTTGAGTCCTCGGTTATTTTTGCATAGTACAGTTTATCCAAACCGATAGTTGCCATATGTTATTCCTCCATTCCATAGTTTTTCGCCACGTCGATGGCGTAATGATGATATCCAGTATCATCCTCGTGACCAATATACCTACGCTCAGTCACTGTAAAATCATCGTTTAACAAAGCCGTTGTAATCTGCCTCTTTCTCTCTAAGTAATTGCTCTTGGAAAATAGTGATATCCGTGCTTCCTGCACATCAAAGCCAGGGCGGTTATCCGCATGAACTTCAAAAACATCCGAAAGTGGGAGTATCACCACGTACTCATCCGGTGCCAAACCTGAAAAAACCCCGGTTTCTACGGGGATAGGTATTGCTGTCAGAAGTGTATTTAGCTCCTCTAAGATATTCATATTTTATCAATCTCCTCCTCTAGCTTTGCGATCATCGCATTGATACAAGGTTTTCTAGATGCAGTTCTCGCAGGCTTTAGGAAGGGTTTTGCAGGCTGACCATGCTTACCATATTCAATGATTGTAGCAATTTTAGCATTGCTCTCACCATCAGAACGTAGCTCGGAAAAGCCAACTTTAACATTGAAGTTTCCGTTTCTATCTTGCTTTGCACTTGAAAGTCCTAGTGAAGATAGTAGCTCCCCAGTACTTTTGGATGGATATTTTGTGTTCTTACCAATTACTTTACTTAGATTCCCCTTAACTTTATCCAATACCACTTCACCGCCAACTTCCAGAACCTTAGGAAGAATTACATCGGTCTGGTCAGCTAATCGTGATACCTTTAAAAGGAATTCTTCTGGCATCTTTATATTCACTTTTGCCATATCCATCACCTCACAGTTGGTTCTATCTTTTCTGCTAAAACCTCGACATACATGCCTCGTTTTCTTACATCATCAACACTTAAAATCTGATATCTGCCATCATCACAAACGATGACCATTTCACTGGTCACCCTAAGGCCAGAAATTTTCCTAAACCTAAATAGGGAAGTTGCAGAAGAAAATGATGCTCTATTCGCCCACCGCTCACTGCCATGCCGATCTTCCTTGTAGGCACGTACACTGGCAAGTATGTTATCGCCTATAGCAGCGAAACCATCCTTGTCTTTAATAGGCTCTGTACTGATGATATCAATAAAGGTGTTCATCTTTCCAAAACTCATAATTTACACCTTCCAATCCCGGTCTAGTCTAAGAAGTAGGTTCACTGTGTTCCAAACCTGCTGCCCCGCTTGTACGCTATCGGCGAAGAAACCAGCCGTCGAGCCATCTCTGCTTTCGTAGAAATGACTCGACAGCATGATTACAGCCTGTTCAGTAGTTGGGGGCATGATGTTCTCAGTGTAATAACCCTCAGCAACATGCTGATAACTTTCCGCATAAGAGACGGCGGCTTTGATGTAATGCAGCAGAAGTCCATCGTCTGCGTCATGCGTCAGGATCAGATTTGCTTTTACTTTAGGGAGAAGATTATCAGTTGTCATGCCGTCCGCCTCCTTCCGGTCATTCTTCGTCTGCAGCCATTAACCCAGCCGCTTTTAGTTTAGCGAGCAGAGCATTAAAATCCGTGACAAGAGTGGCTGTATCCTCAGCTATGCTGTCGGCTTGATTAGCAGCCATTTTTACCAGCCCAGAGACCGACTCCGTAGCATCGGTAAGATATGTTGGAGCATACAGCTTACCATCTTCACCAATTTTGATTTCGACAGTATCACCCTCATCAGCAGCGGCGGCTTTTACACCACCAAGAGTCTCCTCTGTTGCCACGAGAAGCGGATCGGCGGAGAGCCCCGTTACCGAGGCTCCTTCCTTGATTTCAAGTGTTCCGCCTATAACAGTTTTTTCTCCGCCTTGTTCGGTATAATTCTTAGTGTTATAGCTCATAACGCACCTCCATTAAGCTTTCTGCTGAAGTACTTTTATGGCTTCAGGTAGAATTAATTTTCCATCCACACGCTGAGTAGCAACAAAGCCTACTTGACCAGTAACAGCATAAAGTTCATTAAGCCTCTTAAATACACGACCCTGACGATCAGCTACCCAGTAATAACTAAAATCACCGAATGCGATACTCTTCGCAGCTGCAGCAATAGTTGGCATATATGCAGAAGTATACAATGGTCGATTGAGGATAGTATCCGGTGTACCTGCCTGTAAGGAAGGTTGCCATAGGTACTGTCCTTGACCATCCTTTAGTTTACGGATTGCTTTTACAGTGGCGTCGTTCATAACGAATACAGCCTTATTACGGTAAGGTGCCTTTAATGAATAGAACAGATCAAGAACCTCGTCCATAGTGATTGCCGTAGCACCTGCAGTAGTTACACCAATTTGGGCACCACCTGTAGAAGCAAGGATACCTGTCGGTTTTCCAGATCCATCACCGGTAAAGAACGCCTCTTCCTCTTTGTTACCGATACGCCTTGCAAACTCCTTAGAGATGTAGGCTTCAAGATTGAACACAGAATCGTTAAGAAGCTCCTCGGAAACTTTGATCATGGTAGCGAGTTTGTAAGCTCCTATAGAAACCTGTCCGAAGCTATCATCGCTATCTGGGATAGTGCCTTCTTCATCCACCCAGGAAGCAGTACCTTTTGTAGCTACAACAGGAATCTTCCTATCGCCAGAAGATGTATTGATAACATTGGCCAGTGAACGGAAAATGTTCTCTTCCTCAAGAGCCTCTACTAAGGTACGTTCAAACTCGTCAGGCACAAGATAACCACCTTCGGAGTCTGTACCAATTTGAAGGGCATTTCTTACGTTTACATCAAGGCCTTCCCCTGCACGAGTACGCATAGCATTCCAGAATGCTTTCTTGTACTCTGCAGACGCGCGTCCTGTCTTATCTTCAGCATGTTTGGACGGTGTGTTTGTAATAGGGCTACTCGTGGCTTTTGAAAGTTCTAAGTCAATAACCGCCTGACGTTCCAAACGTTCTATTTCCTTACCAAGTGCAACAACTTCAGCTTCCATCTTTTCATAGGTTTGTGTGTCCTCTGCGGATAACAATCCATCACCGCCACGTTTTGAATCAAGGAATGCCTTCGCCGCATCCCAAACCTTAGCGCGTTTCTCGCGCAATTCAAGAATTTTACTCATTGTTATTTCCTCCTTTAAATTAGTGAGAAATTAAAGAAAGCCGCTTATCCAGCGACTCTATAGGTGTACCTGTTTTTTGTTTTTGTTTTTTAGGTAGTTTGCTAATAAGTGAGTTGGTAACCGCCATCCTGCTAAAGATAAGGCTATCCGTCAAATCCGGTGTTTCATTTTCCATAAACATGATCTTATCTGCAAAACCCAGTTCGATGGCTTTATTTGCATTCATCCATGATTCTGCATCCATCAGATGAGAAAGCTTTGTTCGGGAAAGACCAGTCTTTAACTCATAGGCATTAATAATACTTTCCTTAACTTCATCTAATAGAGCCTTTGCTCGCAACATTTCCTCGCTGTCACCGATGGCAATGGTCGAAGGGTTATGAATCATGATCATGGATACCGGCGACATATATACATCTCCACCCGCCATTGCAATAACGGAAGCTGCACTTGCCGCAAGCCCGTCAATTTTTACAGTGACCTTTCCTGTATAGTCCATAAGCATGTTGTAAATCTGAGCTGCTGCAAACACATCCCCGCCAGGAGAGTTAATCCACACTGTAATATCACCGGTGCCAGCCAGCAGTTCATCTTTGAACATCTTAGGTGTGACCTCATCACCCCACCACGTTTCTTCGGATATCACTCCATTTAAATAGAGAGTGCGCCCTTCATCAGAATCTCGCACCCAATTCCAGAACTTCTTCATTTACTGACCTCCTTCGGTTTTGGCAAACGCTCCTGCGTCAGCCAATTTCGTCATATTTCCGTTAACCAGATATAAATCGCCACCTTCCTCAGCTGGGATACGATTCATGTCCTCCAATTCACGGATATCATTAGCTGACATCCAGCCATTTTGCCGCCCAATAGCATAGCCATTCATTCGGCTTTGATAATCGCCGCGCAGCAGACCATCTAAATTGAACTTGATGAATACTGATGTTTTCTCAGAAGGCAAAATAAGCGATTGCTGGAGACTTTGCTCCCATCTCACCACCCACGGATCGAGAGTGTATTTTACAAACTCCAACGACTGCTGCTCGATATTGGAGAAGCTAGATTTCTCAAGATCTCCCACCATATGAGGAGGCACACGGAAAATCCTCGCAATCTCATTGATTTGAAATTTCCGTGTTTCTAAAAACTGAGCCTGTTCTGGAGGTATGCCGATGGCTTGAAACTTCATGCCCTCTTCCAATACAGCGATTTTATGTGCCTTAGCTGTGCCTTGGTAAGCACTATTCCAGCTATCCTTCACTCTCTGTATGTCTTTAATTACTCCCGGGTGCTCCAGCACACCGCCGGGATTGGCTCCATTAGCAAAGAATGCCGCACCGTACTCTTCAGTAGCAAGTGACATACCGATTGCATTTTTTGCCATAGCAATGGGGCTATAGCCAATGAGTCCATCAAAGCCTAAGCCTGGTATGTGAAGTACATCATCTTTGCGAAGTGTGACATAGCCTCCCTTTGGATTCAGGCCACTTTCGTCTGTATCCCGGTAGTAGATATAAACCAGTTCACCATTTGATGCTCGACTTACTTCCATCTTGTTAGGAAGTAGGGGATAAAGCGCAATTGCCTGGCCACGACCATTTCGAACTATCTGTGCATAAGCATTGCCCCAAAGTAAAAGATGACTCATCAGTGTTTCTCGAAACACAAATGAAGTCATCTCTGGATTTGGTTCATCATGAAGAAGGTAATACAAAGGGTGGAAAGGAATCTTTTCTTTACCTCCATCAGAACGATATCTATATACATGTAGTGGCAGTCCAGCAATCGCTTCAGCTAGTATTCTTACGCAGGCATACACCGCTGTTGCTTGCATTGCAGTACGCTCATTTACTGTTTTGCCAGATGATGTACCGCCAAACAGGAAGGAAAATGCGCTACCCACACGGTTTTGCGGTTTGTCCCTTGAACGAAACAGTCCTTTTAATAAATTCATAGGCCTCACCTCCAAATTGAAAGAATTACACCACAAACAATCATTGAAATTTATAGAATTATTAAACCTCTCTCGTCATACACCGAGTCTCCACTATTACCTGGTCCACAGCGGATGGCGCGGTCGAGTGCCATAATAGTTGCCACTGCTCCATCTATTTTTTCTGTACTTTTTTCCTTGTCCGGTTTTATATTTCCAGCCGGATCTGTTTTTATATAGATGTTATCCATCATCCACCGTAGTACTGGATGCCCGCCGTGTGCTATTCTTTCTTCTAATGTCAATTTCATAAGTTCCTTTGTAGGTGGTGACATATCTTTAAAACCTTGACCGAAAGGAACTACAGTAAAGCCTAACCCTTCAAGATTTTGCACCATCTGAACAGCGCCCCAGCGGTCAAAAGCAATCTCTCGAATGTTGTACTTTTCCCCCAGTTCTTCAATGAATTTTTCAATGTATCCATAATGGACTACATTTCCCTCGGTGGTTAAAATATAGCCTTGCTTCTCCCAAAGGTCGTATTGCACGTGGTCTCGTCGCACTCGGAGGTCAATATTATCCTCCGGCATCCAAAAATATGGGAGAACGGTATATTTATCTGTTTCATCTTCCGGTGGGAACACCAGCACGAAGGCTGTAATGTCAGTGGTAGAGGATAAATCAAGTCCTCCATAGCATACTCTACCTTCAAGGCTCTCTGGTTTTACTGGAAACGCACAGGCATCCCACTTTGCCATTGGCATCCAACGGACAGATTGCTTAACCCACTGGTTCAGACGCAGCTGTCGAAAGCTATTTTCCTCAGCAGGGTTCTGCTTTGCACTTTCACAAGCGGCTCTAACTTTATCGATACTTACTGTAATTCCTAAGCTTGGATTTGCTTTCTTCCATACTTTAGGATCAGTCCAATCATCCTCTTCTTTGGCACCGTAGATTACGGGATAAAAAGTAGGATCGTATTTTCTGCCCTCAATAATATCAACCGCTTTTTGGTGTGTTTCATAGCAGATACTCTGGGTATCCGTCCCTGCAGTGGTGATAAGAAAATATAGCGGTTGGGTTCTCGCATCACCGGACCCTTTTGTCATAACATCAAATAGTTTCCTATTTGGCTGAGTATGAAGTTCATCAAAAACAACACCATGTATATTGAAGCCGTGTTTTGAATAGGCTTCAGCCGACAATACCTGATAAAAGCTGTTGGTCGGCAGGTACACCAGTCGTTTAGTTGAAGCCAGCAACTTCACTCGTTTATTCAGCGCCGGACACATCCGCACCATATCGGCTGCTACTTCAAATACAATTGATGCCTGCTGGCGATCTGCGGCACAACCGTATACCTCTGCTCGTTCTTCACCATCTCCACAAGTGAGGAGAAGTGCGATTGCTGCTGCAAGCTCGCTTTTTCCCATCTTTTTAGGTATTTCTATATAAGCCGTGTTAAACTGCCGGTATCCATTAGGTTTTAAGATACCGAATAAATCACGGACAATTTGTTCCTGCCAGTCGATAAGTTCAAAAGGCTTGCCTGCCCATGAACCTTTCGTATGGGAGAGTGCTTCGATAAAAGCCACAGCGTAATCAGCAGCGTCCTTATCGTAATATGACCCTTCAGCTATAAAGGCGGTCGGCTTATATTTCTTCAGTTTCCGCATAAACACCGCCCCTTTTATGGAAAAGGACATAAGAAAAGAGCCTCAATCCTATAGATGAAGCCCTTTTCTCTATCCTATTTAGATTTAGTTATTTCTTTTTATCCACTTCACCCGTCAGTATGAAATGGGCATATTCTGCTTTATGGTCTATTAAATAGACTACCAATTCATAAAACCCTCGTTCATTTGCCTCATACTGTACTCGGTCCACATCAAACATATTTGTGACTCCACTTTCTCGGATGGAAAGGATTTGTTGCTTAATTATCTCATTCATTGGCTACCTCCTCCGATTCTATTGAATCGGTTGTCGCTTTGCGCAGGATTTCCACATCGAAGCCCGCACTCTTATAGCCTTCTAAAATTGTACTGTAATAATAACAACTCGGCTGTCCAAGCGGTCTACCATCATTCATGATGTAGACCATCGCCTTGACGGTTTTGCTTCCCAACTTCACTTTTATTGTTTCCTTTCGATAAAGGAACGGCCATCCCTCGTAACGGTCAAGTGCCGCTTCATCGGTCGGTGTAATCTCCCAAACTAAAACTGGTACGTTGCCACCCTCAAAAGGCTCGATTGTCGCCACAGCGCCCGCGTGTGCCCCTCTAAATAATAGGCGGTGGTCATTGATTTGACTTGCTCCTACCACCTTCGCTGTGGGGCATCTGTCGGCCATTTGCTTTAGATTAAGGTTGGAGCCATAGGCAAGGTATAATTTATTCTTCATTGTAATCCTCCTTCTTAGCTTTGTGGGTTAGGGGCAGCTCAGGCCGCCCGAAACCGCCATGCAGCTGAACCCGAAAGTGCTGCTGTCAAATGTTCTCTGCAGTTTGCAAATTCATCCCCAATGAAACCAATCCGGTTTAGATAGGTTCTCATGGCAAATTTCTCGTTTTCCACCTGCGGTTTCTTTGCTGATGCACACTTTTGTGTTAAGGCTTGGTGGTTGATGGCAAGTGCTAGAACAATGTAGCTTCTTATCTTTCCTGCATGAAGTTCGCTATTGAACCCTCTAAGTTCAACTGTATGGTTTCCGGTAAAAAAGCTGTGAAGGTTGAGGAAATGGTAGCGGCTGTTGTGGTAATGAGTGTTTCTACTCTCGCTGTAGCCCTCGTACCAAATGTCCTCAATTTGTCTCATGGTTCTAGGCTTTTTACGGTTTATCTTCTCAACCAAAATGCTGTCCATCTTTTTGCAGTAATTCATTCTCTGCGGTGCAATCTGAAGTGCTTTATAAAATAAGTCGTTTTTGCTTGCAATGATATTTACAAAGTTTCGAATGCTTCGTGGGGTATGTTCAGCACCGTCTAGATGAATGTGAATTCCGCAAGATGTATTTGTAAAGGCTCCAGATTTGCGAAGCTTTCTTACTAGCTCCTGCAAAGTTTCAATGTCCTCCCGGTAGGTTAGGATTGGACTAACCAGCTCAACGCTATAATCTCTACCTGCAGCTACTTTTCTTCTACCTTCTTTTCTTTGGCAGTTGATGCTCCCATCGTACATAAACTTCCACACTCGACCATCTGGAGTTTTTACCTTCTTGGTGTCGTAGTAAGTCCCGCCTTCACTGTAAATGCCTTGCAAATATTCTGCAGCGACTCTAGCTGCCCTTTCCCTTGTAATCCCTGTAAATTCAATCTCAATCCCGAATTTTGCACTTAACATCGTGTATCGCTCCTTTTAAAGTGTGTTTGTCCTTTCGGCATGTACATATATCACTCTAAAAGGCTTATATAGCAAGACAATTCTGCAATATAAATCTACATATTTACTGCCATATTGGGGTTAAAATGTGTGTGTTTATTCTTCGATTTTCTTGCATAAATCCTCTCCAAAAACCACTCCAAGGGAACTGCCTGAATCCCAACTGACGTGGATAGTTCCCATATCATCAACACTAGTAACCGTACCTTTATCTCCTGGCTGAAGCTTGGTATAAGGGTCATTCATCTTAAGTAGCATGACACGAGTTCCTGGAGTGTAATAACTTCTAAGTTGCTTTAGCATTTCTGGATAAATGATATTCATTATTCACTCACCTCCTCATGCTTGGCACTTCCGCTTTTGAAGGCAGAGCTACCGGACAGTTTGGAGAGGAGAATTTTTCGTTCTGTTTTGTATTCTGGCCCGATAAATCCAAGTCTTAGAAGGAAACAACGGAAAGCGTACTTTTCATTCTCCACTGATTTCTCGGTCGAGTTGACGCGGGTCTGCTTCTTTGCCATTTCACAAAGTGCTGTTACAAAGTGGGTATAAGCCTTCACCTCCTCTGCGGAACACTCACTCTGGAACCAAGGGAAGGTTATAAATTCCTCATTTATGATAATGGGAATAGAGTCAGTATCAAGTGCTTTCTTTATAAGGGTTTCTTTG
Organism: Clostridium thermopalmarium DSM 5974; assembly: GCF_002995795.1. GTDB lineage: Bacteria > Bacillota > Clostridia > Clostridiales > Clostridiaceae > Clostridium_H > Clostridium_H thermopalmarium. The sequence goes on from NZ_PVXN01000021.1 coordinate 35,454, forward strand.
CTTTCTACCAATCCTTTTAGGTTACCAAGTGCAGTTTCGCTAAAACCCTCCCTCGGCATTTGAATAATCAAACTAATAGCTTCTTCGGTTTCATTTGATTCGCTGTATACGGGAGGTTCTTCGTAATCACTATTTGGACTTACCCTACCCCCAAGAGCCGCTTCATTGGGAACTTGAATATTTTCAAGAACAGGCTCTGCTGCTGGAAGTGGTGTGTCAAATTCTACTGTAACCGCCTTAAAGTCATGAAGGCCTAATAGATCATTAACCAGTTCAGAATTATCTGGTCCTCTGACCACCCCGTTTTTGTCAATGTTATAATCTGCCACCTCATATGCAAATGTAGGCGCTCCAAGATATCTTGCAGGAGCATTCAGTTTTTGACTGATTGCGTTGACTAGCTCTTTTCTTTTTTCTCCTGTGACATTATAGTTTATCTGCATTTTTTATACCGCCTTTCTATTTTCGGTACATACATATATCACTCTAAAGGCTGTTAATATCAAGTCATTTAGAGCATCTTTCTGTAGAAAATACTGTTCCATTAATCGGCGGTAGCAACGTCTGGCAGGTCACAATATCTTATTTTCGAACCATCTCTTAGGAGAAACACACTGTCTGAGTTTCCAACTTGCTCAATATACCTTTTCACAATGACATCACAGTACTTTTCATCCAGTTCAATGGTGTAGCAGATTCTATCTGTCTGCTCACAAGCAATCAGTGTACTTCCTGAACCACCAAAAGGATCAAGCACGATGCAATTAGAAAGGCTTGAGTTCAAAATAGGGTAGGCCACAAGTGCAACTGGTTTCATCGTAGGATGATCACTGTTTTTCTTCGGTTTCTCAAATTCCCAGATGGTGGTCTGCTTTCTATCGGAATACCAGTTATGCTTGCCTTTCTTTTTCCACCCAAAGAGAATAGGTTCATGCTGCCACTGATAAGGGGAGCGACCGAGAACAAGGGACTGCTTTTTCCAAATGCAAGTACCGGAAAGATAAAATCCTGCATCGGAGAATGCTCTTCTAAAATTGAGTCCTTCGGTATCCGCATGGAATACATAAATAGAAGCGTCCTTTGCCATCGCTGCTTCGGTGTTCTGAAATGCTGCAAGCAGGAAATCATAGAACGCTTCGTTAGCCATATTGTCATTTTTGATTTTTCCAGCAGTGCCTTCATAGTTAACGTTATATGGAGGGTCCGTAACTACCAAATTAGCAGTTTTCCCATCCATCAAGACATCAAAGGTGTCTTTCTTTGTACTGTCTCCGCAGAGTAATCGATGCTGTCCAAGTAGCCAAATATCCCCTAAATGCGAAACAGCGGGCTTTTTCAGCTCGCTGTCTACATCGAAATCATCTTCTTTTATATTATCCTTAAGGGAATCCTTGAAAAGATCCTCCAACTCACCCGGGTCAAAACCTGTCAAAGACACATCAAAGTCTGAAGCATTTAAGTCCGTGATGAGAAGTGCTAATTTGTCTTTATCCCAATCACCACTTATTTTATTTAGTGCAATGTTCAGCGCCTTCTCCTTTTGCTCATCCATTTCAACAACTACGCATTCTATCTCATCCATGCCCATACTCAGCAGGATTTTCAAACGCTGATGACCTCCGATGACTCTGCCTGTGGTCTTATTCCATATTACGGGTTCTACATATCCAAACTCCTCAAGGGAGCGTTTAAGTTTCTCATATTCCGGATCACCCGGTTTTAAATCCTTCCTTGGGTTATATTCAGCGGGGATGAGTTGTTTAGTTTTTATCTTCTCTATCAACATACTTTTCCACCGCCTTTCTAAATTCACTGTACTTATTTACATCCTCCCACGGGAATAGACAACTATTAAAGTGACCATAAACAGCTGTATCAGAGTAAATCACATTCCTTAGACGCAACTTCTCTATGATTGCCGCAGGTCTTAAATTGAAAATCTCCTGTGCAGCAAGAGTTAATATTTCGTCAGAAACAATACCTGTGCCAAGGGTATTTACAGAAAAGGCTACAGGATTTGCCTTACCTATTGCATAGGATATACTAACTTCACATCTCTTTGCATAACCACACCAGACGATATGCTTTGCAATGTACCGAGCCATATAGGCACCGCTTCGGTCAACCTTGGTGGGGTCTTTACCACTAAGTGCGCCACCTCCATGGGATGCAAGTCCTCCATAGGTATCAACCATAATTTTTCTACCAGTTAAGCCTGTATCGGCAGCGGGACCACCTTCGACAAATCTACCAGAGGGGTTAATGAGAATTTCTGTTTCATCATCAAATGGGAAATCCTCAAAGCACTGCCATAGGACATTATTAAGGATATCTGTCTTAAGTTCTTCCTGTGTTTTATTCTTATCATGCTGTACCGATATAACAATAGTCTTTATTCGCACTGGAGTGTCCCCTTCATATTCCACCGTCACCTGTGCTTTACCATCTGGGTGAATACCTTTTATCAGTTTCCCTTTTCGGCAATCATCCAGTCTCTTTACAATCCTGTGAGATAGTACAAGGGGTAGGGGAAGCATTTCTCCCGTTTCCTTTGTAGCATAGCCATACACAGTTCCTTGGTCTCCAGCACCTATCGAACCATACTGTTCATTTATTCCATTTCTTACTTCCAGTGCAGTATCCACGCCAGTTGCAATATCTACACTTTGTTTGTGTACAAATACATAAATCAAGAATTTAAGAGGGTTGTATCCAATCTCTTTAAGGACATTCCTAACAATGTATCGGATGTCTATTTTCTCGCTGCAGGAGATTTCGCCCGCCACGATAATTTTCCCTTTGGTTGCCATTACCTCACAAGCGACACGTGATGCTTTGTCTTTACGTAAACATGCTTCTAAAATGCTATCTGCTATGATGTCGCATAGTTTATCAGGATGTCCAGCACATACACTTTCAGCTGTTAAATATCTTTTACTCATTATATATCTCCTCATCTTTATTTTCCTCTGCGGGCAGATAGCAGTCGCTCCATCACATCGCCCTGTGGGTTTAAACCAGAATACTCTGTAGCACAATTCTCTTTAACGATTTGATAAATCTCCATCCACAATCTGTTTGTCTGACTCATAAAGTTCTGACTCATAGCTACATAAGGACTTTGAATAGCATTGCCGGTAGTTGGATGCTTGGCAAGAAAGCCAAACTCAGTTACCGCCTCCTCACACTGTATCCATCTGGCCGCACTCATGGCATATCGTTCTAGAAGCTGTGGGAGCACCAAATGGGCACAGCCTCGCTCCTCAAGCCATTTCCAAGTAATTTCATAAATCTCGCTGGCTACTAGGGTTTTCCCGTCCTTTTGCACCGCTGAGAGCATGGCCCTTGGCTTTGGCATTTCCTGCCCCTTTAAATCAGCGGTATTTTGGAAGTCGATAATTTCTAGCTTTCTCTTACCTGGATTACCCTGTGCAATTTTATCAGCAAGTGGTTTCTTTTTTTGACCAGAGCCTATACGGGCACCGCCACGATTTGTTCCATCTTTGGCCATTCACTCACCTCTTTTCGTTGATGGGTCTATTACCCTGTTTGAAACCGCGAATTTTCACGCGTTACCCCACGCCCGTTGCACATCTAAAAAGCTGTGGAGATTTGACTCCCCCTACCGGGTTCCCCAACGGTCTCCATCTTTTGCAGTGATGGCAGAGTGACAAGAAGTACAAAGGGACATCAGATTGCTTCTATCATGGGTTCCACCTCTTGCTAGAGGAAGAATGTGATGCACCTCGGTTGCTGGGGTCAGCTTTCCTTGTCGTTTACACTCCTCGCAAAGAGGATGAGCCGCAATGTAGCGATCACGTATTCTTTTCCATGCACGACCATATCGCTTACGAGTTGCTGGATCGCGGTCATACTTTTCATACCGTGCGGCTTCCTTTTTAGCATGTTCTTCACAAAAACGTCTGTCAGTCAGCTCTGGACAACCAGGGTAAGAGCATGGTCGCTTAGGTTTCCTTGGCATACTACACCTCCTTTTGCCCATAGAAAAAGCCCTCGCAGGAGAAATGCTCCCGTGAAGGCTTCTGTTTGCTAATATTCCATACTACCATTATATAACTTTCACTACGGACAAACAGTGTCATTGTATGCCAACCTGTGCCAAAGTGTGCCAACTTTTATTTAGGCACTTTTAAATGCTGCAAGGCTGATGAGTGGAGTCTATGCACTGTTCTCATAGAAACATTAAGGTTGACACAAATTTCTTCCCAGTTAAGAAAGTTAATGTAGCGGTAGCGAAGAAGCAGCTTTTCATCCACGTTTTCCATCTGGTTAATCGCTTCACGAATATCTGACTTAAGCTTTATTAAACGTTCCACCTCTTGTTGTATCTGCTTCTCCAAATCTACTATTCTTATCACATATTTTTCAAAAGGTGGATCAGTACTTTTTGTTTTACTGACTTTTTCCTCAAGAACAGGAGATGAAACACTTCTTGAGAGTTCCCTTAGATTTTGCAACTCCTCAAGATCGGAATTAATCAGCTCATTTAAGCGATAAGCTTGTTTCAAGAATTCCTTTGCCGTCATCGCACCACCTCCTCATGTAGCTTTTGAATTAGCATCTCAGGATCGAGAGATGTCAGGGTAGTGAAATACCCGGAATGAAAGAAACGCTCAATCTCACGTTTCGTATATCTAGCAGAATCATTGCGAGGGTATTTTGCTAGTCTTTTCAGAGCAAAACGATAATCCTTGACCGCCTGTAGAATAATGGCATTTGCCAGTTTTTCAAATGCATCCATCATACAACACCCCTCGCTTTCCCCAGATTTGCTTTGACAGCGTTAATAAGATCGGACTGTGTCTTTTCCTTTCGTTTCAAGGCTCTCATCACATCTTCATCAATCGTGCCTTTAGTAATAATGTGATGGATAACCACCGTTTCATTTTGTCCTTGTCTCCAAAGTCTTGCATTTGTTTGCTGATAGAGCTCTAGACTCCAGGTAAGACCAAACCAAATAAGTGTTGAACCACCACTTTGTAAATTGAGACCGTGTCCTGCTGATGCGGGATGGATAACCGCCACAGAAATATTACCGTTGTTCCAGTCCATGATATCCTTGGATGTTTTAATTTCTCTAACATTAAATCTTGCTTTAATACGCTCTAAATCGTGATTATACCAATATGCAATAAGGACAGGTTTGCCGTTTGTACCTTCGATTAAATCTTCAAGAGCATCCAGCTTGCGGTCATGGATAATATGAGTATTTTTATCAACATCATAGACAGCACCGTTAGCCATTTGCAGGAGTTTGCCAGAAAGGACTGCTGCATTCATGGCATCAATCTCCTCATTTGCAAGCTCAAGCACCATCTCTTCACGAAAGTGATCGTATACTGATTGTTCTTTATCATTTAGATACACCGACACTTCATTTATCACGCATTCTGGCATTTTCAGAAAATCAACCGACTTCATTGAAATGGTAATATCTGAAATTAGCCGATATATGGCATCTTCTGCCCCAGGTAACGGTTTATATGAAAATACAATCTGCTGATTACGTTTATCTGGAGTAAAGAAGGAATTGCGGTAGTGAGTTATGTATCTGCCGAGTCTTTTACCCATGTCGAGAATACGAAACTCTGCCCACAAATCCATTAACCCGTTACTGGATGGAGTACCTGTAAGACCCACGATACGTTTCGCCCTAGGTCTGACTTTTAGTAAACTCTTAAATCTTTTTGCTCCATAGGACTTAAAAGATGACAATTCATCAATGACCACCATGTCATAATCAAAAGGAATGCCACTTTTGTTTACTAACCAGTCAACATTTTCTCTGTTTATAAGATAGACACTTGCTGGTTTCCTAAGAGCTGCTAACCGCTCCTGTTCTGTTCCAATAGCCACTGAATACTCCAGTCCTTTTAAATGCTCCCATTTGTTTATCTCAGCTGGCCAAGTATCCCTTGCTACCCTTAGTGGGGCAATGACCAGAACCTTTCCAATTTCAAAACTATCAAGACATAAATCAAATATAGCAGTTAAAGTAATTACGCTTTTGCCAAGACCCATCTCTAAAAACACCGCTGCTATGGGATGCTCAAGTATGAAATTCGTAGCATATGTTTGATATTTATGAGGATTGTATTTCATCGAGTATCCCTCCAATCTGCTCAACATCGTCAATGACGTAGCAGGTAAAGCCCAACTTTTGTAATTGCTTTATTCTTCTAATCTGTAGTGGACGAGGTTTCTTTCCGGGAGCCTTTAATTCCACAAATGCCATCTTTCCAAGTGGTAAAAGCACTAGGCGGTCTGGCATCCCATCTAAACCCGGACTAACAAACTTTGCTGCAATGCCTCCCATCTTTTTTACCTCAGCCACCAGTTTCTTTTCGATATATTTTTCAAGCATAAATACCTCCCATATAAAAAGGCTCGGAACAAGAAAACAACTTTGACCCATTTTTCCTATACGCGCGCGTATGCGTGTATGCACAGGCTACACTTTCTTCTTTTTTACTATTTATAAATAAATAGGATACTTCTTGTTCCACTTGTTCCGAACCGTAGATTTTCCTTTTGATTACTAGCCTTGGGGAAAGAACCAGCATGAGAACAAGGTAAGGTACAGCTAGCTTTGTTCCTCGGTTCGGGAATAAGCTCGTTGCTTTCCATAGATAGGGAAATTGATTGTTCCGTTCTTGTTCCCGGTGTACTTGTTCCACCCACCGATCTTTCTCATAATGGCACCGATGGCATAAGAATCAGATGTTCTCATTGAGGATGCATCTTTTCCAAAACATTCACACCAAATCTCCATATTGCAGACAAGGGTTCTTTTTACTGTTCCAACACGGGTGCCGCCGCCAAATTCGCTACCGCCGAGGAAATTTCTACGCTCGTATAAAGACATAGTGTCCCAATCATCCGGCAAAAGAGTATCCAGATAGGTACGAACCAATCCTTCTCGTTCATCTGTTTCCATGGCATCTGCCTGCTCACTAGTTGCCATGGATGCATCATCACCTTCAAGGTAGAGTTTTTCGCCCTTTTCATATAGCACTAGTGTCTCTGCCCAAATCTGCTGTACTTCCTCTTTAGTCATCTGCCAAGCTTTCTTTTTACCATTACCACTAATACGGACTGGCCAGAATCTTCGATTGCCAGTTATATCTCGAAGAAACCCGCTTTCTGCATTGGTAGAACCTACAATCACACATTGACGGGGATGGCTTTCCACATTGACTCCATAACTTGCCCGGTACTTATCATCTGCCCTCGAAATAAAAGACTTCACAATTTCCACATCCGTCTTACGCATACCAGCAAGCTCACCCAGTTCCAATAACCAATATCCCTGAAGTTTCTCAGCTCCAGATTTATCTTTCATGTCCGTAATGGTCAAACTATCTGAAAACCAATCTCCAGCAAGTTTTGCAAAGAAGGTTGACTTACCAATACCTTGAGGGCCGTTTAAGATAAGGACACTATCAAACTTTGTGCCTGGTCTATAAATGCGGGCTACCGCTGCAACCATCGTTTTGCGGATGACTGCTTTTGTATAGGAATTATCTGTTGCACCGAAATAATCAATTAATAGATTATCTACTCGACTAATTCCATCCCATTTTGGCAGGGAGTCCAGATACTCCTTAACAGGATGGTAGGCTCGTTCAGCCGCTACCGCTAACACAGCATCCTTGGTCTTGGTAGGTGAATAGACTCCGTATTTGCTGCTTAAATACACTTTAAGAAGTGCATTATCTGAATCATTCCAACCCATCTTGATCTGTTCCCAAGGCAGGCCACCTTTGGCATCAATACCATCACGGTGGCAATTAAAAGCTATATGCTGTAATTCCTTGTCATGACGAATAATTAAAACGATGTTGTCTAGAGTGTCTTTTATTCGGCCTTGCTTATCCAATTCCAAAGCTGTCTGCCAATCCTCATCACTAAACTCCTCTTCAGCCTGTGCCTGTCTCTCCTTAGCAAACTCAGCTTTTACTTTTTCATCTTTTATAGCAAATTCGCACATTGCCACAAAAGACGGCATCTTACCAGGAGCTGTAGTGGTAGAAGCTTTATCATCTAAAGAACCAAATTTATGAATACGAACGAGATCAAAAGCATTGAGGAGTAATCCACTTGCTGGGTCTGTAGCATGGTGGCTGTATGCGAATTTATCATCATAGATAATCACACCGGCACTACTATCAGCTGGAATATAATCGTATCGTCCTTCCATAGCAGATGGGGCATAAACTGCACCTAAGAATTTCTCAATTGCTTCTCGAACGGGATAGGCACGACAGAATGTTCCTACCACACCTTCCTTTAAAAGCGGGTCCGCTTGCTCTTTAAGACTGCGATTTATAACTTCAGACTGCCTGCTTGATACTGGCCAAGTTGATGTATCCCGCCAGTTTTGATATTTTGAAAGATAAACATCAGGGTCAAGCAGTTCTCCATCCTGCTCTTCATAGACAAATTCACCATTAGAGGAAGTGGATGGCCAATACATAAGGCGATGGGCTTCATAAGTCGTATCATCGAAAAGATCTATGCCGATTTCTTTTGCCACCATACGTCCAACGGCTGCGTATTCTTCTTCGCTGATTTCACGAGCGAGAGGAACGATTAGCCTAAGTCTTGGATTTTCCGGTGTATGCTTATGGGTGGAATAAACACAGCATTTGAAATCAAAAAGCATACTGATTTGTTCCCAGATGTCTGGTCTACCGTAATCCATATCAAGGGTAAGCAAAGAACGGCATAAAACATTGCCCTTCTTTCGCCTTCCCCCTTTTAAATGCCCCCCGACAAAACCACCCACATCTTTGATATCATCTTGTTGACCTCTTTTTAATTTCCGATATTCATCTACTGTTTCCGTAGTACGTTGTGTTGTCTTTACACGGGCACAAAAATCCTCCCACGAGATATCTTTGTTTTTCCATTTCTTGTCCATCCGGCTGTTGCCCACAGCGATTTTCATAAGCTTTCGACCTCCTCATGCTCCGGACTAAAATATCTGACCGTTTGTCTGCGTTTCTTGGCTACTTCAATCTCCTTCGCCATCCCGCTTGAGATGGTATTGCCTAGCACCCAAACCTCGGAGCATTTGCCCATAAGCACGATGTCCATAAATATGGCAAGTTCCCGTTCCTCTGGATTTTCATCATCCATAAACTGTGGAAACATAAGGTGGGGAGCAATTGGGATGCAATTATTCTCCAAGGCAAATCTACAAAAGTTGCAAGCCTTTTTAACGTTTCCTTCTACATCACCGGAATAGGGAGAACAAATATATACAAGTGGCTTAAAGGCAGATTTTTTCTCTGCCTTTTTCTTTCTTATTATGTTGGCCAGTGCCTCATGGGGAGTTGGGTCATGGTATCCTTCATGATTGAATTTATCGATTCCCATTACACACCCTCCATTTCTATCTGGGGCAAAATACCATCTGACTTCAACAGTTCGTATATGAAGAGTCTGCCTTTTTGAGTCCAATATGTATGGACTTTTGTATGCAGTTCGCCGTTACTACCAATGTAGCTATGTGTCTTGGTGCTGGTATAGCCTTTTTCTGCATACTTCTGATATAAAAGCCAGATACCACCTTGTTTAAATTGGATGCCCTTTTTATTAAGATAGCGGTTCATCCAAATAGCTGACTTACCGTAATCTTTGGCAATTGCTGATGTAGAAATGAGGTCTTTGCAATTTAGAACTACATCATAATAGGAGACTTTCGGTTTCATTTCCGCAATTTGCTGATTCTGAACAGCAATCGTACCTTCAAGTGATTTATTTTGATTCCTTACTTGATTTAGTTGCTGATTGGCAAACTGTAATGCCCTTGCCATGATTGCCTCTGGAGAGTTCCATCGTCTTTCAATTTCAAGAAAGTACCCGCGGCATTGTTTTCCTTTTGGAGTACGCTGTATCATGCATAGCTCTTTTGCCATATCAATTGTTATTTGGTGGTCAACAGCAGGTCTTCCACCTGTACTTTCCGACAGAAATGTCGAAAAGTCCGTACCCTCCACAAATCCATACTCACACATTCTTGGAAACCATTTATCATAGGGTGTTTTCACTTCCAAAACTGCATGTAAATCACGGCCAAGTACTGTGGGGCGGTCTTTTTCATAGTTGATTCTTACTAATTCGTCCATACGAATTACCTCCTGTAATATAGTCAGAGAGGAAACCCCTCTACCTAATAGCCACAGGAGGTAATGAATGTTGAGGATTTTGAAAAAATATATTTAATCTTTTTGATAAAACTGACACTCATAGCCATCAGCACTAAGTAACAGTCCTTTTGCCCATGTTGGTGTCCTAGCCATTTGTTCACAAATAGTAGAAAGTGACATCCTCATATCCGCTTCGATTATAATTTCATCGTGTACATGAGCCACAATGGAACAATTCTTTAACGTCTGCATGGAATGACACAAAATGTCACGACTGATTGCCTGGACAATATTCTCTACAAATTTTGGACCGTAGCTTTCGATTCTTTCCCATTTCTTTGTCCCGCCGATCCCTTCATAAGTAACTGACTCACCACCAAATACGTTCTCTCCCATACGAGGTTTCACATAGGAAAGCCGCCTGCCGGAAGGAAGGACAATAAAGAGCATCCCACTTTGATATATAAATTTAATGCCGTGTGTTTCTGTAGGAATTTTCTGCTTAACGCAGGTTTTTACAGCGTGGTCAACATCCCACCATAGTTTTGTAATATTGGGATTGGATTGTCTCCAAGCCGTTACAAGAGGTTGAAGTTCCTCTTCTTCAATTCCCATCTCCAAAGCACCCATTGATTTCAGTGCTCCAATAGATCCACCGTAACCTAGGGCTAATTCAGCAATTTTTCCCTTCTGACGAAGATGTCCATTAACACCGTTTTTCTCCACAGGTACATTAAACATCTGAGATGCACTTGCACAGTAAATGTCACCGCCATTTTGGAATACATCTATTCTCCATTTTTCTCCCGCAAGCCAGGCGATAACGCGAGCTTCAATCGCTGAAAAATCTGCAACTATAAACTTCATGCCCTCCTGCGGTACAAAAGCAGTACGGATAAGTTCCGACAGTACCTCCGGGATAGAATCATAAAGTAAGGTAAGAGCATCAAAGTTTCCGCTACGAACTAAAGCACGAGCCTGTTCCAAATCGAGCATATGGTTTTGAGGGAGATTTTGTAGTTGAATAAGCCTGCCCGAAAATCTGCCAGTTCTGTTTGCTCCATAAAACTGAAACATTCCTCTTGCACGACCATCATTACATACTGCATTCTCCATTGCCGTGTATTTTTTTATCGATGATTTTGCAAGCTGCTGACGAAGTTCCAAAACGGTGCCTAGTGGTTCAGGTGCTGTCTTTAACATCTCAGCAACTGCTTTTTTACCAAGACTATCTGTTTCCAATCCGTTATCAGCAAGCCATTCTTTCATTTGTTGTACAGAGTTTGGATTCTCCAAATTAGTTATATCCTGCATTAAAGCCATTAGCTTTTCCCGCGACTGTTCATCCATCTTGACGGCTTGTTTTACAAAAGCCATGTCAATAGCGATACCACGATCATTGATTTTCTGGTCAAGATGATATTCTGACCATATATTCTCTGGAAGCGGGAATTTAGATAGTCTCTGCTGTATTGACATCTCGGCTTCCACATCACGGAGGTTATATGCTTTAAATCGCTCCCATTTATCAATATCGTGTTTTGGCAGATTACGAACTCGTCCTCCGTTTGATTTAGTAGGGGAGCAAGGTGTACAGAAATATTTAATGAGGTCTTTGCCTTCCGTCAATTTTTGTTTTTCCAATCCTAAGACTGCACCGACGCCCTCAAGTGAAAGTGGAAGTCCCATATAAGCCGACCATATCATTGAACATTTCCAGGATGTAGGGTCAAGATAATCAGTAAGGTTAAGCCATTTTGATAGGCAAACACGCTCAAACATAACATTAAAGGCCCATTTGGTAACGGAATTATCCATAAGAGCATTGATTATTTCATTTGGGATTTTCTCTCCGCAGGCAAGATCGACCACCTGAACTGCACCGCCATCAACCGAATAACCAAACAATAGAATTTCAAAATCATCACTCTCGGCATAACGGTAGACTCCACATTTTTGAAGATTGGCACTACTAAATGTTTCAATATCAATTGAAATAGAATTCATGTATTACACCCTTTCCAATGCAAACGAGGTGACAGAAGAACAACTTCCACCACCCCGTTTGTATTCATACTTTAGCTGTTATGCTAGGAAATCATCATCTTCAATTGTGGTGAAATCATCAGCCGCTGTGGTTCTGCTGCCTAAAGGCTCTCCATCTCTAATCTTCTGGATGTTACCAAGTCCGCAGGCCACACCCTTGTTCCCATTAGAATTGAAAGCATAGAAATTAAGTGACACTCTTGCATAGCAACCGCTGTATACCTCGTTGCGATCCAGAATGGGCTTGACTGCTTTATCTACAATCTGAGGCGGAGTAGTGCTGTTGGCATTTACAAAATAATGTCCTTTATAAGCCTCATCATCTCGTTCTACATCACCATCTCGAAGCGGCAGCTTGATAGCAGCCTTATTTGGTTTTTTACCACCAAACTTTGCAATGCCCTCTTCAATAGCAGCATCAACTGCTGCATTGATGGCATTAATGGTTTCCTTATCCGATTTAGGAATCAATACCGATACACTATACTTTTCTGCTCCACCATTGATGGATACCGGTTCCCAGCCATGAAAGTAGCTGAGACGTGTGTTTACACCAGTAATAACCTTCGTTCTGTTTTTATTATTCATATTCACATTCCTCCGTTATTTCGTTAAATTCGTTTTTTGCGTTTGATACGTTCATAGCCGGACGCTTATCCGATAACGGGACCAGAGTCGGCTTTCCCGGTGGCTTGTATATAAGATCACCGAGTATCTTCTCAAATTTTGATTTGCCCATCAGCCTTTCCATTTCCGTAAGAGTGATGAGACTCTGACGAAAGATATCTTTATAACCGTTTGCTTTGGCTACTTCAGCCACAGCATCTTCATCCTTGAATTTGCGGACAGATCTGCCCTCAACAACCTTAAAACCATGCCACTCTTTACCGTGATTAACAGCTGCATCGGTGGCATAAGCAATGATTTCATTTGCCCACTTCGTAAGATCGGACAGTTTAGATAGAACTTCCTCGATTTCAGAGTCCGTAAGTAGTGGGGGTAGCTTGAATTCCGATTGTGCCAATTTCAGTTTTTCCTCGGCCCTAGCACGGCATTTAACTGCCGCTCGACAGAAAGTACACCACTCACCCGGAAGATATTCACCTTCACCGTCATAAGCTTTTTTAGCCCTTGGTTTTAGTTCTTTTTCTGCCCAATCTTTCAGATCCTCTACCCGTATTGTCCATGTGCTGACATTCTCTCTGCGTGGCTGGAAAATGGTCATGGAAACTTCCTCGATGTCGTACAAACTATCGTAAATTTCTAAAGCACCCAGTGCGTACAACTTCATCTGTGGATTGTCCACCGCATCTACCAATACTCCCATGCCATACTTGAAATCGATAATGTGAAGTTTCTTATCGGCAATAATGATGCAGTCACCGGTTCCAAATCCCTGTGGAACATAGCAAGAAAAATCAAGACGCTGTTCGATTAGTATTAAAGGGTCTGTGCAGCTCTGCTTTGCCAGCTCCAACTGCTCCATTACAAATTCCACATATGCATCACTGTGTTCTTCCATCTCATCGGAGTTATAAACTGAGACAGGACGCTTACTTCTCATATGAAGTGCTTTTTTGAGTTTATGTTCGCAGAGAGCATGGGCGGCGGTGCCTTCGGCAGCTGCACTGGATTCGTTATTTACAAACTCCAGTTCCAATCGTGCAGACGGAAGGCAATTCAGCCACCTATGGGCGCCTGATGCGGAAAGAACTGCATGATCACTCATTCCCAAGTACCTCCGCATCTTTTAACATATCTGCATAATGTTTTGGGTCCACTTCGCTTAATTTAGAGCCACCGTATTTTTGGATTATTTCTCTTACTTGGGCAGTAAGACCGGCTTGACTCTTTTCAGCGAGTTTTGCTCTGACTTCCTCCAGAGTGATTTCCTTTTTATTTGGTTCAGGCTCTTTTACAGTTGTAGTCGGTTCTTTTGTTTCGACAGGTTCATTGCCCGCCATTACATCAGCAACCGCTTGTATGCTGTCTGCCAAAGAGCGCATATCGGAAACCACATCAAGGAGTAGCTTGATCTTGCTCATGGCTTATTCCTCCTTCCTTAATCTCACTGATGGCGAGTTCCTGTACGGTATCACCCGGAACAAGGATGGTTAGTTTCTGCTTATCACCAAGTAAGAAACGAAGGAAACGCTCCCTAATGGTGACGTTTCGACAGGAAACAATCCCGCCAGACTGTGGTTTTTTTGAAACACTGATTTTCAAGTTGTGCTTCATGTATTCACCTCTTTCCGAGAGCGTTTATGTGCTGCCCTCTAACTATTAGCCATGGCAAGAGGGGAAAGTTGAGGATTTTGGATAGATTTTTTTGAAATTCTTCTTAGCTGTATCTAAGCGATGTGAAATGGCACTTACACTTACTCCCTCACGTGCTGCATACTCTGTTACCGAAACACCATCCAAGACTATAGCAATCAGTAGCTCTGCTTGTTTTTCCTTGAGAGCCTTGCGAATAATTTCACAGATATGTTCATACTCTTCTTCTTTCTCTCTATCAATTTCATCTGAGTAGTCAGGGAAGTAGTCCATATGGTCGGTTTCATCAACCTCTTGGTCATCCTTGCGGAATGGTTTCTTTGGCATACCTCTGTGTCTGTCAAATTTATGCCAGTTATTGTACTCCGGCTTGTTGAAACGTTCGTCCATTATCTCCTGTGGAGAGCGCCGGGTCACAGTTTCTTTGTCCTCTGCAGAAGATAGCCTGTCCTCATAATCCGTCTCAATCATTAAGGTAAAGTCCTCGTCTGGTACCTCCAGATAGATAGATTTGTTTTCGTGCTGAATTCTAATTTTCATTTTGCATCCTTTCCGCCGGATTGCATTGGCGGCAAAGGATACAAAAATAGGCCTGTACCAGAAGTACACAGACCTTTTTATCCTGAAAATGAGCGCAATAAGGTAAGGTACTTCTATTGCACCGCAACAATCCTTACGGATTGGAGCGAAACAATATGTATCCTCTGCCCTTATTGCAAATCAGGCATTCGATATTTTTTTGTAGACGAGGGACGGTCTTAATCTAGCTACTTACGAAGGACCTTTCCTTCGTCTAATATTATTGTAAGGTAGAAATGGACAGCCTTGGCGGACACCTCATGCCCGGTAATTTCAGACTCAAAATGATGCTTTTCTCCACATAAATACCTAAAAACAGCAATAAAAAAAGCCATACACAAACCCCTAAAAGGATTCATGTATGGCTCATGTGCCTAACAGCTAAAAAAACGGACATTCCGTGTCCGCTTTTTCAAAAATATTTTGAAATTTTATAATGGATCTGCACCTTGCTTTAGTAAGAAAGCTCGTATTTCGTCCATCGTTTGGGGGTAAAGGTATGTTAGAGCAAAATCATACCAGATATGACTATTGTTATTATGAAAATTCAACCGAAAAGGAGAGTTGTTAATTATATGATAACTGATTCTAGGTGGGAGATGTAATCCAAGGCAAATTAAAATGATTGAATTTAATGACCCTTGTTCTTCACCATTAACGATTCGCCTTATAGTGCGTTCGTTAACCATCGTTCTCTCCGCTAATTCTTTAAATGTTACATCTTTCCACTCACGCACTATTTTCAGACTAGTATGATAGTTAGTTGGCAGTTCACCATATATACGATTCTCTTCCATAAGTTTTGCTGCCAGCATTTCTGCCTTTTTTTCTGGCGAAGCATGCTGATATCCTCTTCCATATACTATATCAAAGGCGATATCTGAAGTTTCATCCCTATTTAAGAAACATTCACTATGATATCGTTCCTTACATCCCGACTTTATTGATAAATCAAATATCAAGCAGCACTCATCCATATGGTTACGTGCATAGTCAGTTAGTACGGTCTCCCCCAATATATCCTGAGTTACATACTTGGGATGGTTTAAAACAAAATGTGCATCAACATATTGGTAACTACCATCCCTTACAAGAGCACTTAATGTAGGGTTGGTAAGTCCCTGAATTGCCGCATCTTCCGCACCAATGGAAAATGTCTGGTTTTTTTCAAGTGCACCTTTCTTGAATCTATGGGGCTTGACATAACGACCATCTATATATGTAAAGGTTCCAATTGCCTCCTCATACCCAGCATCAATCATACGGATCTTAGCTGCGGTTCGGGAAACACAGAAAAAAGTAGCCAAAGCGTCAATAACTGGCTCCATTACATCTATAAGTTCAGACGTTCCCAGCTCCGCACGAAATTGCTTAATAAACTTAAACGCTTGGGTCTTAAACATTGCAATTGGCATTTGTATCTTCGGGGTGAGGGCATTTGCCTGCCACTCCATCCAATCAGTAGCATCTCTACTATTATCTTTTATGCCACCAATTACCTGACACTTGATTCGTGTGACACTGCTGTTATATAGCCGCTCCAATTCAAATGCTTTTCTATGCTGATCCCAATGAACACACTCATGCACAATGGTGTTGTTAACCGATCCTAGATTGCGTAGGAAGAACGCTTTTGGATCAACTATAATAGTTCTGGCATCTACATGGGTCTGCACCATTTCGTCACTGTCTTTATCATAGAATTCTGTATCGCAATCATGAAAGTATAACTGTCCAAAAACAGAGAAATCCTTTGTAATTTCTCTCATTTCCACTGTAAGACCCATATTTTCTGCTAGTACTTGTGGTTCAATTGCCATTGGGGTTTTTAATGCTTCTGGGTAATGTCTGCGAAGAAAGTCTGTAGCAACAGATTCCAGTTGTTCCTTGTGAATGATAGGGACCAGAGAGTCCGACATAGGTTTGGGCTGCCTATTTTTGCTGGAATACTCAGTTACACTGGAGATTGTAAAATCATCTAAATTGCAATCTAAATCACCTGTGCATTTCAGTATAAACCACTGTCTACAGTTTTCTGATTCATCATAATGATAGTCCGACTCACGGACTTCTAATTCGGCTTCCACAACAACATCAAATTCTATTTTCATATCAGGCAAGTCATTAACAGATACAAACTTTACCTCTATATCTGATAATTCTATGCCTCCAATATTTCGAACCCTATATAGCCTTAAGTCCAAATCATCGTAGTTATCCGCGGTGTAACTTTGTATAGCAGCAAATACTTCATTATAGAATCTATCTGCCACATAGTCTTTAAATGAACGATTACCTGCCAAAGCACTCCCTCCTCACCCCATATGAAAATATATCTTAACAGATAAAATATTAGCCCATAGGTAAATTATAGCATATATTATGATCATCTCAATATTTATTTTGCGTTCGCAAATTTTAATTGTAGCAACACTGATTTTGTGATACACTTTTATTTGTAACTAATATGTGTAACCAAAGCGAGGTGGCAATTATGTCCATAAGTTATAAAAAACTATGGAAACTTCTTATTGATAGAGACATGAAGAAAAAGGACTTAAGAGAAGCCGCTGGTATTAGTACTGCCTCGATGGCTAAACTCGGAAAAAATGAAAATGTTAATACTGAAATTTTAATAAAAGTATGTAAGGCTCTTAATTGTGATATTTCAGATATTATGGAAATCGTAGATGACAATGATTGATTATAATTTATGACTGGTTGTTTTTCAGCTGGCTAAAACTCTTATAAAATAAAATATTCGGGGGTGTACAACAATGTTAAGATTTAGAAACCCAGGAACACAATACTCTACGCAAGTACAAGTTATAAAGCAATTATATAATAGTCTTGGCTCACAGGCGTATTTTACTTTGGAAGATATGGCTATAGTAATTGCACAAGGAAAGTTAATGACTGCCTATGGATATGCCGGAGACGATGCTTTACGACTCAGTAATACAGACCAAGAAAGCATGAACTCTGCTTTAATGAATGCCAAAATGTATGCAGAAGTATTTAGAATGCTTGGTTGGGTAACACCATATGGCGAAAAATCATACCCACTTGTATTTACATATATAGGTATACATGTGGCTTTATCAAAGGGCGATTGCTCAAGGTTATATGAACAATGTGTATTAGGAATAAATAACCCTACTGAGCTTACAGACCGTATGAGTTATGATGAAAAAGTAAGATTCTTCAAATGCGCGTTGAGATCATTTATAGATCTTGGTGGTGTTATGTACAAACACGAGTTATGCTTAGGACCAATGAGTGTAAATGACGAAAATGAAATAGAATACCAGGCAATGATAAAAAAAATTTCCGAGTTACGTGGAAACTACCAAAACCTTAAAACTGCATTTTCGGATCTCGCAGATAGTCTGGGAATGAAAACCACACCAGTAGATAATTGCACCCGGCTACCGATTGCTTTTATGAAGAGCTGTAATTTTGTGGAGTCATATACCACACGTGAGTTATATAACAAATCACTGTCATGTTTAAAAATCACTCAACATGGTATTGATACTTACAACGCAATACGAGAAATGAAAGATTTACGCTTAGATGAATTCAAGTCTTACGGAAAAGATATTCAAATGGCACTTATAAGGTTAGGTATTTATTCTATGTTAGAACGTTCCGGCTATGATATGACTGAAGTAGAAACAATTATTCAAGCTGATAAAGAAAAGTGTTCTACTATTTTGGAAGGAAAGGAATTACTATTTTCTCCATATCAAACAATTAAGAGAGATCTTATTGAAGAAGCCCTTGGAATCGAAATGGGTAAAGGCGAAACGTCACAAAACAACATTACTACTTTTGAAAGCACAGTAAATGAAAGAGAATCTCTTTCTATTGCACAAACATGGACATTAAATGTTTCTGAAGAAGCTGCCATGGAGCTTCTTACTGAAGCTGAAGATATTGAATTTATCAACGAAGTCAATCAACTAAAACTTGCGGGTAATTCGAGTAAGGAAATTGTAGATATGATATTTAAAAATAATGCTACAGCTACACAGACAACGTTTTACCCCTTGATATCTACTCTATTTAAAATAATGGGATTTAACTGTTCATTTTCTAGACCGGGCGATAATGGCGCAAGATGGGATGCAATTATTGACGATGTTTCAAGAAGCATCCCTATAGAAATTAAATCTCCTACTGAGGAACAACACATATCAATAAAAGCTATACGACAAGCGTTAGAAAATAAAATCATTTTATTATCACGAAAAACACACATAACCTCTCCTGAAGTTACTACACTAGCTGTTGGATATTATTTACCTAATGACCGTGCTGAAGTTAGTAGGCTGATTTCTGATTTTAAGGAAACCTATGGATATAAAATAGGTGTTATTGATTTAAAATCATTACTTTCTATTGCAGTTAGTATACTAGTCGATGGAAAAGGGTTTGATAAAGAAAATTTATATGTATTGGAGGGGTTAGTGAATGCAAATATTTAAAGAAAATGTAAGTCGAAAAAGACTATTAACTTTCAATGTAATGCCGGATTCTATAATTTATCATGAAAATGCTCCAGCACAAATGCTTTTTTCAAATGGAGATAAGTGTAACACTGCTTGTGTCGGGTGTAAGAATCCGGCCTGTATGTATTATAATGATAACGAAATTGAATGTAGTAATTTGCCGGACTTCCCTAATGATAAATCTATTGACGTGTGCCCTGTTGATGCCATTGAATGGGATTTCACAACTGAGAATCCAAAAATTGATGCTAGCAAATGTCTAAATTGTGGATTATGCATAAAAAGATGTCCTGTTGGCGCTCTCTACTATGATGGTACGATCAAAGTGGTTTCTGAAAAATCAAAATATCAAGATGTTGTAGCAGCTACACAAGATAATTTCGTAAAACAAGAACAGCAATTAGATATTATATCTACATTAGAGAGAAAAGGTTGCTTTATTCGTGAAACTGACACTCTATTAACATCTATTTATGATAAGTTAACTTCATTAAGAAGCAATTATCACAATACTGTTGTTCGTAATCTATTTATCGGTTTGAATTGTAATTGCGCAATGAGACGAATTGGCGATGTCTACACTAGAATGGATGCTGTTTACTTATCAAAAAGAAACTCCTTTGGGGCTATAGAAGTTGAATTTGGTAAAGATACTCTAGACGCATCGCGTGGGATTCTAGATGATATAGCCGTACTAAATACTAGATATGGAGTCCCCAAAAATGATAATATGGCTGTTGTAGTATGTTTACAGCTACCAAATGCCCGTCAAGGGTATTGGCAGGTTGTTAAAGACATTTTTGCTGTAGAAAATATACAGATTAATACCATTACCATTGGCGCTCTATTAATTTTACTATGGAATCATAAACACTTTGAACCCACTGATTTTTCATATTATGTTGACTACGATAATATGGATATAAGAAAAATTTTAGAAAGACATATCGGCCGAAAAATAAATCTATCAGATAAATTCTTAGGTATCTTGGAACCTATTAAATAAATAAAAAATGAGGATAATGGAATAAAACCATTCATCCTCATTTTATTTTATTTAATCTTAGAAAGTCTTTCTTTTGCTACATTACACCATTTTTCTTCAAGTTCAATGCCAATCCATCGAATTTTGTGACCCTGCTTATTTAATTTTTCACAACAAACACCAAGTGTACCTGAACCATGAAACGGATCAAGTATAACACCCTCATAAAATCCATCTTTATTTTTGGGGCAAAATGCTTTAATAATTTCAGTTATTAATGATTCCGGCTTTTGAGTAGGATGTTCTGTCTTTTCATCCTGATAGACTTTACCAGCTAACGTTGGAAAAGCCCAAATGTCGCCCCTCATTGCACCAAGTGGATTTGGCTCCCATTTTACACGTTCGCCTTTTGAATTCTTATAATATACAGGATTTTTCAGACGTTCGGTACTTTTGTAAGGTATTCTAACATCATCAACATTATATGTCCATTTCTTAGGTGATTTTGAAAACCATAAAAACGGTTCATATTGTGTTAAAGGTGCGGTTCTTAGTCTGCTAAATCCATTTTCATAATACCATATATTCATTCTTCTATAATATAGATTCTCTTCATACATTATAGTTTGAATGAAACCAATATAATGATGTATACCGAACCATATAATACTACCTTGTGGCTTTAATAAATCCCTGCATAGTGCTATACGTTTTCTTGAAATATCGAGAAACTCTTTTAAAGGCAATTTATCGCTATCATTACCAAAATCCTTATTTAGGTTATAAGGTGGATCAGTAAGTACCAAGTCAACTTTAATACCATCGTCTAGCATTTGCTTAAGTAAGATATCCGAATCACCATTAATTACACCATTGTATTCCATAATTATCACTTCTTATCCTTTCTAAATATCAGAACATATTGATGATGAATATTTTCAACATAAGCAAATGGATACCCGTATGGTAATAAACTTTTATGATTTTGTAATAAAACTTTTACTCCTTGTAAGAATATTTTATACCCATCTTTAGTCTCTCTATGATTTAATGCTTGGATCAAATCACTATGAAAACTGATAAATTCAGATTTATTTCTGAAATCTGATACTATTAAGCACATATACTTCTTAGGTCTTAGGACTCTGCCACATTCAACAAAAACATCATCTACGAGGGTCCTAAGAAATTCTTCATAGCTTTCAATATTTGCTAAATCATTTTTATCATCTTCTGAATAATTTGTAGCTAAATTATTTGCCAGTCGTTCCTTTTTCACTTTATGATCAGCTTTTTTATTAAGAATTGACCAATATGGTGGACTGGTCACCATAAAATCAAAAGAAGAATCATCAAACTGTTTTAATATTATTCGAGAATCCCCTTGTATAAAAGTATGTTTTGCAGAAGCTCCTTCAGACACTTCTGTATCAAGCCGCTCTATCGCTAAGTTATGCCATTTTTCTTGTAGCTCTATACTTGTGCAATGTCTACCTTCAAGTTCACAAGCTTTTGCGGTTGAACCAACCCCACCAAATGGGTCTAACACTTTCATTCCTTTCTTTGTAAAAAAAGTAATCAGAAGTGATACATCTTGATACGAAAACGGCGCTGGATGCTGCCTTTCTATTTGTGCATGTGGGTGTTTGGCCCCCAAACCTTTTTGATAGAAAAAACTCTTTGTTACCGGAAGCCACTGTGTACCATTTAAATCATTCAGTGTATTTCTTTTGTCAACTGGTTTTTCTTCAACAGGTTCTTTAGCATCTTTTTTATCATTTTCAACTTCATCATTAACGCTTGAAGTTTGTTTTTTAGATTTTGAAGGATTTTGTGGTGCCTCAATTGTCTTACTACTTTCCTTAAACACTTCCAATTCTTTTAAATCAAATCTTCTTTGTCCACCAGGAGTTTTTGACGGTTCAAGAGTGCCCTGCTCTACCATTCTATATATCGTAGATATACTAACTCCTAAAAATTCAGCAGCTTTCTTTGTGCTAACAAGTTCTTTGTCTTTGCCATTCATATATGTAATCACCTTTCGCTTGCTTAAATGTAGTTTAATATCTATTTTAGTATAACATATTTATCATCACTTGTCAACACTTATCAACACTTGTCACATCAGGCATTAAATTACATCTATTCTATCTTCTCAACCCTAATAAAAAATCTAATCTGTCAACTCAACCCCACACACTTTTTTACAGTCGACCTGTTTCCTCAATAAATAAAAATAAGGATTTCCAAGGTTAAGAGGACTGCCAGACATCAGGCAGAAAATCCATCACTCTTGAAAACCCTTTATTTATCAACGATTTAAGTAGTCCTATTTCTCCACCCTTGACATCAAGACGACACACTCCACGTGTGCCGTATGCGGAAACATATCCATTACTTTAACCTTTTCCACTTTATATCCTTCATGCATCAATATTTTTAAATCCTCTACTAAAGTCTTTGGATTACAAGAAACATAGATTATCTCTTCTGGATCAAACTTTGCTACATATTTTAGTGCATCTGGATGAACTCCTGGTCTTGGCGGATCTAAAATTACTATATCAGGTTTTTCTTTTATGTTTTTAATTACCTTTGCTACATCTCCTGCTATAAATTCACAGTTGTCAATACCGTTTAGTCTTGCATTTTCATTAGCAGCTTTTGCAGCTTCTTCTATAAGCTCAATTCCTATAACTTTTTTAGCATTGTAAGCTGATATTTGTCCTATAGTTCCTGTACCACAGTATAAGTCAAATACAATCTTTGATTTTGCATCTCCCATAAATTCTCTTACTATGCTGTATAGCTTTTCTGCTCCCTTAGAGTTTGTTTGAAAAAAGGAAAAAGGAGATATTTTAAACTTAAGTCCTAGGATATCTTCTATTATATAATCTTGTCCATACAATATTTTTATACTGTCTGCTTGAACAACATCAGATAAAGAATCGTTTATTGTATGAATTATTCCCTTTAATTCACCCTTATACTCTAAGCAACTTAATATTTCTGTTATTTCACTCATGTCAAAATCTATTTGAGAAGTTGTCACTAGGTTTATAAGTATTTGTCCTGTATTTGTAGCCTTTCTTATTACAAGATTTCTAAGATATCCCTCATGACTCATTATTCTATAGTGGGGAAGTCCTTGTTTTCTAAAATAATCTAGCACAGTTTTTAATATTAAAGTAAAATCACTGTCTACTATTTTACATATGTCTGCAATTATGATTGCAAAACTCTTACCATAAGCATGCATTCCTAGGGTAAGTTCTCCACCCTTTTCCATGTCTCCAAAGGTAAACTCCATTTTATTTCTATACCCAAAAATTTCCGGACTGCCTTCAATACCTAGAAATTCAAAATTTTCAATTTCAGCTTCCTTAAACAACTTCAATACTTGCTCTTTTTTATATTTTAATTGCATTTCATATGGAACAAATTGATGACTGCATCCACCACATAAGTCAAATATCGGACATTTCGGTTCTATCTTATAATCTACATCCTTTATAACTTTGTTTAACCTTGCTTTAGCATATTCCTTTGTCTTTTTATTTACAAAAGCTTCAACTTTCTGTCCAGGAAGAGCATTTTTTATAAGAACTTTAGTTCCATCTTCATGATATGCTACTCCAACCCCTGGAAATTCTGTATCTATAATGTCAAATTCATATACTTTTCTCCTCTTCATATGTACTCTCCTAAACTACTTTATTTTTATTGTTTTTAAATTTGCCGCTCTTTTCCCTATAGTATTTCCACTTTTAGAGCTTTCCATTATAGTAGTATATAATAGAGTTACTATTAAATATATAATTAAAAATACAGAAACCTTTTCCTTTACATAGTATCCTGCAGCAATTCTAAGTATGAAATCAAAGATATATAATCCTGCAATAGATATAGCTCCTGTGATTAGTATGTCTAAAATTGAAGACATAAAAGCATCTTTAAAACTTACCTTACTTATTATATCTGAATTTCCCACACTCTCTTCTTTAGTTATCTCTTCATTTTCTGCTGTAAATTCAACATCTACTATATTTTTTTCTTCATTACTCATATTTTCCATTACTTTTCCTCCTAACCAAATTTATATCAATAAAAATTATTATGCACTAGTATTCTTCATATGTAAAGTACATATATTAGTATTTCCTTATTTTATAAACAAATTTCTAACTTAGTCAAATTAACAAAAAATCAAAAGCAGGTCAGTTGCTTGTTCAGTCAACTGCCTGCTTAAATCTTTCTATATGTCAATTGCCTATATTTGGTCAACTGCCATACATGAGCTACATTAGCTATGTAAATATTTACATATTTAATATACATCTTTTATATAAGCTTGTCAAGTATAAAAATAAATGGTTGCTATCAAAGCTTTAATTGATAAATACTTTAACAATATACAAATAGATTTGTTATTTCCATATATATGTGATATATTTTTATTTATTAAGTTTTATACAAAGGATGTGTTAATATTGGAACTCAATAAAATCAGAGGAAATACATATTTTATAGACTCTCCTACCAATATAGGAGTATATACATTTAAAAATAAATTTTGTCTTTTGATAGATAGTGGTCTTAACAGTTCAGCTGCTAAAAAATTTGATGAAGTATTAATCTCTAACAAACTTCATCCAAAGTATATAATAAATACTCATGCGCACACTGATCACTGCGGTGGAAATCTATACTTTAAAGAAAACTACCCTGGAATCCTAGTTTATGCATCTGAAAAAGAAAGAATATATATGGAGAATCCAGAATTATCTTCTATAGTATTATCTTCATCAAGTCCAATAAAAAAACTTTCTCAAAATCCAAAACCTCTAGAAGTTCACTTTGTTTTGAAATACGGCACAAACAAGATTAATGATGAAAAATTTGAAATTATACCTTTAAGTGGACATTCACAAGAGCATATAGGAATTATAACCCCTGAGAAAGTATGTTTTCTTGGAGATTCTATTTTTAGTCAAGATACTTTAAATAAGTACGCCTTTCCTTTTTTATTTGATATCGAAGACACTTTAAAGACTCTTAATAACATAAAAGAAATAGACGCAGACTACTTTGTAATAAGCCATGGAAAGGATATTCTTAATAAGGAAGAAATCATAACCCTGGCAGATAAAAATATAGAAAATATCAATAGCCATATGGAAACCATACTCGAAATTTTAGAACAACCTTGTACCCGAGAAGATATCCTAGAGAACATAATAGTATTGAATGACATAACTATCAATATGAAACAATATATGCTTGACCTATCTGCAGTCTCCGCCTTTATTTCTTATCTATACAATCACGAACTAATAGACAGCTCTATTGAAGACGGAAAGCTTTATTACTTTAAAAAATAAAAGAAAAATGCTGCGCATTTTTCTTTATTGCGGCAGCATAACAAATCTAAAGATAAATAATAATGCTAACACATACATAATTGGATGTACATCTTTGTATTTACCTGTAACTAACTTCATTATTGGGTAAAAGATGATTCCGGCTGCTACTCCATTAGCAATACTGTAGCTAAATGGCATAATAGCAATTGTAAAGAACGCTGGTAATGCTTCTGTAAAATCGTCAAAATCAATTTCTTTAACTGCTCCTAACATAAGAACTCCTACAATAACCAATGCTGGCGCTGTAGCTTCTGATGGAACTATCCCAATTAATCCGCCGAAGAAAAGTGATACTAAAAATAAAACTCCAACTACAAAAGAAGTAAGTCCTGTTCTTCCACCTTCTGCAATTCCTGCCGCTGATTCTACAACTGTAGCTAAAGTGGTAGTACCAAACATTGCTCCCATAGTCGTTGCTAAAGAATCTGATAAAAGTGCTTGTTTCATGTTTTTAACTTTTCCATCTTCCATTACCATATCTGCCTTTTGAGCTGTTCCTACTAATGTTCCTATACTATCGAATAAGTCTACAAGACTAAATGTTACTATAACCATGAATATGCTCACAATGGCACCAATTACTCCACTTCCTCCATGTCCTAATAATCCTTGAAAATCAAATGAGAAAAAAGTTTTTCCGATTGGTGGAACATAGAATAACTGCATTCCTCCTGTCTTAGTTATTCCCATAGGTATTCCTATAATTGTTGTTATTATCATGCTTATTAACATAGCACCTTTTACTTTTTTAGCCATTAATATAGCCATAATAACTATACCTATTATAGTAAGTATAGTACTTGGATTTTTAAAATCTCCAAAACCAACTAAAGTACCTGGATTGGACACTATTATATTTCCACTCTTCAATCCTATTAATGATATGAATAATCCAATTCCTGCTGTTATAGCAAGCTTAAGATTTTGTGGTAGTGCATCTACTATTTTTTCTCTTATAGAGGTTAATGTTATTAATATAAATACACTTCCTGATATAAAAACTGCTGTTATCCCCTGCTGCCACGTATATCCTAGATTTAAGCAAACACTATATGAGAAAAATGCTGTAAGTCCAATTCCAGGAGCTAATACAATTGGTAAATTAGCATAAATGGCCATTATAAAGGTACCTATAGCTGATGCTATACAAGTACTAGCAAAAGCCGAACCTACGATTGGATCATTCAATATAGTCAAAGTTCCTGCAGCATCTCCCTGTAATCCTGCTGAGTTCATGCCTGATGCCTTAAGTGTATTAGGAATTACTAAAAGCACATAAGCTACTGTAATAAATGTTGTAAGACCCGCTAATATCTCGGTTTTTATGTTTGTGTTATTTTCTGATAGTTTAAATACTTTTTCAAGTATAGAAACTTTATCTTTGTCTGCTACTTCCATGTTATTCCTCCTTCGTTATAAAAAACTTTTTTAAAGTAAAAAATTCTAGCTACAGGCACAAGTAAACCTGCAACTAGAATCTATGACAATCGTAGCTAAGCTTACTCATAGTAGAAAAATTTAAGGTTTTCCTGTAGAAACTTCCGAACCATATTATCGGATTTATATGAGTTAAATAAAAAGATATTTTGTTTTCTACTATGTTATCACCATATTCTACATTAGTCAACACATATGAACATTTTTTTATTTTTAAATTAAATAGCATTATTATTTATTTAAAATAGCTAACTCCAGCTTCAAATATTTTTTGATCCTTTTCACCTGCTATGTTTTTATAAAGATTTTCTCCAATTCTCTCTGAATGCCCCATTTTCCCAAATATTCTTCCATCAGGACTTGTTATGCCTTCAACTGCATACATAGATCCATTAGGATTAAATTCTATATCATAGGTTGGATTTCCACAAAAATCAACATATTGAGTTGCTATCTGTCCATTTTTTAATAACTCTTGAGCCATTTTAGGAGTACATACAAATCTTCCTTCTCCATGAGATATAGGTATACTATAGACATCTCCAAGACTTATATTAGAAAGCCACGGTGATAGATTTGAAACTTTTTTGGTCATTACAAATTTAGAACTATGTCTTCCTATAGTATTGTAAGTTAATGTAGGAGATTCTTCATCTATATCCCTTATTTCTCCATATGGAAGCAGCCCCAGTTTTATTAGAGCTTGAAATCCATTGCATATACCAAGAATTAAACCATCTCTATAATTTAAGAATTTCATTACTGCATCTTTAACCTTAGGATTTCTAAATACGGTGGCTATAAACTTCCCTGAACCATCTGGCTCATCACCAGCGCTAAAGCCTCCTGGAAGAGCTATTATCTGAGAATTATTTATACTATCTACCATATCTTCTATAGATTCTTTTATATCCTTAGATGTCAAGTTTCTGAATACACTTACTTTGGTTTCAGCTCCAGCTGCTTTAAACCTCTTTTCTATATCATATTCACAATTTGTTCCAGGAAATACTGGAATATAAACCTTAGGTTTTGGAAGTTTTATACAGGGTCCTCTACTTATCTTTCCTTCATATAGCTGTAATTCTATATCTTCACATATCTTTTCTACTTTAGTTGGAAATACATTCTCTAAAGGCCTTTCCCAATGCTCTATCAATGTCTCTAAATCTATTTCTACATCTTTAATCTTTATTTTACGTGTACTTTGAGTAAATCCAAGCAATATATAATTTATATCGTTCAATTCTTTCTTTAATTCTACCTTGTTGCATATTTCTAGAATGATAGAGCCATAATCTGGAGTGAATAAGTCTCCTACCTTTATATTATTAGAAAAATTAAAACCTATCTTATTACCAAAGCTCATCTTAGATATTGCTTCTGCAATTCCGCCCATTTTTACACTGTAAGCTGACAAGACTAACTTTCTGTTTATTAATCTATTAACTAATTCATAATTTTTTTTCAATTCATTAAAATCTGGTATATCATTTTCATTCTTTGGAGTCTTTATTAAGATTACTTTGCTCCCCTTTTTCTTAAATTCTGGAGATATAATATTGTCTATATTTGTTACATTTACTGCAAAAGCAACTAAAGTAGGTGGAACACTAATATCTTTAAAGGTTCCAGACATACTGTCTTTTCCTCCTATTGCTGCTATACCCAACTTTCTTTGTGCATAAAGCGCTCCTAAAAGTGCTGATAAAGGCTTGCCCCACTTTTTAGGATCATCTCCAAGCTTTTCAAAGTATTCTTGAAGCGTAAGTCTAACATTTTTATAATCTCCTCCTGAAGCAACTATCTTTGTTACTGCCTCTACTATAGCATATAATGCTCCATGAAATGGGCTCCATTTGCCTATTTTAGGGTTGTATCCATAAGACATCAAAGTACACGTTGAACTCTCTCCATTTAGCACAGGTATTTTGAAGCACATAGCTTCCGCCGGGGTTTTACAGTATTTTCCACCAAAAGGCATAAGTACTGTTGATGAACCAATAGTATTATCAAATCTTTCTACAAGTCCTTTTTGACTGCATATATTTAAATTTTCAATAGTCTCTATCCATTTGCCTTTTATGTCTTCTATATTTGTTACCTTGAAATAGGACTTTTCTGAAGGACTCTGTACTTTTACATTAATCTTTTGCTTAACTCCATTAGTATCTAGAAAGTCTCTGCTTATATCAACTATGGTTTGCCCTCTCCACAGCATTTTAAGTCTTCTATCTCCAGAAACCTTTGCTACTTCTACAGCTTCAAGATTTTCTTCTTTAGCATATTCTATAAATTTTGCTGCATCATCTTTTCCTACTACCACAGCCATTCTCTCTTGGGATTCAGAGATGGCAAGCTCTGTTCCATTCAATCCCTCATATTTTTTTGTAATTAAATCCAGGTTTATAGAAAGACCTTCACTTAATTCTCCTATAGCAACAGAAACTCCTCCAGCTCCAAAATCATTACATCTCTTAATGATTCTGCTTACTTTTGGATTTCTAAAAAGCCTCTGAAGTTTTCTCTCTTCAGGAGCGTTTCCCTTTTGAACTTCAGCACCACAGTTCAGTATAGATGTTTCATCATGCTCTTTTGATGAACCTGTTGCACCTCCACAGCCATCTCTTCCTGTTCTTCCTCCTACAAGTATAATAGAGTCTCCTTCTATTGGAGTTTCTCTAATAACATTTTCTTTAGGCGCTGCACCAATTACGGCTCCAATTTCCATTCTCTTAGCCAAAAAATCTTCATCATAAACCTCTGCTACATGACCTGTAGCAATTCCTATTTGATTTCCATATGAGCTGTAACCTTGAGCTGCTTTTATAGTAATCTGCCTTTGGGGAAGTTTTCCTTTTAAAGTTTCTTCAACTGGTTTTCTTGGATCTGCGCTTCCTGTTACTCTCATAGCCCCATACACATAACTCCTTCCTGATAGAGGGTCACGTATAGCTCCACCAAGACAGGTTGCAGCGCCTCCAAAAGGCTCTATTTCTGTTGGATGGTTGTGAGTTTCGTTTTTAAACATTATAAGATATTTTTCACTTTTTCCATCCACATCTACGTCACATTCAATGCTGCAGGCATTAATTTCATCAGATACTTCTAAGTCCTCTAGAAGTCCTTTTTTTCTAAGTTCTTTCATACCAATTGTTGCTATATCCATTAAACATATATCTTTATTCTTTTCTTTATCTTCATAAACGTAATTTCTCAAATTTTTATATTCTTCATAGGTTTTCTTTATTATATCTGTATACTTTCCTTCTTGGAATTCTACTTCTTGGATTTGTGTTTGAAATGTTGTATGTCTACAATGATCTGACCAGTAAGTATCTATTACTTTTATTTCTGTTATGGTAGGATTTCTTTTTTCTATATTTTTAAAATAATCTTGGCAAAACTTTAAATCTTCAAAGCTCATAGCGAGTCCATTATCATTCATAAATTCTTTAAGCTCATCTGAATCTTTGTCTATAAAATCCTCTAAAATTTCAACATCTTCTGGAGCCTTTAAGTTCATTTCAAGACTTAGAGGTTTTTCTAAAGTTGTCTCCATAGAATCCACAGTATTTATATAATATTTTTTGATACTTTCTAACTCTTCACTGCTTACATCCCCTGAGATTATAATAACCTTTGCACATCTAACTATTGGCTTCTTATTTTGAGTTAATATCTGAATGCACTGAGCTGCAGAATCAGCCCTTTGGTCATATTGTCCTGGCAGATATTCTACAGCAAATATCTTTTCACCCTTCTTAACAGTTATTTTTTCATCATACACCATATCTACTACAGGCTCTGAGAAGATTATATGTTTTGCTTTTTCATATTCTTCCTTTGATATTCCGGATACATCATAACGATTTAAAATTCTTAGATTTTCTATAGTTTTTATGTTCAAATTTTCTCTAATATCCTTTAAAAGCCCTTTTGCTTCTACATCAAAAGGAGATTTCTTCTCCACAAATATCCTTTTAATCTCAGTTTTCATGTGCATATCCCCTTATAAATTATTTTTATCCGATCTTAATCCTATATCTTTTCTATAATAAATACCTTCAAAGGTAATCTTCTCAATTTCATTGTAAGCTCTTTTCCTCGCTTCTTCTAAACTATTTCCTAGGGCTACTACATTTAATACTCTTCCTCCAGATGTAACTAAATTACCTTGTTTTTCTTCTGCTCCTGCTATAAATACTTTGCAGTTTGTATTTTCTATACCTTTTATTTCATATCCACTTTCATATTTTCCCGGATATCCCTTAGATACAGCTGTAACACAACAAGCATGAGCATTTTTCCATTTTATATTATAGTTTTTCAGTTTCCCATCTAGAGCATTTAATATTAAATCTACATAATCACTTTCCATAATAGATAAAACTGCTTGAGTTTCAGGGTCTCCCATTCTTACATTATATTCTAAAAGATATACTCCTTTTTTAGTTATCATAATTCCAAAAAATATAGTGCCTACATAATCCATGTTTTCTTCTCTTATTCCTACTAAAGTAGGCTCTAAAATATCTTTATTAAATTCCTCTAAAACTTCTTCAGTACAATAAAAATTTGGTGTTATAACTCCCATTCCACCAGTATTAGGCCCCTTATCTCCATCAAATATCTGTTTATGGTCCTTGCTTGATATAAATGGAATTATAGTTTTTCCATCAGTAATTGAAAGAATTGAAGCTTCTACTCCTTCTAAAAATTCTTCAATAACTATCTTAATTCCGGCACCTTCAAATATGTCTTTAATCATAATCTCCTGCACAGCATTTCTTGCTTCTTCTTCATTGTGGCATATAACAACGCCTTTTCCCGCTGCTAATCCATCTGCTTTTATTACTGTAGGATAAGTACATATTTTTAAATATTCCAAAGCTTTATCCGCATTATCAAAAGTTTGATATTCTGCTGTTTTAATCCCATACTTTTTCATAAAGCTCTTTGCAAAACTCTTACTTCCCTCAAGAGCAGCAGCTTTTTTGCTTGGTCCAAAGATTTTTAAATCATTCTTCTTAAATTCATCCACAATTCCTTCTACTAAAGGCACTTCTGGTCCTACAATTGTGAATTTTATTTTTTCTTTCTTTGCAAAAACAATAAGTTCTTCTATAGTTCTTAGATCTACATTCTCACACTTTTCTTCCATTTTTGTGCCTCCATTTCCTGGAGCACAATAGATTTTACTTACTAAAGGACTTTGTGCTATCTTCCATGCCATAGCATGTTCCCTTCCACCAGAACCAATGATTAAAACTTTCATATTTTTAACCCCCAACTAAAATTTCAACTAAAGAAAATTGCTCTGCAATTTTCTTTAGTGCTTAAAGTGTCTTGTTCCTGTAAACACCATTGCTATACCATTTTCATTACATGCTTTTATAGAGTCTTCATCTCTAATAGAACCTCCTGGCTGAATAATAGCCTTAATTCCATATTCCGCTGCTGTTTTTACTACATCGTCAAATGGGAAGAAAGCATCTGATGCCATTACTAGAGCACCCTTTCCTCTTTCTAAGGCTTCCTTAGCTGCCCAGATTCTATTAACTTGTCCTCCACCTATACCTAATGTCATTTCATTCTTAACAACTACAATAGCGTTGGATTTTACATATTTACATACCTTCATAGCAAAGATTAAATCCTTCATTTCTTCTTGACTTGGCTTCTTTTCTGTTACTACCTCCATTTTCTCTGCAAATAAAGTATCTTCACTTTGAACTAGTATTCCTCCATCCACTTTTGCTAAATTAAACTTATCTTCTGGCTTTACAGTACACTTTACAACTCTTAAATTTTTCTTTGTTTTAAGTACATCTAGGGCATCCTCATCAAAATCTGGGGCAATTACTATTTCTAAAAATATAGATATCATTTTTTCTGCTGTTTTCTTGTCAACTTTTCTATTAAAGGCTACTATTCCTCCAAATATAGAAACAGGATCACAAGAATAAGCCTTTATATAAGCGTCATATACATCTTCCCCAAGTGCAACTCCACAAGGGGTATTATGTTTAAGGCCACAACAAGCTATGTCCTCAAATTCACAGACAACCTTCCAAGCTATATCCATATCTTTAATATTGTTATAAGAAAGTTGTTTTCCATTTAATAATTTAAAGTTATTTATCGCACCTTTACCAGTTGTTGCTGTGTAGTAAGCGGCGGTTTGATGAGAGTTCTCTCCGTATCTCAAATCCATAGATTTTTTATAAGAAAGTGATAAATATTCTGGATATTCTTCATCTTCTAAAAGGAAATTGCCTATAGCAGCATCATAAGCTGACATAAGGTTAAATACCTTTCCTGCAAACTTTTTTCTAGTACTATAGTCTACATCACCAGTATTTTCAATCTGTTCTATAACATTTTTATAATCCTCTGTATCTGTAAGTACAATTACATCTTTAAAGTTTTTGGCTGCTGCTCTTATCATAGTTGGTCCACCTATATCTATAAACTCTATCTTTTCATCAAAATCTAAATTTTCTTTAACTTTTTCAAAGAAAGAGTATAAATTAACAACTACCATATCTATAGGTTTTATATTTTTTTCTTTTATAACCTTCATATGTTCTTCATTATTTCTTACAGCCAATATTCCGCCGTGTATGCTAGGATGAAGAGTTTTTACTCTTCCATCTAAAATCTCATCAAAACCTGTGACTTCATTAACCTCTATAACATTGATATCATTTTCTTTTAGGTATTTATATGTACCACCTGTTGATATAATCTCCACACCCTTGTTAACTAAAAATTTTGCTAATTCTAATATACCTTCTTTGTTAAAAACGCTTATCAATGCTCTTTTAATCATATCAGTGCCTCCTTGTTTAATAATTTATCACTTTAATAAACTAAATTATACGTAAATCTTTCCCTTTTGTAAAATCACCTTTTTCTCTGATATGAGTTTTATTGCTTCTACTAGTGCTTTATGTTCTTCTACAAGCACTCTTTTTTGAAGACTTTCTGGTGTATCGTCCTCTTCAACCTTCACTGCCTTTTGAATTATTATAGTGCCAGTATCAGTACCTTCATCTACAAAATGAACAGTGCATCCTGTAATTTTAACACCATATTCTAAGGCTTTTTCATGAACCTTTATTCCATACATACCTTTACCACAAAAGGATGGTATTAATGAAGGATGAATATTTATAATTCTGTTTTCAAATTTTTTTAGTATTTCGCCTTTTAAAATAGATAAAAAACCTGCAAGAACTATTAAATCTACCTTTTCATCTACTATCTCTAAAATTTTATCCGATAATGTTTCACCATAGGCTTTTCTATTTAAAACAAAAGTTTTTATATTGTGCTTTTTAGCTCTTTCTATAGCAAAAGCTTTTTCTTTGTCACTAATTACAAATTCTATGCTGCAGTTTAAATACTTTTTTTCTATACTATCAATAATAGCTTGTAGGTTGCTTCCCCCTCCAGATACCAAAACAGCTATTTTAAACATACACCTCTTCCTCCAGCTTCTACATGCCCTATTTTATAGGCCATGCTTCCCATTTTTTCTATATCCTCAATAATTTTATCTGAATTTTCAGAATCAACACATAACACGAAACCTATTCCCATATTAAATGTGTTAAACATATGCTTATCTTCTACGCCTAAAGACATAATATATTTAAATATTTCTGGCACATTAAAACTTTTCTTATCTATAACTGCTGTATAGTCTTGCTTGAACATTCTTGGGATATTTTCATAGAAGCCTCCTCCAGTTATATGAGCCATTCCCTTAATTTTATACTTTTTCATTAAATTAAAAATTAACTTTGTGTATATTTTTGTAGGAGTTAGAAGAATCTCTCCTATTTTCTTTCCATTAAAATCTTGATTTAAATCAGTAATAAGTTTCCTAATCAAGGAATATCCATTGCTGTGAATTCCAGAAGACTCAATTCCTATAAGTACATCATTAGGCTTTATTTCCCTTCCATCTATGATCTCATCTTTCTCCACAATTCCAACACAGAAGCCTGCAATATCGTATTCTCCTTCTTTATAAAATCCTGGCATTTCTGCTGTTTCCCCTCCAATTAGAGCACAACCTGCATCTATACATCCATGACTTATACCCTTAACAATATCTGCAGCCTTTTCTCCTTCTAGCTTTCCACAAGCAATATAATCTAAGAAAAATAAAGGCTTTGCACCATGACATAAAACATCATTAACACACATGGCAACACAATCAATTCCCACAGTATCATACCTATTCATATCAAATGCTATTTTTAATTTAGTTCCAACTCCATCTGTTCCAGATACAAGAACTGGATTATGATATTTTGGTATTTCAAACATACCTGCAAAGCTTCCTAGGTTATTAAGTACACCACTTGTAAAGGTTCTTGATGCATGTTCCTTCATAAGAGTAACTGCTTTATATCCTTCTTCTATATTGACTCCTGCTTCTTTATAAGTTACCATATAATATGCCCTACCTTTCTAAATAATCCTTAAAATTCTCAATAGGTGCTGACATTGGATACTCTCCATTAAAACATCCTAGACAAAAGCCTTCTTTTCCTTTTAAAGTATTGAGCAAACCTTTAATACTTAAATAACCTAGACTATCTGCCCCTATAAAGTCTCTTATTTCATCTACAGTTCTTTGAGAGCCAACTAACTCATTTCTATAAGGTGTGTCTATTCCAAAATAGCATGGATACTTTACAACAGGTGATGATACTCTAAAGTGAACTTCTTTAGCTCCTGCTCTACGAAGGATTTCAACTAATCTTTTACTAGTTGTTCCTCTTACAATGGAGTCATCAATTAGCACTACCCTTTTACCATCTACATTCACCTTGAGAGCATTTAATTTTACAGAAACCGCTCGTTCTCTTAACTTTTGAGAAGGTGTTATAAATGTTCTTCCTACATACTTATTTTTTATTAATCCTATGCCGTAAGGAATTCCTGATGCCTTTGCATACCCTACAGCAGCTGCTATTCCTGAGTCTGGAACACCTACAACAATATCGGCATCTATGGGCGCTTCTCTATAAAGTTCCTCTCCAGCAGCAATTCTTGAAGTATAAACGTTAATACCATCAATACTACTATCTGGTCTTGCAAAATATATATACTCAAATGCACAGGTCATACATCTTGTTTTCTCTGCAAATTCTATAGACTTCAAACCATCATCATCTATTATTACAATTTCTCCTGGTTTCACATCTCTTAAAAATTCAGCTCCAACAGCATCTAAAGCACAACTTTCAGAACATAAAATATAATCCTCTCCTATTTTTCCTATGCACATCGGTCTTATGCCATTTGGATCTCTAAGACCTATTAACTTTTCTTCAGTAATCATGATCATAGCATAAGAACCTTTTATTGCCTGCACTGTGTCTACTATAGCTTGTTCCAATCCTTTTTTTGCTTTTCTAGCTATAAGATTTAATATTACCTCTGAATCTATAGAGGTTTGAAAAAGTACTCCAGCATCTTCTAATAATTCTCTTATTACATCTGCATTTATTAAGTTTCCATTATGTGCAATAGCTATTGATCCAAGCTTAAACTTGCTTAATAGCGGCTGTGCATTCTCAACCTTACTTTCTCCTGTAGTAGAATATCTAACATGTCCTATAGCAGCTTTGCCTTTCATATTCTTCAATGTCTTTTCATTAAAAACATCCGCTACAAGTCCCATATCCTTGTGACACATAAGACTTTTCCCATCAGAAACTACAATTCCAGCGCTCTCTTGTCCTCTATGCTGCAAAGCATAAAGACCGTAGTAACTTACCGCAGCCACATCTAAACCTGACTTAGAATAAATCCCAAAAACCCCACACTCTTCTTTAAACTTATCTATTTCTATGTTTCCCATAATATCCCCCATTTTTACTATTGAGCTTTGGATATTCTATTTAATATTTCAACATAGGCTTCTTCCACATTACCTAAGTCTCTTCTAAATCTATCCTTATCTAACTTCTCATTGGTCTCGGCATCCCAAAATCTGCAAGTATCTGGTGATATCTCATCTGCTAAAATTATTTCTCCGTTATATCTTCCAAACTCTAATTTAAAATCAATAAGTTTTATACCTTGTTTTAAAAAAAACTTTTTGAGAATTTCATTTACCTTCGATGTAGTATCATAAATTGTATGCAATTCATCAAAGGTAGCAAGTCCTAATGCAGCTGCATGATAATCATTTATAAGGGGATCTCCAAGTTCATCATTCTTATAACAAATTTCAAATACTGTTGTTTTCAATTCCTTCCCTTCTTGTACTCCAAGCCTCTTTGCCATACTACCAGCGGCTACATTTCTTACTATTACTTCAAGAGGTACTATTTCTACTTTTTTACACAACTGCTTTCTTTCATTGAGCTTTTTTATAAAGTGAGTTTTTACACCATTTTTGTGAAGAAGTTCAAATATAGCAGAGGTTATACTATTATTTAGAATTCCTTTATGATCTATTTGAGATTTTTTAGCACCATTAAAAGCTGTTGCATCATCCTTATAATATATTATTACTTCATCTGAATTTTCCCCTTGAAATACCTTCTTTGCTTTTCCTTCATATAACATTACCTTTTCCATATTAAAGTTCCACCCCTTCTGAATTTTCATTTATAAATTTTTCTTTCATACTTTCTCTATATTTGATTAATTTTTCTTTTAATTCTGGATATTTTAAAGATAAGATTTGAATTGCTAACATTCCAGCATTGAAACTATTGTTTATTCCAACTACTCCTACTGGAACAGGCTTTGGCATTTGAACCATAGAAAGAAGAGAATCTAGTCCATTTAGAGAAGCATCTATTGGTACTCCTATAACTGGAAGTATAGTTTGAGATGAAATAACTCCTGGAAGATGAGCTGCAAGTCCAGCTCCAGCTATAATACATTCATATCCTTCATCTTCTATTTCCGTTATCTTTCTATATAGTTCTTCTGGTATTCTATGAGCTGATAAAATATAAGCTTTATATTCCACATTAAATTCCTTTAGTACTTCTGCTGCCCCTTGCATTTTCTTAGTATCTGATTTACTTCCAAAGATAATTGCTACCTTCACAGTAATTCCCCCTATGTATATTTTTAAATAAAAAAACTACCATCAGACTAAGAGCAAATCTGGTGGTAGTAACAAACTCAAAAAAGAGTAATAATAATTTGAAAATTATTATTCCACAAAGATTCACTCATAGACGAAGAATTTACGGTTCTTACGTAGAGACTCCTAAACCATATTATTAGGATTATATGAATGAATTTATTTACTTGTTATGATTAAATATTATCATTGCATAATATAATTGTCAATACATTTATATCGAAATTATATAATTTAGTTCGTTATATTATGTATATTAAATAATATTAAAATTATAATATTCGTATAACTTCATTGTCATAAGTACTTTTTGAAACATAATCTATCTAAAACAAAAGTACAGGAGTTAAGAAATTTTTAATCTCTCTACTCCTGTACTTTAATCTTTAAATTTTTAACGTTGAGCTACTGCTTCCTCACTATACTCTTTCTCTTGTTTTAATTCTTTAAAGTATTGCTTTGTTTCACTTACTATAACGCCACTTAATCCTACTAGAGCAATAAGATTAGGTATTGCCATAAGACCATTAACTATATCTGCAATTGTCCAAATTAATTCTAGCTTTATAAATGCTCCTGATGCAACTAAAATTATAAATATAATTCTATACGGCTTTATCCCCTTAACTCCTGTTAAGTATACTATACATCTTTCACCATAATAATTCCATCCAAGTATTGTTGTAAATGCAAAGAACATAAGACCTATTGTTACAATCATCTGTCCTATAATAGGAACTCCCAAACCTGAACTAAAAGCTGCATTAGTCATAGCAGCACCTTTAAGATCTCCACTCCATACACCTGTTATAATTAACACAAGACCCGTCATAGTACAAATTACTATAGTATCAAAAAAAGTTCCAGTCATAGATATAAGGCCTTGACGTACACAGGATTTTGTTTTAGCTGCCGCAGCTGCTATAGGAGCACTACCAAGGCCAGACTCGTTAGAGAATACACCTCTTGCTACACCGTTCCTAATGGCTATAATAACAGTTGATCCAGCAAATCCTCCGACTGCAGCTGTTGGAGTAAATGCCCCTTTTATTACTAAACCTATAGCTTCAGGCAAATCTCCTATATTAGCCCCTAGTATAGCTATAGAACCTAAAATATAGAACACAGCCATAAATGGTACTATTTTTTCAGATACAGCTGATATACTTTTTATTCCTCCAAGAGTTACTAAAGCCGTCAAAATTGCTATTATTATACCAGTTACCCATACTGGTAAATTAAAAGCTATCTTTGCTGCATCAGTAATAGAATTAACCTGTGCAAAAGTTCCTATTCCAAAAAAAGCTACACCTACACCAAATATGGCGAACATTCTAGCAAGCCATTTGTTGCCTAGCCCTCTTTCTATATAATACATAGGCCCCCCTGCCATTTGTCCATTATCATCTACGACTCTATATTTTATAGCTAATAATCCTTCTGAATATTTTGTTGCCATACCGAAAAATGCTGCTATCCACATCCAGAATAAAGCACCAGGACCTCCAACTTTCATAGCTGTTGCTACACCTACTATATTACCTGTACCAATTGTAGCAGATAAAGCTGTGCATAGTGCTCCAAAGCTGGATACATCTCCTTCTTCTTCTAACTCATCATCTTTTCCAAATACATATTTTAAAGCCAAGGGTAATTTAAAAATTTGTAATAGGCCTAACCTAATGGTTAAGTAAATACCTGTACCAACCAATAGAATTAATAGTGGTGGACCCCATACAATAGAATCGATTTTGTTAAACACTTCTAATACATTTGACATGTTATCATCCTCCTAAAGATATGTTGATGTTTCGGAGGAGGAATGCGAATTACTGCAAAAAAACAAGTTGCAATATAATTCCTTCCTCTGTCCTTTTACCTGAGAGTTTCAATAGCATTTTGGCGCCAAGCTATTTTTCTCCTTCGGTGTCCAATTAAATGGATCTCTCCAGAGGCTCGTCCAGTAACGGTCATCCGCTATAAAATAGCTACCTGAAAGATTAACCTCTTCGGTGGATGGAAAACCATCTCTCTCCCACTACCTTCATCCGAACACAATTTATTATACCTAATTATAACTTGTATTATATCAAAACTTAAAAAATTGTGCAAGTTCATTTATAAAAAACCTGCACAATTTTTTTATACTTCTTTTATATCCCTTGTTAATTCTAGTTTATCAGAAAACTTCCACATAGTATATATAAGAATAGTCTGTATTGGAAACATAATAAGATTTTTAATTACTCTTGGCATCAGTAATGCCATAGCTGCTTTCCCTGTGATTATAGATAGCCAGTAAGTATTCATAATAGAATCCACTAGAATTATTATTAAGGCTACAGCTATTAAAATTCTTACAGCAGAAATTTGCTTTTTATGCAGTACTAATCCATAGATTGTCCCTGATACAAAAGCACTTAGCGTAAATCCTGGAAAGTATGCACCACTTGGAAAAATCACCATACCAACTATATCTGCTACAGCCCCTGTTATGCCACCTATAATAGGACCAAACATTATAGAACATAAAGAAATTGGTAAAAATCCAAAGCCTATTCTTATTATAGGCGTTTGAATAGATAAAAACCTAGTAAATACAACATCTAATGCAATAAATAAAGCCATATAAACTATAGTACTTGTGTTTTTCAATATTTTTCCCCCTTTCTCTTGCAACCTGCCAAAAAAGAGGGCTATGCTTCTCTTTTTAGCAGCGGAATGCGGTATATGCATCGCAAATGAAATTTCATTTTTCGTCTAAAAGACAACTTCCCGTTCTTTTAGCACTTAACGCACAAATACCTACTCTGCTTTTTATTGCAATATTAATTTTTGATATAAATTATAGATGATACTTAAAATTATTACAAGAAAAAAATATGATAAAAAAGATTTTTAAACATTAAAATTATTAACAAATTAGTTATTTGTTAATATATATAGTATTGTAATAAATTTCATGGAGGTATCTTATGAATACTATAAATAACAATAGTATGGACAATATGTACGTATACAATACTGAAGATGACTACGATTATTCTGACTCCTTATATAGACAAAGAAGGCCTAGACCTAGACCTGGATTTCCTTATTATTTTGCACCATTCTTTTTCATAAGACCATTTTACCAAAGGCCATTTTATCCACCATATTATCCATACTATCCACCATACATGCCATATTATAACGATTATGATTATGATGATGACTGGGATTAGTAAATAGGGACATATCTATATTAAGAGCTCATCATGTATATAATACATGGCGGGCTTTTAATATTTCTTATTTGATTCATTTTCCTAATACTATTCTCCTTATTACTCACAAGATCTTCTAAATCAACCTGATATCAAATTAAAAACTTTTCAAGTGTAAAGAGTTTTTTAATTATGATCATATTTATTTGATGACTGTAAAAATTAAGTGTAAAATAATATAGGCTAGTCTTAAATCACATATAAAAATTGCTAATTAAAATGCTTTAAAGGAGGCACAAAAACATTGTTATTTAATTCTATTGATTTTTTAATATTTTTTCCAATTGTTGTTCTTATCTATTTTATAATACCGTCTAAAATACGTTGGATATGGCTACTTATAAGCAGTTATTATTTTTATATGAGTTGGAACCCTAAATATGTAATTTTATTAGCTACAACAACTATAATCACATATCTTAGCGGACTATTAATAGATAAAGCAAATAAAATTAATAATGAGAAAAAGTCAA
Organism: Clostridium thermopalmarium DSM 5974; assembly: GCF_002995795.1. Taxonomy (GTDB): domain Bacteria; phylum Bacillota; class Clostridia; order Clostridiales; family Clostridiaceae; genus Clostridium_H; species Clostridium_H thermopalmarium. Next base: position 77,760 of record NZ_PVXN01000021.1, read on the forward strand.
TCTTTTTTAAGAAACTTTGGGTATCCTTAAGTCTTTTAAGTAATTTAGGTATCCTATTCTTATTTAAATACTATAACTTTTTCACATCTACATTTATAAGAATATTTTCATTAGCTAATATTTCATTAAATATTCCATCTTTCGATTATTTATTGCCTGTAGGAATATCCTTTTATACTTTTCAAGCATTAAGTTATACCATAGATGTTTATAGAAAAGATGTTAAAGTAGAGAAAAACTTAGGGAAATATGCTTTATTCGTATCATTCTTTCCTACATTACTCTCTGGACCTATAGGAAAATCTAAAGATTACTACACCAGTTTAGTGAGGAACATTCATTTGATTACTATAGAGTAAAAAATGGACTAGTTTTAATGCTGTGGGGACTCTTTCAGAAATTAGTTATTTCAGATAGATTGGCCAAGTTAGTCAATACCGTATATGATAATCCAAAAAATTATAAAGGAATTGAAATCCTTATTGCAACTATATTCTTTACTTTCCAATTATATTATGATTTTTCTTCCTACTCAGATATGGCAAGAGGAGCAGCAGAGATATTAGGATTTAAAGTGCCTATAAATTTTAAGAGTCCATATTTGTCAAAGTCAATAAAGGAATTTTGGAGACGCTGGCACATTAGTCTTAGCACCTGGTTTTCTCAATATCTATATATACCATTAGGAGGAAGTAGATGCAGTAAAATGCGTAAATACTTCAACATTATGGTAGTCTTCTTGACCAGTGGATTATGGCATGGTGCTGCAATAAATTATATCATTTGGGGAGGATTACATGGTATATATCAAATAATAGGAGATGTTTTAAAGCCTATTAAAAAAAGATTTATAGATACTTTTAAAGTAAAAACACATACATTTAGTTTTAAACTTTTTCAGATTATAACAAACTTCACGTTAGTAAGTTTTGCGTGGATATTTTTTAGAGCAAATTCCTTTACAGATTCGAGAATTATAATTAAAAACATATTTAGCTTTACTCCATGGACACTTAATTTAACTGAAATTGCTAGGCTAGGTTTAAATAGCAAGGATTTTGCTGTAGCTATTATAGGTATAGTTATAGGTGTAGGTGTAGACTTGATGAAGAGAAATAAAGGTTTGCGCCACGAACTAGCTAATAAGAATGTATTTCTTAGATGGTCCGTATACACAATTTCTATTGTATTAATTTTAGTATTTGGAATATATGGACCAGGATATAGCGCTAAGCAGTTTATATATTTTCAATTTTAGGAGGACAAGCTATGATTAAAAAAGCAGTTCTAAAAGGAAGTATTTTTACTATTGTATTAGTATTTATACTTTCTATTCTTAATTCTATATTCATATTAAAGACAGGACATCACAGTAAGTTAAAAGAAGGATTATATAAACACAAAAATGAAGTTTATGATGTTGCATTATTAGGATCAAGTCACATGAATGGTGCAGTGAATCCTAATATTATATGGGGTGAACAAGGTATAACTAGTTTTAATTTTGCTACTGCAGGTCAACCCATAGACGTTACTTATTATTTGTTAAAAGAAGTTTTAAAGAAGCGTGATATTTCTGTTGTTGTATTAGATGTTTATTATCTTGGTCTAACAGAGGAATTTGGAAAAGAAGGATACATTAGATATGTTCTTGATAACATGCGTTTCTCAGTTAACAAGATACAGGCTATCATGCATACAACACCAAAGGATCAATGGATATATTATCTTTTTCCTATCCTTAAATATCATGATAGATGGAAGGATCTACAGAAAAAAGACTTTTTTGATAATACTTCTGAAACATATTGCAATAAGGGATTTTCTGCAGGAAGTGACCAATATGGAAAAGATACTTTGTCAGATACTACAGTGACAGGAACAGCAGATTTGCCGCCTAAATCTGAGGAATATCTATACAAAATAATTGATTTGTCTAAAAAAGAAAATTTTGAGCTTGTATTCATAAATGCACCTCATGATTATGAAAGCACCAAGGGCATGAGAAATTGGCATAAAGAGCCTGCAAAAATGTTTAATAAAGTAGCAGAAATTGCAAATGAAACTAATATACCATTTATAAACTATAACAACTTACTTGATGAGATAAGTTTCAATTTTAAAACAGATATGCTTAATGCAGGACATTCTAATATTTCAGGATCATATAAAATTTCTAGCCACCTAGGCAAATTTTTAAAAGAAAATTATAATTTAAAAGATCGTAGAAACGATAAAGAATATGAACAATGGAATATAGATTATAAGAAATATTATGAGAAAAAGTAGCTAAAATAAAAACACTACTCTTCTGAGTAGTGTTTAAAACAATATAATATCGAGTAAGTCTATAAGCCGAGTTCTGTATTAAATGGTCATCTATCTAGGCCTATTGTTACCAATAGGCTCAAGCGATCTTACCCGAAGACGGGACGGGCAGCCCCATGTGTCTTCCTATTCGATCTTGCTCCAGGTGGGGTTTACATAGCCGCAAAGTCGCCATTGCGCTGGTGAGCTCTTACCTCACCTTTCCACCCTTACCTATTTTGTAAATCCCAAAAGCTATTAAAGCCTATACATGGGTATATTTACAATATAATAGGCGGTATATCTCTGTTGCACTTTCCTTAGAGTCGCCTCCACTGGGTATTACCCAGCACCCTGCCCTATGGAGCTCGGACTTTCCTCTCCTGCATACAATGCAGCAGCGACCATCTGGCTTACTCGCAAAGTATATGTTAACATAGAAGATAACAAAAATCAAATTTTATTTTTTGCCTTATATGGGATTTCATATTTAACTTATCAATTATATCTCAATAAATGACAAATACTTCTTTACATTTCACACTTTACACCATAATATCTAATATATCTTATACGGATCCTTCACTTTTTCTGACACAAAAATCCTGTTTTTATGTCCATCACGTTGAAGTTTGCTCTCCAGCATAAAGGCTAGTATTTTAAAGGCAGGCCATTCTGTTCCAAAGTGTCCTGCATCTATTATCCCTATACCTTCTTCTGAAAAATCGCTGACATAATGATAACTTGTATCTCCTGTTATTATACAGTCTGCTCCCATTTTTTTAGCTAGAGAAAAATACTCTTGCCCACTGCCGTTTATTACAGCCACTTTCTTTATTTTCATGAAATCTTCCCCAGCGTATCTTACATAAGGTATCTTAAAGCTTTTCTTTACTCTATTACATAAATCCTTCAAAGTTATGGTTTCATTTAAATTAGCTAATCTTCCTATACCACTTTTATTATCTTCAAAGTATCTTTCTGAAGATAATTCCATAGTTACATATTCATTTAATCCAAGCAAGTTCATTACAGTATCATTTATTCCACCATCTACAGAATCTAAATTAGTATGAGCAGAATATAAGCTTATATCATTTTTTATAAGCTCCATTATCTTTCTTCCAACTAAAGTCTCTCCCGTTATAGAGGAAGGCTTTTTAAATAATAAAGGATGATGAGTAATAATTAGATTACAGTTCTTTTCTACAGCTTCTTTTATTACCTCCATGGTGCAATCTAAAGCTACTAAAATCGAAGTTATTTCCTTATCTAGTTCCCCTACCATAAGACCTACATTATCGTAACTTTCTTTTAAATTTATTGGAGCAAACTTCTCTATTATTTCCTTTATATCTCTTATCTTTAAAGCCATAAATCAATTTCCTCCAATTTTTTTATTTTCCTTTTTAGCTCAATTCTTCTTAACTTAGCTAATTCTGTTTTATCATCTATGTAACTTAAAATATTACTATATTTATTTATTTTGTGATTAATATATTTTTTTAGTAGCGGATGCCTTTTATGTATTAGTTTTTCACCAATTTCATAGTATATATCATCTAATATCTTGGGCTCATTATTATACTTTACTTTTATTATCTCATAATATTTTCCTTCATCTATACAAAGTTCTTCCTCAAGAATGTCATATCCACTTTCATATAGGTATTTTCTCAATATGTCTGGATTTTGCACGGGCTGCAATACTGCATATTTAAGACTTTTAAATACATCTTTACTTTCTTCAATTATATCTCTAATTAGATTTCCACCCATACCTGCTATTATAGCACAGTCAACTTCGTAAGGTTCAATTGTGGTAAGTCCTGTCCCTAATCTGCAAGTAATTTTATTTTCTAATCCTTCTCTTTTTATGTTATGTTCTGCCTTTTGTACAGGTCCTCTATTTATATCTGACGCAATAGCTTCTTTGCATATACCCATTTTTATTAAATAAATAGGAAGATATGCATGATCCGTACCTACATCAGAAATTCTATTACATTCATCAATCAAGCTAGCTATAGTTTTTAGTCTTATGCTTATATTCATATGTAATCTCCTATACAATAAATTGAAATACTATTTTCAATTGCATTAAAAAGAATGCTGATGATATTATTAAAGATAAATAAATGTATAGATTAGCACTCTTTCTATCATATTTTGCATAAAAATATGCTGCATAATACATGCAGAATAAAATTGCCATATTCAAAACTCCATAAGTCGTCTGTTTAAAAGCAAATTGCTTTCCACTTCCCATTTTTACCGGTTCAAATTTCCTATTAAAGCTCAAAGGCATATCTTCTGGAATTAACCCTTTTAAATATAATATCAATGGAATTACTGTTAATGCCAATGCAATAATACTTACTGTAACAAAAGGAATCATAAAACTTTTTTCCTTATGCAAAGCAACTTCTTTTTTATTTGAACTTTTCCATTCCAATATAGGAACTTGTTTATCTTTTAAGTAGCATATAAACCTTTCCACATCTTCTGGCGATATTGCATAATTTATATCTTTTGTTCTTAAATATATAATATTTTTCCTTGAAGTGACAAACATTTGGGTAGTTCCTATTTTATCTATAGCATATCTTCCGAAAGCAAAATTAGAATTTCCAATACCATATAACCTAACACCATTCATTTTTTCTTTTGAAATATTATAGGCTTCTATCTCTTTAAAAGGGACTTTAACTTTCTTTAATCCATATATACATGAAATATATAAATTTTTATCGTCTATACTATATTTTAATGATATAGACAATAATAAATAGTATAATCCATATAAATCTGCCAATACTAAAAAGACTTTTATCAAAGTTAATAATACATATATATCAATAAAGCGACTTAAAGTCAGCATAAATATATTTAATATTGTAATGAAAAGAAATATACTAATTGAACTTGTACCTTTTTTACTATTATATATATCCATATCATCACCTTCTTATTAGATATTATATCATAAAAAAAGAGTAAAGGTAAACTTTACTCTAATAACAATATTAATCTAAATAATCCTTTAACTTCTTACTTCTACTTGGATGTCTTAATTTTCTCAAAGCTTTTGCCTCAATTTGTCTTATTCTTTCTCTTGTTACATTAAATTCTTTTCCAACCTCTTCAAGAGTCCTTGCTCTTCCATCATCAAGTCCAAATCTTAATCTTAATACTTTTTCTTCTCTTGGAGTAAGAGTATCTAGTACGTTTATAAGCTGTTCTTTTAACATAGTAAACGCTGCGGCTTCAGCTGGTGCAGGAGCTTCATCATCCGGAATAAAGTCTCCTAAATGACTATCTTCTTCTTCCCCTATAGGTGTTTCAAGAGAAACTGGCTCTTGAGCTATTTTCATTATCTCTCTAACTTTGTCAACTGGCATATCCATTTCTTTGGCTATTTCTTCTGGTTGAGGCTCACGTCCTAATTCTTGAAGAAGTTGTCTGGAAACTCTTATAAGTTTATTTATAGTTTCTACCATGTGCACAGGTATTCTTATAGTTCTTGCTTGGTCTGCTATTGCCCTGGTAATAGCCTGCCTTATCCACCATGTAGCATAGGTACTAAACTTGAATCCTTTTCTGTAATCAAACTTTTCTACTGCTTTTATAAGTCCTAAATTTCCTTCTTGTATAAGATCTAGAAACAACATTCCACGACCTACATAACGTTTTGCAATGCTGACAACCAGCCTTAAATTTGCTTCAGCTAACTTTTTCTTCGCGCCAATATCTCCAGCTTCTATTCTGTTTGCTAATTCTATCTCTTCTTCTGGTGATAATAGTGGAACTTTACCAATTTCTTTTAAGTACATTCTAACTGGATCATCTATAGATATTCCTTCTGGTATAGAAAGGTCTAATTCTTCTTCCTCAACTTCTAACTCTTTCATATCCCCTATGACTTCAATATCCATAGATTCAAGAACTGCATATACCTTTTCTATCTGCTCTGGACTCAACTCTACATTATCTAATTCATCCATTATTTCTTTATATGTTAAACTTCCATTTTTCTTTCCTTTATCAATAAGATTTCTTATTATTTTCATTTTCTCATTATTATCTTTAACATTAGTCTTTTTAATATCGTTTTTCTTCTTGTTATCTGATGTCATTTCCTTACCTCCCTTCATGACTATTCATTTGCATTATATCTTTTTGAACTATTTCAAGTTCTTTTACAAGTTTTAAAGATTCTTTAAATAATCCTTTTATCTCAAAATCTTTAATTTTTTCCATAATTTCCTTTTTCGACTCCTCCAGCTTAAATTTTTTTATTTTCTTTATACAATCATTTATTAACTCTTTATAGTTATCTGTATTTTCAATATAAACTTGCTGCAGCTTTATCCATTCCTTAGAACTTTCTATATCATTACATTTTGTTTCTATATATTTCTCAAAGTCTTTTACGCCTTCTTTTAGAGCATTCTTTATAAGACCGAATATTTTTTTATGGCTATCTAATACTAAATCATCTTCACACACCAAATCAATAATGTATTGATATGCATTTATATCTTTAACCATAATCTTAAGAAGACTTCTTTCAGCATTCATATAAGCTGGCTCTAAATATAATTTTTGTCCAAAATCATATTTTGTATACTTTTTTTCCATTTTTTTTACATTTATTTTAGCTTTTTCACTTATCAAATCATAAATTGCTTGCTCCTTTACCCCCGTTTCTTCTGATAATTTCCTTATATAAACATCCTTTTCTATAGGAGGCAACTCCAAAATAATATTGCAAGCTCTATCTATATATTTGACAATCATATTTTCATCTTTCAGATCAAGTCCCATACCAGCCATTTTTAATTCATAATCAACAAGTGACAAAGAATTATCAATAAGTTTCATGAAAGCATCTTTGCCATTATTCTTAATAAACTCATCAGGATCTTTTCCCTCTGGTATGGTAAGCACTCTAAGGTCAAACCCCTCATTTTTTAATATTTTTAACCCTCTAATTGTAGCACTTTGGCCCGCTAAGTCTGCATCGTAAGAAACTATTATTTTATCAGCATACCTTTTTAAGAGTTTCGCTTGCTCTACTGTAAGAGCAGTACCTAGTGATGCTACAACATTAGTAATCCCATATTGGTGCAAGGATATACAATCCATATATCCTTCTACAATTATTATTGTTCTACTTTTATTCTCTTTTATTGCAAAATTTAGTCCATATAGATTTATCCCTTTTTTAAATATAGCAGTCTCAGGAGAATTTAAATACTTAGGCTTAGAGTCATCTAACACTCTTCCCCCAAATCCTATTACCCTTCCTCTATAATCAAAAACAGGGAAAATAACCCTATTTCTAAATCTATCATAATAAGAATTATTTTTACCTTTTACTATTAACCCTGCATTTAGCATATCTAATTCCGTATATCCTCTACTTCTTAAATAGCTTATTAGATTGCGCCATCCATCTCTTGCATATCCCAATCCGAATTTTCTTATAGTCCTATTTGTAATACCTCTTCTTATAAAATACTGTATAGCATCTTTATTACTCTGTAGGCCTGTAAAATAATATCTGGCTGCCTCTACATTTATTTTATACAGTTTTTCAATCTTATTTTTATACTCTATATTTTTATTAGTATTATCTCCTATGTCTATATTAGCTTTATCTCCTAGGTATTTTACCGCATCGATGAAGTTCATGTTTTTGATTTTCATTACAAAAGTTATAACATTTCCTGCTTCACCACATCCAAAACATTTATATATTTGCTTATCCTGAGACACAGTAAATGAAGGGGATTTTTCATTATGAAATGGGCATAATCCTATAAAATTTCTCCCAGACCTTTTTAGTGCAACGCTTTCAGAAATAACATCTACTATGTCATTTTGATCTTTAATCTTTTGAATTATTTCTTCACTAATCAAAGAAGCATTACCACCTATTAACTATTTTTTTGAATGAACTTTATACATATTCGACAAAAAACATTAATATCCTTCCTCAAATTTTATTTTTTTTAATTATATATATATATTCTTTATAAAATACAAATATCCTTCAACATTTTTATTTTTTATAAACATATATATTTTCCCATATAATTGCAAATGTTATTCATAATATTAGCAAATTTCAAACTACTACAGCTTATATTTAATTATTTCTATGCAACTAACATAAATCCTTTTAATAATCTTAAGTTTTAAGTTATAAATTTTGTTATAACTTAAAACCTCAATTTATCTAAGCATATAATCTATTAAATGTATAATATTGAACTTCTTTTAATATGTTTATAATAAGAATTTTTTTAAGGAGTGTTATTATGCCTGAACTGGCTAAATTATATGATATAAATTTATTATCTGAAGAAAACATGAAGAACTTTGTACTTCCCTATTATGATCTTGAAAATGCTGAAGTTACTTCTATAAAGTTTAAAGATACAGATAAACAAAGGGCTGTATATAGAGTAACAGATTCCGGCAAAGACTACTGTTTAAAGAAAGTATATTTTGATAAAGGCGAGCTTCTGTTTGTGTACTCAGCAATAGAATGGATTTATAGAAATGGTATAAAAGCCCCTAAAATCCTTCCTAACAAAAATGGAGGCAGGTTTGTAGAATATGAAAATATGCTATTTATCTTAACCCCTTGGATTTATGGCCGCAAATGTGATTATGATAATAAAGATGATGTAATAAATTCTTGTATAAACCTAGGGAAATTTCATAAAGTATCCTTTAATTTTTTTCCTATAGAAGGTAGTACTATAAGGAAAGGATGTAATAATCTTTTTGAGTCAATTAACAAGCATTTTGAAAGACTACTTTTAAACTCTAATCTAGCTTTTAAATATGGTGATTACTTTTCAAAGATATTTCTTAGTCATTTTGATAAAGGATTGCATTTGGCTAAAATATCTAGCGAAATGCTATCTACAATAAACTTTGAAAATTTAAGCATCTCTCTTTGTCATATGGATTATGTTAACAAAAATCTAATATTTGATGATAATAATGATATATGGATTATAGACTTTGATAAATGCAGAATAGATTTTTGCATACATGATTTATCATACTTTTTTAGAAGGCTTTTGAAAAGAGATAAAACTAATTGGAATATAGATATAGTTTTAAGCTCTCTAGAAGAATATGAAAAAATACATTCTTTGAATATTGATGAATACAAATATCTCTTAGCTTATCTTTCTTTTCCTCAGAAATATTGGAAGATTTCAAGAGATTATTATAAAAATATAGATAAATGCAATAAAAAAAGCTTTGTAAATATGTTAAATAGATCCGTAAAAAATTTTGATTCTCAAATAGAGTTTGTATATGCATTTATGGAACATATAAATAAAAAATTTAATATTAAATAATATTTAAAGATTAAAACAAAACAAGTCACTGATTAATAAACATCAGTGACTTGTTTTGTTTTATTTTTATATTGGTATCCTCCTATATGTTTAATAATTTATTGTAAATATTTAAATCTTCATCCTTAAAAACATTAAAAATAACTTGTTTAATGAATGTGCTTTCCTTTAAAAAATCCCGTACAGTCTTCACGGCAATTTCTGCCGCTAGCATTTTGGGAAAGCGAAATGCACCAGTAGAAATGCAGCAAAAAGCAATAGATTCCACACCGTTTGCTACTGCAACCTCCAGACATGAATGATAACTACTTTTTAGCAGCTCTTTATCCTTTTCAGTTACTTGTTGATGTATTATGGGACCTACAGTATGAATAACATATTTAGACGGTAGATTGTAAGCAGGAGTAATTTTTGCCTGCCCAGTTGCTTCTTCATGACCTTGTTTTTGCATGATCTCATGACATTTTGCACGAAGCTGAACACCAGCATAGGTATGAATGAAATTATCAATGCAGTCGTGCAGCGGCTGGAAGCATCCAAGCATTTTAGAATTTGCTGCATTTACAATAGCATTACATTTTAGTGTTGTAATATCTCCTTGCCATATATAAAGCCGTTCATCAGCTTTCGTAGGCTTAAGTGTGGCAACATCTGTTATTCCTCGATCTTTGTTAAACTGTGTCAAATACTCATCCTGAATTTTCAGAAATTCTTCGCTTACAGGATAAGGAGGTCGCACATTGAACAGAGAACGTAGAAGCTTATTTTGACTCTCTTCATCAGATGGTATAATTAATTTTTTATATTGTTTTTGTTCTTTTAATAAATATTTAATTAACCAAATTATTCTTTCTTTCTGATTCATTCCTTTACCTCCAAAATAACTTACTCAAAACGAATCCAATCCGGTACCAAGACCGTATGCTCTGCATTTATAGCTATTACAAAATAGACCTTATTTTTAACTATATTTTAAGTCAACAAAACTTGGGTTCTTACAGAAACTACAATATTTCTGGTGAAATTTATAAACAAACACCTCAAAAATAATAAATAAAAGCTGTTTTTTCGTTTAAATAAATAATAAAATAGGGCATTACCTCTTTACTCCTTAATAGGTAATACCCTTATTTATATTTTATTATATCAAAAACCTTGATTTTACAAGTTTTTTAGACTAAAGTTAAACAAATTACTTTTGGCTCTTGCTCTTAATGGCAGCTTGAGCTGCTGCAAGTCTTGCGATAGGAACCCTAAATGGTGAACATGATACATAGTTAAGTCCAACATTGTGGAAGAATTCTACAGAAGATGGATCGCCACCATGCTCTCCGCAAATTCCTAACTTAATATTCTCTCTTGTTTTCTTTCCAAGATCTACTGCCATTTTTACTAGCTTTCCAACTCCATCCTGATCTAACTTCTGGAATGGATCAAACTCATATATGTTCTTCTCATAATAGCTATTCAAGAATTTACCTGAATCATCTCTTGAGAAGCCAAATGTCATTTGAGTTAAGTCATTTGTTCCAAATGAGAAGAAGTCAGCTTCTTTAGCTATTTCATCTGCTGTAACAGCAGCTCTTGGAACTTCTATCATTGTTCCTACTAAATATTTTAAATCCACTCCTGATTTAGCTATTATCTCATCAGCTATTTTAACAACTATATCTTTAACATATTTTAATTCCTTTGCTTCTCCAACAAGAGGAATCATTATTTCTGGAACTATATCATATCCTTTTTCTTTTTTAACATGAATTGCAGCTTCAATTACTGCTCTAGTCTGCATTTCAGCTATTTCAGGATATGAAACTGTGAGACGACATCCTCTATGTCCCATCATCGGATTAAATTCATGCAATGATTGGATAGTAGATTTTAGATGTTCGTAACTTATTCCCATATCTTCACTCAATTCTTTTATATCTTCTTCTTCAGTTGGTAAGAATTCGTGTAGTGGTGGATCTAAAAATCTTATTGTAACAGGCCTATCTTCCATAGCCTCATAAATTCCTATAAAATCTTCTCTTTGCATTGGAAGTAGCTTTTCTAGGGCTCTTCTTCTTTGATCTTCATCCTCAGAAACTATCATTTCACGTACTGCTGGTATTCTATCCTCATTAAAGAACATATGCTCCGTTCTGCAAAGTCCTATTCCTTCTGCTCCAAACTGAACCGCTTGTTTTGCATCCTTTGGAGTATCTGCATTAGCTCTTACCTTTAATGTTCTTACTTCATCAGCCCACTCCATGAATTTGCCAAAGTAGCCTGAAATTTCCGGAGCTACAGTTTTTATTGCTGTTCCATATACATTTCCTGTGCTTCCATCAAGAGATATATAATCTCCTTCTTTATAAGTCTTTCCTGAAGCTATAAAAGTTTTATTTTCTTCATCAATCTTTATTTCTCCACATCCTGCAACGCAGCAAGTTCCCATTCCTCTAGCTACAACTGCTGCATGAGAAGTCATTCCTCCTCTTATTGTAAGTATCCCCTCTGCAGCTACCATTCCTTCAATGTCTTCTGGAGAAGTTTCTAATCTAATTAAAATTACCTTTTCTCCCTTTTCATGTCTGCTTTTAGCTTCCTGTGCAGTAAAGTAAACCTTTCCACATGCAGCACCTGGAGATGCTGGAAGTCCCTTTGCAATTGGAGTAGCTTTCTTTAATTCTTCAGCATCGAAAGTTGGATGTAATAATGAATCTAACTGCTTTGGCTCTACTTTTAATAAGGCTTCTTCCTTAGTTAAAACCCCTTCTTCAACTAAGTCAACGGCTATCTTTAACGCAGCCTGAGCTGTTCTCTTACCATTTCTAGTTTGTAAGAAGTATAGTTTTCCCTGTTCTATAGTAAACTCCATATCCTGCATATCTTTATAGTGTGCTTCTAATCTTGCTGCTATATCCATAAATTGCTTATAGCATTGAGGAAGCTCTTGCTCTAATCTTGAAATTGGCTGAGGAGTTCTGATACCTGCAACAACATCTTCTCCTTGAGCATTTATCAAATATTCTCCAAAAATCTTCTTTTCTCCTGTAGCAGGGTCTCTTGTGAAAGCAACACCTGTTCCTGAATTTTCTCCCATATTACCGAATACCATAGATTGTACGTTTACCGCTGTCCCCCAATTAGATGGAATATCATTTAATCTTCTATATACTATTGCTCTTGGATTATTCCATGATTTAAATACAGCTTGTACAGAACTCATAAGTTGCTCTTTAGGATCTTGTGGAAATTCTTCTCCCATTTCTTTTACGTATAACTTTTTATATTTAATCACAACCTTTTTCAAATCCTCTGCATCTAGATCTGTATCATATTCTACTCCTTTTTCTTCTTTAACTTCATCTAATATATCTTCAAATTTTCTTTTTTCAATTCCTATAGCTACATCTGAAAACATTTGTATAAATCTTCTATACGAATCATAAGCAAATCTTTCATTTCCAGTAAGCTTAGCAATACCTTGAACAGTTTCATCATTTAAACCTAGATTTAAAATAGTATCCATCATTCCTGGCATTGAAACTCTTGCTCCAGATCTTACTGATACAAGAAGTGGATTATCTTTGTCACCAAATTTTTTACCTGTGATTTCTTCTGTTTTAGCTAACGCTTCCATAATCTGATTTATAATATCTTCAGATATAATCTCACCATCTTCATAGTATTTAGTGCAGGCTTCTGTAGTTATTGTAAATCCTTGAGGGACAGGAATTCCTAAATTAGTCATCTCTGCAAGATTAGCTCCTTTACCTCCTAAGAGGTTTCTCATACTTGCATTACCCTCACTAAATAGATAAACATATTTCTTCACTTCCACATTAACATCCCCTTTTCTTTGTGTAGATATATATCTAAAGAGTTTCCTCTTAGATGCTACTTATTTTCATTTAATTCTTATTTTCACTTAATTTAACAAAAAGACGTGTTATGTTTGTTTTGGAAAGCTTGCCTATAACTTTAACCTTATCTCCATCCTCTTCCGATACTCTTTCTACAACAGGTAGACTGTCAACTTCTCTATCTATTATTTTTTTTGCTGCTATGTAAACTGAATCTTCTGGTTCTACACATACTATGTTCGGCATTCTTGTCATTATAATTCCTATTGGAACTTTGTTTATATCAGTCCTTCCTATAGCACTTTTTAAAAAATCTTTTCTAGAAACTGCACCTACCAGGTATCCATCATTTTCCACGAATATGGTTCCCACATCGTTTAGAAACAAATTTACGATTGCATTATATACAGTGGTTTGCTCGTCTACAGTAACAGGTTTTGACATAATGTCCTTAACCTTTATTTTTCTTATATAATCAAACACCAAATTTGAGGAAGGTTTTTGAGAATATATATACCCAACCTTAGGTCTAGCTTCTAATATTCCTGTCATAGTGAGTATAGCTAAGTCTGGTCTCAACGCCGCCCTAGTAACGCCAATTTTTTTTGCTAATTGTTCGCTTGTTATAGGTTGATTTGCCTTAACTAACTCAATGATTTCTTTTTGTCTAGATGATAAGTTAATTGTTGCCAACCTCCTTTTTACCATTACTAGCACATTGTATCATAAATTATTAGGAATTAATATATCACTTTTAATATATTATAGGCGTTTTATGCAATACAATCCGGTTAATAGTATACTTTTCTTTTATTTTCTTTAAATTATGATACATTTTATTTTTAAATGTGCTATACTATTTTATTATTTATGTTTTTTACGTAAATTTTAATTTAGAAATATCTATATTAATAAGACGACAGCATTACCTGCCGTCCTTATTTTCATTATCTTTATCTTCTTTGTCTTCATCAACTTCTTCAAAAGTTACTGTATATTGATATACATTTTCATCTTTTTTATTATCAAAATTCTTTTTTTCAAATTTTTCTTTCATTTCAGATGCTATATCTTCTACTTTTTCTTTTACATCAAAAGTTATATCATCAACTTTTTCTTTAACATCTTTAGCTTTATTCTTTATTATCTTATTTACAACTTCTACAGATCCATCGCTTTTTACTATTTCAACAGTTATCTTTGCAAATACAGCGCTTAGTATTCCAAGAGCCATTAGTGGAGGATACCATAATGCTAACATTCCTGCAACCATTCCTGCATTAACAGGAATATCACAAATTTCTTTATCATCTTTTTTTATTCTTATTCTATTTACATTTCCTTTCTGGATTGTTTCTTTAATCCAACTTATAAATTCATCTTTAGTAGCGTATAAATCATCTTTACTATTTTTCTTATTTTTATTTTCTATAAATATCAATGCGTCTACAACATTTCCATCACATTCTTCTAAAGCTTCCTTTGCCTCAGTATAACTAATTCCTGTTCTTTCTCTTAATATATCAATCTTTTCTAGGGTTATATCACTCATCTTGCTCACTCCTTTTTATATAATTAAAAATTTCTAAACTCTTTGGTTGTTTTGAGTAGTTTTGTGAAATAAAGATGTTTAAAATTTTATATATTTCCTTCTTTAAATCATCGCTTAGCGAAATTCTAGGAATATTTTCAATAGGACTTCTATCAAGAAATTTTAAAACATTATATGCACCATAACTTATACTTATTCCATTAACCTTATTACACTTATTACATGTTCCTCCATGATATTGTATGCTTAAATAATTAGATTTATTTATTTTATCTCCACATATGCTGCAGTTTTCAAGTTGAAATCCATAGCCTGTAGCTCTTAACAGTTTAAGTTCTAATGTCCTAGCTAAAACTTCTAAATCAACAACATTATTTTTCATCAAATAAAAACCTTTAACAAATTCTTGAAAAAGCCATCTATTGCTTTCTTCTTCTTGAAGAGCAATAAGTATAAGCTCGCAGAAGTAAGAGCTATAAGCTATAGTATCTAAATCTTTTAATAAACCTTGAAATGAGTCTATAATATCTACTTCATTTATATTATATAAATTTTTTCCTTTATATAATACATATTCTCCAAAACAAAAATTTTGGGTTGAAGAAAAAAATTTACTTTTGTTTTTCTTAGCACCTTTTGCTATAGCAGTTACTTTACCAAGTTTTTCAGTAAAGAGCCATAAAAGCTTATCATTTTCTTTAAAATCCTGCGTTTTTAGCACTATAGCTTTAGTTTTAAAAATTGACAGAAAATCATCTCCTATATTTATATTATAACCTATTTTTGAGAATAAATAACAGCACTTTGTTAAAAATCTTATAAACTTTTCATAATTTTTACCTATATTACAATATATGTTAAATTTAATCTTTATATCCTAGTTCCTTTAAAACAAAGTTATTATCTCTCCATTCTTTCTTTACTTTAACCCATATTTCAAGACTTACTTTAGCTCCTAAAAACTTTTCCATATCCTGTCGTGCATAAGTAGAGATTTTTTTTAACATTTGCCCGCCCTTACCAATTATAATACCTTTATGAGAGTCTTTCTCACATAATATATTAGCATCTATATGATATCTATTCCTATCGTCTTTTTTCATTGATATAATTTCTACCGCAATTCCATGAGGTACTTCTTCAGATAATAATCTTAAGGCTTTTTCTCTTATAATCTCTGAAATTACAAATCTTTCTTGGACATCACTTATCATATCATCAGGATAGTACTTAGGTCCTTCTGGCATGTGTTTTATCATAAGTTCTACTAGCGTATCAACATTTTTTCCATTCTTAGCTGATATAGGAACTATCTCAGTAAAGTCCATGTATTCAGAATAGTTCTTTAATGTTTCCACAACTAACTCTTGTGGATTTTCATCTATCTTATTAACAACTAAAAATACTGGATTTTTAGATTTTTTTAAGCTCTCTAATATCATTTCATCCCCTTTCCCTATTTCTTTTTGAGGAGTTGTGATAAATACAACTAAGTCCACATCAGAAGTAGATTCTTCTGCAATCTTAACCATGTATTCTCCCAGCTTATGTCTTGGTTTATGAATACCTGGAGTGTCTACAAAAACTAATTGACAGTTATCTTTGGTTAACACAGCACGTATATTATTTCTTGTGGTTTGTGGTCTACAAGATACTATTGATAACTTCTCACCTATTATTTTATTAGTTAAAGTTGATTTTCCCACATTAGGTCTTCCTATAATTGTTATAAATCCTGATTTAAACATATTTCCTCCTTACTTATTTATGTCTTCCTTAGTGAATGCACCTGGTAATATATCTTCTAATTTTTTAATTTTATAATCATTTTCATTTTTTATAATAATTATATCTGTATTTTCATCTCCAAATTCTGCAATTACCTGTCTACAAATGCCACAAGGAGCAGTATAAGTTGATGTATCTCCAACTACAGCTATTGCCTTAAGTTTTTTATTTCCTTCAGATACAGCTTTAAATATAGCTGTTCTTTCTGCACAATTTGTAGCTCCAAACGATGCATTTTCCACATTGCATCCCCCATATACTTTATTATCATCCATTATAACAGCAGCGCCTACTTTAAATCTTGAGTATGGCACATAAGCATTTTCTCTATATTTTAAAGCTTCCCTTATCAACTCTCTATATTCCATACTTATTCCTCCTTAGGATTAATTTGTGCAACATTTTTTAGAATATAATTATATCATGTATTATGTACATTTCAAAATTTTTATCTATTACCTATTTCTATAAAATTTTAAAAATCAATAACGTTAAAAGGGTTCCAAACAATCCTCCTGCTATTACTTCTAAAACGGAATGAACTTGAGAATCCACCCTGCTTTGTGCTACTATGAAAGCCATGATATAGCTAAGAATTATAACAGTAGGTTCCTCCGTAAGTAAAGCTATAGTTGTAGCTATAGAAAATCCTATAGCACTATGTCCACTTGGCATACCACCTTTCAATGGAGTACCTTCTCCAAATATTGCTTTAGCTATTACCGTAGCCAAAGATACAATAACTAAACTTAAAAAAATCATATATGGTTCAGAATTCTTTATTTTTTTTATCACTACAAATGTAAAAGGCATTAATCTATCCCAAAATATAATATACCCTACTAATATAGAATTTATAGCAGTTACCAATACTGCTCCAGCAGCAACATTTTTGGCAAGTTTCGCCAAAGGATGATAGTAATTTGTAGTAGCATCTATAGCAAATTCTATGGCAGTATTTATCATTTCACATACAAGAACCATAGTTATAGTTATAGTTATAACTAAAAGCTCCATTTTTGTTAAATCATAAAAAAAACATGCGCTAAGTACTAATAATGCTGCTACCATGTGTATTCTCATATTTCTCTGAGTCCTTACTGTATATATCAAACCTTCAATAGCATAATTAAAACTATCTATTAATTTCTTTACCTTTTTTATAAAAATCACTCCACTTCTATATAAAGATAAAATTTTGACATGCAGCTCATTTTTGTACTGCATGTCATTTAAATCATTGAAAATAATACTTATACTTCTCTTGTTATATTAAATTTTTCTAAAATTTTTTCTTCTCTTTGTCTCATTATGCTTCTTTCTTCTTCTTCCATATGATCATACCCTAAAAGATGAAGAACTGAATGAATTGTAAGATAGCATACTTCTCTTAATAGTGAATGACCATATTCTTCACTTTGCTCCTTTGCTCTTTCTAAAGACAGTACAATATCTCCTAGTACAAGTCTTCCTTCATTTAAATCTGCTGGAGAAAAA
The DNA here is from genome assembly GCF_002995795.1 of Clostridium thermopalmarium DSM 5974. GTDB lineage: Bacteria > Bacillota > Clostridia > Clostridiales > Clostridiaceae > Clostridium_H > Clostridium_H thermopalmarium. The sequence continues at coordinate 96,143 of NZ_PVXN01000021.1, forward strand.
TTATTATTCTTATATACATCTTTATATACTTTACCTTTAGGATAATTCAACATAGGAAAAGATAGTACATCAGTTACCCTATCAATGTTTCTCTGATCCTTATTTATATTTCTTATTTCATCATTATCAATAAATATTACGCTTATTTCTGTATCAATATTTACTCCTTCTTCTTTTAAAGCATACTCTATAATATCATTTACGTTTTTTAAAATATTATCATCTATCTTTAATTTATCTTGTCTGTTGTCTATATATATCATTTTCTATTCTCCTTTTAATTCATGTACTTTGTTCTCAGAAGGATATTCAATTCTTTGATGATATATTCCTGATAAAGCTTTTAAAAAAGCTGCTCTTATTTTATCTAAATCCTTTAGTGTTAAATCACAGTTATCCAACTGACTTTCATTAACCCTAGCTTTTATTATATTATTAACCATCTCTTCTATTTTCCCTTTTGTAGGCTCGCTTATAGATCTTACAGCTGCCTCAACTCCATCAGCTAGCATTAAAATAGCATTTTCCTTACTTGTTGGTATAGGACCTGAATATCTAAAATCCTCTTCTTTAATTTCCTCAGGCCTTTCGCTGTTGTTTTTAGCAGTTACATAAAAGTATTTCACCAAAGATGTACCATGGTGCTGCTCAATTGCGTCTCTTATAACTTTTGGAAGCTTATATTCTTTTGCAATTTCAATACCATCCTTTACATGGGAAGTTATTATAAGAGTGCTTAAATTAGGATTTATCTTATCATGAGGATTATCACGTCCTACTTGATTTTCCTTGAAAAACATAGGCCTTTTAATCTTCCCTATATCATGATAATAAGCAGCAACTCTGGCAAGTACAGGATTTCCACCTACTTGTTCTGCAGCAACCTCTGCTAAATTCGCTACTAGTACACTATGATGATATGTACCCGGAGCTTCTAAAAGCAGCTTTTTTTGGACAGGATGATTAGGATTTGAGAGTTCTAAAAGTTTAATATTTGTAACTATATCAAAAGTACTCTCAAAAAAAGGCAGAAATCCAACAGTCAGTATAGCTGCCATAATACTTCCTATAAAGGAATATCCTGATCTTTTTAGAACTTCTACCACATTGTTGCTTAAAAGAAATCCTACTGTAAAAGTTAAAATGATATTCATAATTCCTATAAATAAAGACGCATAAAGTATATCATTTCTTTGCTGAAGCCTTTTAAGAGCAACAGCACCTAATATACTATTTAGTATAGCAAGCAATGTTATTTCAATATTAAATTGAACAACAGCACTTAGTAATATAGAATTAATAATGCTAGATGCTATTGAAATCTTATAATTAATTAAAAGCGTTATGAGCATAGGAATACATGCTAAAGGTATTAAAAATGGTGAAATTATAGATATAGTTCTTCCTAAAAGTATGGATATACATGTAAGTATGTTTAATAGTATTAACTTGCTATAATCATTATATATCTCTTTATAATACTTATATATATAAAACCACTGAAGAAACATTACTAGTAGTACTAAAGCAGCTATGTTTAGATATATATACTTGTTATCCTCACTATCTAAAAGTCCAAGATCCTTTAATATTATTAAATCTCTATCAGTTACCGGCTCACCTTCTTTTACAATAATTTGACCTTTCTTTATTACAATAGGTTGAACAGATTTTTTTGCTTCAGCCTTTAGCTCATTTGTCTTTTCTTCATCATAAAAAAAGTTTGGCTTTACCATCAATATACCTATTCTAATTCCTAAATCTCTTAAGTTTCTAGATAATTTGGAACTATTAAATTTTACAGCAATTGCATCCTGGGCTTTTTTAATATCCTCTTCATTATCTTCTCTTATATCCATGTCTAACACTTTGTTCATTATAACTTTTAAATTTTCTTGCAAAGACTTAAGTTGTTTGTCATCTAGGCTCACCAAAATTTTTATTTCCTCTTCTGATAAATTGATTTGTGTATTTTCTCTTATATCTTGAATCTTATGACTTTCATCTAAGGCACTTTCCAATAACTTGTTAGCTCTAAAAAACAAACTATCTATCTGCTCTAAAGTTTCCTTCTTAATCTCTAAGTTTTTATTATATTGGAGAGGCACAGATTCCTCTTTTTGCTGCTGCTTTTCTTTAGTCTTAAGAGTATCTGTAACTTCCTTTGGAGCTTTAATATCAAATTTAGCTATATCGCCTGCTTCTAAATTATATTTTTTTGTAACTAAAGAAGTCATTAGTATTGCTGATATAAAAATAAAAGTAAGAATAAAGGTTATTAATTTTTTTAAATCATTGCTTTCTATTCTACTCATGATTTTCATAATCTATTATAATCACGTCCTTGTTTTTTATAGTCATACCTTGTCTTCTGCAAATACTTTATAGCACTCACATATTCTATTTTTTATCTTCTTTCTCATTAATCTCAGGCTCAAATACTTGAGGTTCTGCTATATTCTCCTCAACTACTAACATAACTCTTACCTCATATTTATCATTTTCTTTTTTTGCATCTACTATTTTATCTACTATTTTAACAGATTTATCTAACTTTGCAATTATATTCGAAAAAAGTTCATCAGCTATTTTTTCTTTAACTTCTTCTGTGTTTATTTTTTTCTTCTTTTCTTGTACTTCAAAATATACTTCTTTTTTTATAAAAGAGTCATCTATAGATATTTTATCATACATTTCAAAGTTATTCTTGGCCTTTTTTAGATAAATTTTTTTTCCAAACAGTTCTATATATACATTTTTATCTTCTTTTCCAGTTCTATCTCTGCTAACATATTCAATTGGTACTTGTTTTTTTTCTTCATAGAATGTTCTTGCTATAACTTCTGCTGACGCATGGACTGGATATGTAGCTTCCTCTTTTCCTTGTTCTCCTTTAACTAATATATCTCCCTTTTTCACAATATCTCCACTTTTTACAATTGCTGTTCCTGCTGAGCTATATACCCTTATAATCTCTCCATCTTTCTTAGCAACTATATGGCACGGAGAATTATCCGATATAACATTAGGAGGCTCCTGTCTTTCTGCAATGCTTATGTTCAATTTTACTCCTTCTATTCTTGCCTTAACCCACATTATATCACTATTATTTTTTATAAGTTTTTCTTCTAAATCATATACATTTATTTTCTTTTTTCTAAGTGCAGGAGCAATTCCCAAGTCTTTTAACTGATTCCTTATTTCATAAGGTGTAACATTGTTCTCAGTGGTAATATTTATGTTCCATATAAATGTGGATAAATAATATATTATTGAGATAAAAATAAGAATACCAAGTGTAAGAGTTTTTCTTCTTCTATTTTTAATTATAAAAAAGGATAGACCCCTTCTCTTAATTATTTTTAGTTTAGTATTGGTCCTTTTAGCTATACTATTTATTGTCTCATAGTATCTTAAATTTGCATCAAGTTGCAATGTGGTTATATCTATTCTTCTTACATTGCTAATATTAACACCATTTTTCCAAAGTAAATTTATAAACTTTTCTGGTGTCATAGTTTGAACTTCAATTGTTATTATTCCTCTTTTATACTTTTCAAAATTAAACTTACTCATACCCCATTCTCCTCATAACTTATACCTTTAAACTTACCTCCTAAAACTATAGTACTTCCTCCAATAAATAGTATTTCAAGTTTTTTTCCTTTGATAGAAATAGACCCAGAATTTGAATTCAACTTAATTTCATCTTCTCCAAACATTATTATTCCTTTATGATTTTCAATAGTAATTTCATTATTGCCTGTTACCATTATTTGTGGTATATCCAAAATCACATCTCTTGGCAATCCAAGCTTTTGCGCAATAGTTTCTTTAGTCTTATATATCTTCTTTTTCAATCTGCGCTCTCCTAAAAATTACTTTCATACTAATTTATGAACTTTCTGCTTAATAAATTACTATAAAATAAAAAGATCCAGCTTTAAACTGGATCCTAATTTAAGTTTCTTCAAACTTTTATTTCATTTAATTTAGATTTTGTTTTACAATGGCACTCACAAGCTTGCCATCTGCACGACCTTTAATCTTAGCCATTACAGCTGACATAACTTTTCCCATATCTTTGGCACTACTTGCCCCTGTTTCATTAATTGTCTGACGAACTATTTCAGCAATTTCATCTTGGGTCAACTGCTTAGGAAGGTACTCTAATAAAATCTCTATTTCAGAATTAGTCTGATCAACTAAATCTTGTCTATTACCTCTTTCAAATTCAGCAATAGCATCTCTTCTACGTTTCACTTCCTTCGATAAAATTTCAATAATTTCTTCATCATTCAAAATTCTATTATCAGTTTTTTCAACTTGTAGAACAGCAGCTTTTGCCATACTTAGAGTACTGGCTTTAAACTTGTTTTTTTCTAACATAGCTTTTTTCCAGTCCTGTTGTAATTTTTCCTTAAGAGACATACTTGAGTTACCTTCTTTCAATAATTCTTATCTAACTTTGCTTTTTCTTCTTCTTGCAGCTTCTGATTTTTTCTTTCTTTTTACGCTTGGCTTTTCATAATGTTCTCTCTTTCTTACCTCAGATAGAACACCTGCTTTTGCACAAGATCTTTTAAATCTTTTTAGCGCACTTTCTAATGTTTCATTCTCTCTTAATTTAATTTCTGACAACGATTATCCCTCCCTCCCTAGCAGTAATAAAACCTAAGTAATTTGCAGTTACTGAGGGCAAAATAGCACATTGGTAATTATACAACATTTTTTTACAAGCTGTCAACTACTTTCATAGTTAATCTTATTTTCTTTTTTAAGCTGGCTGCCAGCTAAGAGGCTTACCTCCTAAAATATGAAAATGAATGTGTGGGACTTCTTGTCCTCCATCTTTTCCACAGTTTACCACCAATCTATAACCATTATCACGGATATTAACCTTTTCAGCAACTTTCTTAACCATAAGCATCATATGACTTATTATATCTGAATCTTCTTCACATAAATCATTTAAACTTTTTATGTGTTTTTTTGGTATTAAAAGGACATGTACTGGTGCTTTTGGGTTTATATCTTCAAAGCCTAAGACTTTATCATCTTCATACACTTTTTTGCAAGGTATTTCTCCTTTAATTATTTTGCAAAATATGCATTCTTCCATGATATCACCTCCTTGCCTCTATCTTTTATATTCAACACCAATAATAAAATTCCTTCTTTAAAAGCGTCTTTATTTGCTTATTATTTCTCCTATAATATAATCTTCTTTTATGCTTTTTAACCTAGTTCTTAAAATTTTACCTTGTAAAGGTTCTTTTGATTGAGATATAACTTTAATATAGTTAGGAGTATAACCTTCATAACTATTTTCATTATACATTTGTTCATATAGAACTTCCATATCTCTACCGATAAATTTATCCATAAATTCTTTTTCATTCTTTTTATTCAAGTCTAATAGCATTTTACTTCTTTCTTCTTTAATATTTCCATCAACTTGGTTTTCCATTCTTTCAGCTCTCGTTCCGCTTCTTGGACTATACTTAAATATATGCATCTTTGAAAGCTTTATCTCTTTTAAGAAATCATAAGTCTTTTTAAATTCTTCCTCAGTCTCTCCTGGAAAACCTACTATAATATCCGTTGTTATTGATACATCTTTTACATATTCTCTTAATAAATTAACTATATTTCTATAATGTTCTATATTATATTTTCTATTCATTCTTCTTAAAGTTTCATCGCATCCACTTTGAAGTGAAAGATGAAAATGAGGACATAGTTTTTTCAATTTTCCAATTTCCTTTATTATCTCTTCATTAAAGAATTCTGGCCCTATTGACCCTATTCTTATTCTATTTATCCCTTCAATCTTTTCTATCTCTTGAAGTATTTTTAATAGATTATAGTCTTCTTCTAAATCAACGCCATAAGAGGATATATCTATGCCTGATAATATTACTTCCTTAAATCCATGCTTTGCTAATTCTCTTACTTCATAAATAACAGTTTCTGGGTCCTTACTGCATACTGCTCCTCTTGCAAATGGAATCAAACAGTAAGAGCAAAAATTATTACATCCATCTTGAATCTTTAAAAATGCTCTGGTCTTATCCTGATAATCTTCTATCCTTAAATCTTCAAAAACTTTATTTCTCAAAACATCATTAACTGCAACAATTTGTTTCTTCTCTTCTTTTGCTCTATTAACCCAATAAACTATTTCTCCTTTGTTTCTTGTACCTAATATTACATCTACATCTCCAAGTTCGCTGACCTTATCAGGAGCAATTTGAGTATAGCATCCAACAGCTGCAATAATAGCATCCTTATTTTTTCTTTTAGCCCTTGATATCATTTGACGAGATTTTTTATCACTCATATTAGTAACAGTGCAAGTATTTATTACATAAACATCTGCTACATCTTCAAAAGGAACTACTTCATATCCATTCTTTATAAATTTTTCTGCCATAGCTTCTGATTCGTATTGGTTAACTCTACATCCTAATGTAGCAAAAGCAACTTTCATTAAACTCTTCCTCCTAAATCTCCTAGTTCATACATAAGCAAAGCAAGAGTAGTAAATCCAGCTGTCTCTGTTCTAAGTATTCTTGGACCTAGAGTGATAATATGTGCTTCCATATCTCTTAAAACGCTTATTTCACTATCTTCAAAACCACCTTCAGGCCCAATTACTATTCCTATTCTCTTTACTTCCTTATGTAAGTTTTTAATCATTTGTTTCATTCCATAATCTTCTGCGTTCTCATATGGAACCACTATTAAATCCATTTGTTTTAGTTCTTCTAATAGTTCTTTAAAGTCTATAAGCTCATTTACCACAGGTATTAATGTTCTTTTACTTTGTTTGCAAGCTTCAAAAGCTATTCTATTCCATCTCTCTATTTTCTTATTATCCTTCTTTATTTCTCCTTGAGATGAAAGCACCCTTTCTGTTATAACAGGAGTTATCTCCTTAATTCCAAGCTCAGTGCATTTTTGAACTATTAGATCCATCTTTGTAGCTTTTGGAAATCCTTGATAAAGATATACATCTATGGGACTTTCATTATTAATATCTAATTCCTCCAAAAGTTTAACTTCTACCTTGGATTTAGTTATATCTTCTAATTGTCCTAAAAACTCTTTCCCATTACAATTGTTTATATTTACCACATCACCTTTTTTAAGTCTTAAAACTTTATAGATATGCTTAACATCATCACCTTCAATTATAGCCTTATTATCAAATATCATGTCTTCACTTACAAAAAACTTATGCATCTGTAACGCCCCTTTTATGCTTTTGCAACTATACAGCACCATTCTCCATCTACATTTACTTCCTCAATTTTGAACCCACATTTTTCAAGTTTTGCTATTACATCATCTTTTCTATCTAGTATTATTCCTGAAGATATAAAATAACCTCCATCTACAAGAACAGTTTTAACATCTTCTGTTAACACTTTTATTATATCTGCTAATATATTAGCAACTACAATATTGGCTTTTCCTTTAACTACATCTATTAAGTTTCCATGAAGTATTTCTATGTTTTCTAAATTATTAAGCTTTGAATTCTTTTTAGCAGCATCTACAGCTACAGGGTCTAAATCTACACCTACTACTTTTTGTGCTTTTAATTTTGCGGCAGCTATAGCAAGTATTCCTGAACCTGTTCCTATATCAAATACGATGGCATCTTTATTTACATACTTTTCTAAAGCTCTAACACATAATCTTGTAGTTTCATGAGTTCCTGTTCCAAAAGCCATACCTGGATCTAATTCTACAACTATTTCGCCCTTATTGGCACTATATTCTTCCCAGGTAGGTTTAACTACTATTTTTTCTCCTATCTTTGTAGGCTTATAGTATTTCTTCCAATTATTTGCCCAATCTTCTTCATTTACACTTTTAACAGTAACCTTTCCTTCTCCTTTGTCTATGCCGAATTTATCTAAATTCATTACACTTTCTTTTATATATTGTAAGTCATGTTTAAACTTCTCACTATCTTTATAGTAAGCTTTTATAATGGCTGAATCGTCCAAACTTATAGGATATTCTTCTATCCAATCAAGTCCTGGGCTTTTAATTTTTTCCTCAACATCCTTAGGATCTAGTATAGAAACTCCTTGAACTCCTGTATTATATAATATCCCTGTTATAGCTTCAACAGCCTCACTAGTTGTGATAATCTGTACTTCTAACCACTGCTTATACATATATTTAAACACTCCTTTGTTTTTTATTCTTTCCCGTATATATCACTTAATTATAATGCAAATCTAACTAAGTTGTAAACTAAAAAACTTGTTTCTCTCCTATTGAGAGAAACAAGTTTTATTTAAAACTTTTTTTAATTTTATCCACAATAGATTCTTTAGTTTCTTTACGACTTTCTCCTACCTTTTCTCCGCTAGCCTCCATAAAAGCTATTAAAGCTTCCCTCTGTTTTTCATTTAGATTCTTAGGCACATCTACAATCACTTTAACATATTGGTCTCCTCTTCCGCGACCATTAACCTTTGGAACTCCTTTTCCTCTTAATCTAAATACAGTTCCTGGTTGAGTTCCTGGTGGAACAGTATATTTTACATCTCCATCTATAGTTGGTACTTTAAGTTCTGTACCTAGAGCAGCTTTTGCAAAGCTTATATGCTCTTCTGTATATATATCAAAGCCTTTCCTATTAAATATCTTATGTGATGCTACTCTTATATTTATATATAAATCTCCATTTGGTCCACCATTTTTACCTGGTTCTCCCTGTCCTCTCAGCGGTAATACATTTCCTGTATCCACACCAGCAGGAATATTTATTTTTATCTTCTTATTCTTTCTTACTGTGCCTTTTCCATGGCAGGTAGAACATGGTGTATCTATAACACTTCCACTTCCTCCACATTTATCACATGTACTAGTAGTTACAAAACTTCCTAATGGAGTATTTCTCTGATATCTTACTTGTCCTGTACCTCTGCATTTATCACACTGCCTTGGATGAGTTCCTGGTTTTGCACCACTACCGTTACAAGTTTCACACTTTTCATTTCTTGATATAGAAATTTCTTTTTCTATTCCAAATACAGCTTCTTCAAAAGTTAGACTGATAGTATATTCTAGATCAGCACCTCTTTCTGGACCATTTCTTCTTCTCGAAGAAAAACCTCCCCCAAAGAAGCTGTCAAATATATCTTCAAAACCCATGCCTGAAAAATCAAAGCCGCCCCCACCAAAGCCACCATTAAAGTCAGCTGTGCCAAACTGATCATAATGTGCTCTTTTTTCAGGGTCAGAAAGAACTTGATATGCTTCGTTTATTTCCTTAAACTTTTCTTCAGCTTCTTTATTTCCTTGATTTCTGTCAGGATGGTATTTCATGGCTAGCTTTCTATATGCTTTTTTTATCTCATCATCACTAGCACCTTTTGATACTCCAAGCACCTCGTAATAGTCTTTGTTAGCCATCCCTATTCACCACCTAATAATATATTAAACTCAAATTAAGGGAAGGCACTTAGACCATCCCTTAATCATTTTACTACATCAAGTATACACAATTTATTTGTCGTCTTCAACCTTAAAATCCGCATCAACTACATTATCGTCGCTAGCATGAGCACTTTCTGCATTACCACCCATATTTCCCATATCAGGATTAGCTTGTGCTCCTGATTGCTGATATAGTTTTTGTGAGATTGAATAAAATGCTTGAGTTAAATCATCTGTAGCTTTCTTTATAGCTTCTACATCATCTCCATCTTTAACTTTCTTTAAAGCTTCTAATTTCTCTTCTACAGCCTTTTTATCCTCAGCTGATATCTTATCTCCAAGGTCTTTCAATGTTTTTTCTGTTTGATAAGCTACAGAATCTGCATTGTTCTTAGCTTCTACTGCTTCTTTTCTCTTTTCATCTTCTGCTGCAAATTTCTCTGCTTCTTTTACAGCCTTATCTATTTCCTCATCGCTTAGATTAGTTGAAGCTGTAATTGTGATATTTGCTTCTTTTCCTGTTCCCTTATCCTTAGCTGAAACATTTAATATACCGTTAGCATCTATATCAAAAGTAACTTCTATTTGTGGAACTCCTCTTGGTGCTGGTGGTATATCAGTTAATTGGAATCTTCCAAGAGTCTTATTATCTGCAGCCATCTTTCTTTCGCCTTGAACTATATGAATCTCAACAGAAGTTTGGTTGTCAGCAGCTGTTGAGAATATTTGACTTTTTCTTGTTGGTATAGTTGTATTTCTTTCTATTAGTGGAGTTGCAACTCCTCCCATTGTTTCAATTCCTAATGTTAGCGGAGTTACATCAAGAAGTAATACATCCTTAACATCTCCTGTTAATACTCCTGCTTGAATTGCAGCCCCCATAGCAACAACTTCATCTGGGTTAACTCCTTTAGATGGTTCTTTACCAGTAAACTTCCTAACTGCTTCTTGAACTGCTGGTATTCTTGTAGAACCTCCAACAAGAACTACTTTATCTATATCGTTGATTGAAAGATTAGCATCTTGTAACGCTTTTCTCATTGGCTCAATTGTAGCTTCAACTAAGTCAGCTGTTAATTCCTCAAACTTAGCTCTTGTTAAATCCATATCTATGTGCTTTGGACCAGTTGCATCAGCTGTTATAAATGGTAAGTTTATATTTGTCTTTGTTGATGAAGATAATTCTATTTTAGCCTTCTCAGCCGCTTCTTTTAATCTTTGAAGAGCCATCTTGTCATTTCTTAAATCTATTCCATTTTCAGCTTTAAATGTGTCTGCAATGTAATCTATTATTTTTTGGTCGAAGTCATCTCCACCAAGTCTTGTATTACCATTTGTTGCTTTAACTTCGAAAACTCCATCTCCAAGTTCTAGAATAGATACATCAAAAGTACCTCCACCTAAATCATATACAAATATTTTTTGATTTGTATCCATTTTATCAAGACCATAAGCAAGAGATGCTGCTGTCGGTTCATTTATTATTCTCTTAACATCAAGACCAGCTATCTTACCAGCATTTTTTGTTGCTTGTCTTTCACTATCATTAAAGTATGCTGGAACTGTTATAACTGCTTCAGTTACAGGTTCTCCTAAGTAAGCTTCTGCATCTGCTTTAAGTTTTTGAAGTATCATTGCTGATATTTCTTCTGGTGAATATTTTTTCCCATCTATTGTCACTCTGTAATCTGTACCCATATGTCTTTTTATTGATATAATTGTTTTATCTGGGTTTGTAATTGCCTGTCTTTTTGCTACCTGTCCTACAAGTCTTTCACCATTATCTTTGAAAGCTACTACTGATGGAGTTGTTCTCGAACCTTCAGCATTAGCTATAACTACTGGATTTCCACCTTCCATAACCGCTACACATGAGTTTGTAGTTCCTAAGTCAATTCCTATTATCTTTCCCATTTTATTACCTCCTATATATTTGTAACTTATGTTTTTATAGATAAATAAGCGCTTCACAATAAATCATCTTATAATTCAAGTTATTCCGCCAAAACATAGACTTGAGCTCTCCACTCAAACTCTGTATTCTATGATTAACTTAAGTTATTATCTATATGTTTAATTAGCAACTTTAACAAGGCTAAATCTTAACACTTTATCTTCTCTTTTAAAACCTTTTTGGAATACTTCTACTATCTGATTTTTTCCAAAACTATCATCTTCAATATGCATTATAGCATTGTGATAGTTAGGATCAAATTCTCCATCTGTTGGAATTTCCTCTACTCCTAATTTTTCAAATGCATCATTAAACTGCTTAATTGTGATCTCTATTCCCTTTTTAAGATCCTCAGCATTTCCTTCTGCTACTATTGCTCTCTCGAGATTATCAAAAACAGGCAGCATGTGTTTTAATATATCTGCACAAGCATCAGTATATATTAATTTTTTCTCTTTATCAGTTCTTTTTCTAAAATTGTCATACTCTGCACTTATTCTTAAAAGCCTATCTTTTAAAGCTTCCAATTCATTTTTAAGTTTTGTATTTTCGTCCTTTAACTTTAAATTTTCATCCTTTAGCTTTGTATTTTCCTTATTTAAATCATCAACTATATTTTCTTCTATAATATCATCATCTTCTTTAAGTTCTTCAAATTCCATATCTTCATTTACTTCTGATTCTTTTAAAGTCTCTTCTTTAGCTTCTTCTTCTTTTAAATTCTCTTCTTTAGCTTCTTCTAATTCTTCCTTATTCTCCTCAACTTGTTTTAAATTTTCATCGTTTATCATGTCTTCACCTCTTATTTATCATTGAAATAAATTTTCTTAATATTATTATTAAGTATTCCAACTAATTGGGTTAATAATGAAATGACTTTAGAATATTGCATTCTTGTAGGACCAATAACGCCTATAGTTCCAAGCGGTTCATTTCCTAAGCTATAAGTTGCAGAAATTACACTGCATTCTTTTGCATCTTCTACTATATTCTCTTTACCTATGCTTATATTTATAACATTTGAATTATTAGAATTTTGCTTCATACCCGCATTAAATAACTTTGATAAAAGATCTTTATTATCTACTAAAGATAAAAACTGCCTTGCTTTTTCTACATCATTATACTCTGGATAATTAAATATATTAGATGCTCCTTCATAGTAAACTTCGCTATTATCAGCTCTATTTAAAGCATCATATAAAACAGTAATAATAGCATCAAAAATATCTTCATATCCTGTTAAGCCACTCTTTAATTCATTTATTACTTTTAAGTTTATATCCTGTATAGTCAAGTTTGTAAGCTTACTATTTAAAAAATTTGAAATCTTTTGAAGTGCATCATTGTTTATCACTTTATTAATCCTTATTAAATTATTATTAATCATTCCATTTTGTGTAACTATTATAGAGAGAATGTTATTATTGTCAATACCTAAAAGCTGTATCATTTTTATAGAACTATTTCTCACAGATGGAGTTTTAACTACACAAGTTAATTTAGTAAGTTCTGAGAGCAATAACACCGCCTTTTTGACTATTTTATCTACTTCATATAGTGCTTCGTTAATAAGCTGCGTCTTTATCATTAATTCTTCTTCCTTAGTCAATTTAGGTACTTTAATGAGTTTATCTACATATAATCTATATCCTTTATCTGAAGGCTTTCTCCCTGAAGATGTATGAAGCTGCTCAATAAGTCCTAATTCCTCTAAATCAGACATTTCATTTCTTATAGTAGCTGAACTTATTCCTAAATCATATTTTTTGGCTATAGTTCTAGAACCTACCGGCTCCCCCGTGATGATATAATCATGGATAATAGCTTGTAGTATCTTAATTTTTCTTTCATCAATGTTAAAATCCATATATTTCATCACCTCTTTTATTAGCACTCTATTCAACTGAGTGCTAACGACTATGTTTTAAAATTATCACTCAACTATTTTTTTGTCAACATTACCATGTTTGCATAATGTATTCATTTTTCATAAATATCTCTATTCAATTAATATTCTCTTATTAAATCTCTTTTTTTCTCATGTTTCCCATATATTTTATTATCATAGTATAAAATCGCTCATAATAAAGTTTGAAATTTCAATTCCTCTTGGTGATAGAAATATTCTATCTCCTTTTTCAATAATCATTCCTTTATTTTTATATTTTTCAACAACATCTTTATATACATTAAAAATGGATACATTAAACCTCTTTTGAAAATCTTTCATAGATATTCCATCTATCTTTCTTAATCCCATAAACATAAATTCTTCTATATCGTCTTTCAATGAATTCTTATTTTTCTCAATCACAGCAGTTCCGTGGGTATTTATATCTTCTATATATTTTTCTACATTCTCTTCATTTCTAAACCTATAGCCATCTATATAGGAATGAGCTGAACTTCCACAGCCTAAGTATTCATCTAAATTCCAATAGACTAAATTATGTTTACACTCTCTATTTTTTTTAGAAAAATTAGATATCTCATATTGATGATATCCCTTTGATTTTAAAAACTTTAATGTATATTGATACATCTCTCTTTCTAATTCTTCTTCAGGTAAATTTAATTTATTCTCTTCATAATACTTATAAAAAGGTGTACCTTCTTCTACTATTAGACTATAGCAAGACAAATGTTCAGGCTCTAATCTAGTAACCTCCTCAAGTGTTTCTTGCCATTCATCTAAGGTTTGGTTAGGGAGCCCAAACATTAAGTCAACATTTATATTTTTAAAACCTAACTTTCTTGCCATACTAAAACTGTTTATAAATTCATCTTTAGAGTGTATTCTTCCTAAAGATTTAAGATGATTATCTTGCCAAGCTTGAAGTCCTATACTTAGTCTGTTTACTCCCATGGATTTGAATAGCTTTAGCTTTTCTTCACTAAAAGTTCCAGGATTCCCTTCTACAGTAAACTCCAAATCTGAAATCTTATTCAGCTTATCTATACTTCTTTTTATAATATTCCACGCTTCTAAAGATAAGTAGGTGGGAGTTCCCCCACCTACAAAGATTGTTTTTATTCTCTTATCTACGCTAACCAATTCTTTAGAAAGGGCTTCTGCATAAGATATCATTTGTTTTTCCTTTCCACAAAAGGAAGGAAAATCACAGTATAAACATTTTTGCTTGCAGAATGGAATATGAATATAAAGCGCTATATCTTTATTCATTTCTCTTTACTACCTTTCATTTTATTCATATATCCTAGTCATCTACCTTAAGTATTGACATAAATGCTTCTTGTGGAACTTCTACACTTCCGATTTGACGCATTCTCTTTTTACCTTCTTTTTGTTTTTCAAGAAGCTTTTTCTTTCTTGAAATATCTCCTCCATAGCATTTTGCAAGTACGTCTTTTCTCATGGCTTTTACTGTTTCTCTTGCTATTATTTTTGATCCAATTGCCGCTTGAATAGGAATTTCAAACATTTGTCTTGGAATTACTTCTTTTAATTTCTCAGCAATAGCTCTACCCTTCTGGTATGCTTTTTCTTGTGGAACTATCATGGATAATGCATCTACAATATCTCCATTTAACAGCATATCCAATTTAACTAGCTTAGCTTCTTTATATCCATGTAATTCATAATCTAAAGATGCGTATCCTCTTGTTTTTGATTTTAACTTATCGAAAAAGTCGTAAATTATCTCATTTAAAGGAATATAATATTTTAACACTACTCTTGTAGTTTCAATATATTCCATGTCTATAAAGGTTCCTCTTCTATTTTGGCATAATTCCATTACCGAGCCTACATAATCTGAAGGAGTTATTATTGATGCCTTAACTACTGGCTCCTCCATTTTATCTATCTCTGTAGGGTCAGGCATATTAGTTGGATTGGTCATTTCAAGCATTTCTCCATCCTTTTTATATATCCTATATATAACTGATGGAGCTGTAGTTATTATGTCTAAATTGAACTCTCTCTCTATACGCTCTTGAATTATTTCCATATGAAGCAACCCTAAAAATCCACATCTAAAGCCGAATCCTAAAGCTATAGATGTTTCAGGCTCAAAAGACAATGCAGCATCATTTAGTTTTAACTTTTCTAGTGCTTCTTTTAATTCGTCATATTTTGCTCCATCCACAGGATAAATACCACTGAATACCATAGGAATTGCTGGTCTGTAACCTTCTAATGCCTCTTCTGCTGGCCTTGTTGCATCTGTTATGGTATCTCCTACTGCTGCATCTCTTAGATTTTTTATTGAAGCAGTAATATATCCAACTTCTCCTGCTTTCAACTCTCCAGTTGGGAGAAAATTAGGAGTAAAAACCCCAACTTCTGTAACATCGTATTCTTTTCCACTAGCCATAAACCTAATTTTAGTCCCTACTTTAACTGAACCATCTTTAATTCTTACATAACAAACTACACCCTTGTAACTGTCGTAATATGAATCGAATATTAAAGCTTTTAATGGAGCTTCTTCATCTCCATCTGGAGCTGGTATTTTTTCAACCACAGCTTCTAAAACATCTTTAATATTTAATCCCGTCTTAGCTGAAACTAAAGGTGCATCTTGAGCTTCTATTCCTATAATATCTTCAATCTCTTGTTTTATTTCATCTGGCCTTGCACTTGGCAAATCTATCTTATTTATAACTGGAACTATTTCAAGATCGTGGTCTAAAGCAAGGTAGCAATTAGCTAAAGTCTGTGCTTGTATGCCTTGCGTAGCATCTACGACCAGTATAGCTCCCTCACAAGCTGCTAAACTTCTTGAAACCTCATAGTTAAAATCCACATGTCCCGGAGTATCTATTAAATTTAATATGTATTCCTCTCCATTATCTCTCTTATACACCAATCTTGCAGCTTGTGATTTTATAGTTATACCTCTTTCCCTTTCTAGCTCCATGTTATCAAGCACTTGATTTTCCATTTCTCTCTCCGTAAGGGTTCCAGTCTCCTCCAAAAGCCTATCAGCAAGTGTAGACTTTCCATGATCTATATGCGCCACTATTGAAAAGTTTCTTATATATTTTTTTCTATCGTTATGCATGTATTTTACCCCCATTGTACATCATAAATTACAATAAATTATAACATAAGAATCTAGACATATGTCAATAATAAGTATTAATAAGTATTTTTAAAGGAACTTTGAACAAATATTTTTAAAAAATGTAATCGTACCATTTTTTATATCCTCACTAGTACTATGTAATTTAAACTTTAAATTAGATACTATTCTACTATTAATATAAAATACGTAATTTTTAGTATCTATCCTAAAATCAAACGGCTTTGCACTAAAAAGTATTCTAATTCTTGGTATGGTTATTTCATCTTCTTGAGTACTCTTTTTACCATTTATATCTACTATATCATACTTACTTGGATAGCTAAATACTTCTATCATATGATCTAAATTCAAATGATTTCTATAATTGTTATAGTAAATGTCTTCGTTACTTATATCTGATGCTATGCTCATATATATTTGTCTATTCAAATTCAAGTTTACTTTACATAAACCTATAAGCAAAAATATTATCATTATTAATGAAAGTATTTTTATTCTTTTCATAAAAAAAGTACCTCCTTCTATATAAGGATGTACTTTTTTATATCATTTTATTCAATTCTTTCCATTTATGTATTCGGCAATTATTCTAGCTAAATATTTAGTGGACGCTTTGGCTTCATCTATAGTATTTACATGAGAACCAACTTCCATTAAAACTATATTTTCATTAAGGTCTTGACTATAAAATTGTCTCCCTTGATTATAATAGAAGGTTCTTTTATAAAAACTATTTGTATTCTTATTTCCCGGATAAAGTTTATTTGATATTTCTTTTAATTTTTCCGCAAGTTGAATATTTTTTTTGGAGTTTGGATGATTCTTCGTCATAACAAAGGAAAATCTAGCTACACTTTCTCCATTTATTGTCGTTGTCATTACATCTTTATTTTCTACTGAATCTCTATGCAAATCTATTATGAGTTTAAAATTCTTATATTCTTTTAGATATTTTTGCAGTGTAACTCTGGATTTTGCATAACTTCCATTGTATGTCTCAATGTCGTGTATTGTGGTATCATGTATTGTACTTATACCATACTTTTCTAATTCTTTTTTTAGTTGCTCTCCTACTGCTGCAACGCTTTTATTTTTATCCACATTGCTACCATACTTATTGGCATAAGGCTTATAACTTTCACAAGTATGAGTATGATAAATGAGAACTTCAGGTTTTGATGAAAGTTCTTTTTTTAATTCTTCACTAAAACTAGGTACAGAATTCATGTCTGTACCATTTTGTACTTTATTTTCTTCTATATATACTTGATCATCGTTTAATACAAATTCATCAAATGCATTTTCAGGATCTTCATTATTTTGTAATTTTTTTGAATAACTTAACTCTGCACTTACATAGGAAATTTCTTTTCCAATTATAGACATATAATTTTTATTGTTTATTCCAATACTTCTTAACAATGTTTCTTTAAATGAATCTGTTTCATACTCTTCTCCTTTAGCCACACTATTTAATTTAGTTAAGGGCATAGTATAATGAATTACTCTTGAATAAAATCCATTTATAGGTTGATTTTTATTAAAATAAAATCTTTTAGCACCACTTAGCATTATTATAGCAATCAATAGTCCAACAACAGACAGGCTCAGTATGGCTTTAAATTCAAATCCATCATTTTTTCTAAAGTTCATTTATATCCCTCCTCTGTTTTAATTAATATATATGAAGGGATACTTTTTTATATTACTAATTTATATATTTATTTATATCTTCTAAAGTTAAAGCAGGTTGAAGAGCTATGTTTATTCCGTTAGCTATAATTTTTGAAATTACATCAATCACTAGATCAATATCCTTAGGTGTTACTACCATATCCCCAATTTGTGGATACAAAACCTCATTTAAAAGTCTCTGTTTTTCATCTTTATCTAGTGAATTTAACATATTGTAAAAATCACTACCTTTAGTTGCTTCCTTTATAAATGTATCTATAGCTAAATCTATAGTATCATTTGCTAAAGTGGCTGCATGTACCACAGTTGGAACTCCTATAGCTAAAACTGGTATACCTAATGTTTTTTCACTAATTTCCATTCTCTTATTTCCTATTCCAGACCCTGGAGATATTCCTGTATTTCCGATTTGAATAGTCTTATTCATTCTATCTGTTCTTCTAGCAGCAAGAGCATCTATACAGATTATTAAATTAGGTTTAATATCATCTGCAACAGCTTTTATTATTTCTCCCGTCTCAATTCCAGTAAGTCCCAAAACTCCTGGAGCTAATGCACATACTGGTCTCACATTTTCATCTATACTGTCTGGAACTAGTTCCTTTAAGTGTCTTGTTATCATAAGTCGTGATATCACCTTTGGTCCTAATGCATCAGGAGTTATATTCCAATTGCCAAGGCCTACCACTAGCGCAGTCATACTTTTATCTAAAGAAATCATACTGGATAAAGTTTTAGCAAATACCCTGCTAACATCATCCGCTACATTTCTATCAAAATTAACGCTTTCAGGCATTTCTAAGGTGACGTATCTTCCCATAGGTTTTCCCATATTTCTTTCACCAATCTCATCTATTATCATAACATCTGTAACATGTACTCCACTTTCAAAATCTTCTTTTATTTTAACTCCTGGTATTTTTTCTCCCTGATTTTGTTCTTGATAAATTTCTTTTGCTTCTATTGCTAAATCAGTTCTTACATTTACCATAACTTCACTATCCTTTCTTAATCAATACTTATAAGTATTTTTACCTAATCTTAATTTAATAATTCGTGATACTTAGAATAATAATATTGTATTAATTCATCTTAAACAATTAATTTATTTTTTATAAATTGAAGAATTGCTTTTTTACAAATTTCTACTTGAAGTACCTAGTAAATAATGCTATAATATCATTTGTTGAGTAAGGCAATGGTACGAAGATTCCCCGAAGCTGCTTAACCCTATTAAATCCATAAGGGGGTGAAAAAGAAATGGCAAACATTAAATCAGCTAAAAAAAGAATAAAAGTTATTGAAACTAAAACTCTTAGAAATAAAATGATTAAATCTGCATTAAAAACACAAATTAAAAAGTTTGAAGCTGCTGTTGCTAGCAATAATTTAGACGAAGCTAAGGCTGCTTACACTAATGTTGTTAAATCTTTAGATATGGCTGCAGCTAAAGGAGTTTTACATAAAAACAAGGCTGCAAGAAAGAAATCAAGATTGGCTGCAAAATTAAATGGGCTAAGCGCTTAATAAAATAAACCGGTGAATTCACCGGTTTTTTTGTTACTTTTGCCCTAATATGATAACAACTCTAAATAATATACTGACCAATATATTATTTTAATCTTTTTAACTCTCTTATTAATTACTAAACTATTGCCGTATTTATAATGAGAAGTTCCATTTCCGTCTTTTCATCTACAGAAGTACTTTTTAAATTCTTTTCTGTGTTCAAACAAAGATTTATTATTTTTTCAAGCTGTTCAATACTAAATTTTTTGCTTTGCATCATCATCTTTTCGCATACATATGGATGAAGCTTTAACTCTTGTGTTAAATCATCTTTACTTTTACCTTTACAAATACCTAACTTTATATCAAATAAAAGTTTGAATTGTCTTTGTATCATTCGCAGTATTACACTTACAGACTCTCCTTTAAACAACAATTCATTTAATACATCTAAAGCTACTTGAGGCTTTCTTTGAGATAAAAATTCTACTAGATTAAATATATCATTATCTTCTTTTCCGCTAACTAAATCATAAATATCTTTAGGTGTTATTTCTCTTCCTTCTGTATAAGAGCATAACTTCTCAATCTCATTTTCTATTATGTCTATATTATTTTCTACTAAACTACAAAATAAAGCTAAGTCTGCTTTACTTATTTCTTTGCCTTTTTCCTTAAACATGTCTCCAACTTTTTTTTGAAGAGATGCTCCTTTTAACTTGGAAAACTTTACTGTACAAGCTAACTTACTCATCTTTTTTAGCTTATCGCTTTCTTTTTCTTTGTCGTTTTCAAATATATAGTACATAATTAATATACAATGTTTAGGTAAAGTTCTTATATAACTACCAACTTCCTTTGAAAGCTTTTCCATAGACTTATCTACTCTATCCTTTAAAAAATTAGCTCTATATATGAGCACCACCCTTTTATCACTCATAAAAGGTAAAGTTTCACAAGCATTAATAATACTATCTATAGTAATATTTAGACCATCCATTTCAACATAGTTAAGTTGTAAAAAATTTTTACTTAATACTTTATTAGCTATTTTGTTTATAGTATCTTTTATAGTTTGTTCATCGCTACCGCAAAATATATAACAATTGGATATTTCTCCTCTTTTTAATTTGCCTTCTAATGCTGAATAATCTAACACCTTTTTTCCTCCACATAACTAATAAAATTTATTTCTATTTATGTTATTATACCATGTTATACATTATAATAAAACACATAAGAGCTGCAGGAAAATACATAAGTTCCTTATATCCATGCTTTATAAAAACATAACTCATAAACATAGCAAGCATTACTATTCCATAAAAATAATTGTATTCTGATAATGAAGGAGCAATTTTGAGAAGAAGATAAGTTCCACCTTCAATTGATATCATAGTAGAATATAATAATGAAGTTATAATCCTAAATAACATATCAAATTTAACGAATATAATTCCCAATGTTCCAAGAAGTACTACAAATGAATATAAAGGCGCAAGCATCAAATTTCCTGGTATAAAAAACATACTTATATTTTCTATGGTACACATGGTATAGGGCATAGCAAATATTTGAGCACTTAAGGTAACACTGAGATTTTCATTCAATTCCTTAGGCAGCATATAGAGAGCCCTTTGTATTTTTCCATTATAAATTATAATTCCTAAGGTAGCTAAGAAAGATAATGTGCACCCAATATCTAAAACATAATAAGGTTTTATTATAAATATAATAATAGCTGATAAGCTAAGAGAAGATAATCCATCATAGTTTTTATAAAATACCTTTGAAAGTTTTAAAATCAATATCATTACATAGGACCGTATGGTAGCCGCCTCCGCTCCAGTAAAAATCATATATAAAAAAGAACCTACAAGGCCTAATTTTATTCCTAATACCTTTTCCAATAATTTATATACAATTGCTAAATGAAATCCTGATACGCTTATTATGTGAGATATCCCTAGTTTATTTATCTCTTCTTTTATTTGAAAGTTTAAATACTTAGTGTCTCCGTAACATGCAGCCATAATAACTCCTGCATTTTTATCTCCTAACACCTTTGAATATTTATAATATAGCTTTTCCTTAAAATCATAAACTTTCTTTAAAAAATCAGTTCTTCCTTTAGAACAACTTTTAATTTTATATTTTCCTATAACTCCCTTAGAATAATCCTTATCATCACTAAAATTTCCTTTAACTACTATCTTTTCTCCCAATTCAATATTACTAAGATTACCATATAAAATAACTTTTCTTCCTCTGTAATCTCCTATATAAGAGCCCCTACTTTTCTCTATAATTCTAAACTTGGCACTTCCACCTATATCTACATTGAAATATATAAAAAAACTTAAGCATCCTATTATAAAAAAACATAGTATTAATATAAATCCTTTAATATTTTGAGTAAAAAATATTACTGCAACAAATATTATTGTCATCAATATTGCAAATATAATATTAATTTGTAAAAACATTAAATTAAGACAAGCTATATATACAGCTAACGCATAATATGTTAGAGGTCTTTTCATTTTCATATATACTCCTAAAAAATGTCTTCACATGGTAATATAACCAAATATGTGAAGACTAATCATTATTCTATATATATTCCTTTTATAAACTTTATTAAAAACACCTCTATAATTAAAAATATAATCATAATTTTCAAGTTCCACATTGATTTAGTTAAGCTCAATAAATAATTAGGATAAAAATTTCGGAAGAATAATAAACAAAGTATAAAGTTCAGTATGAAAATTAAAAGTGAGATTTTATTCTTTATTACATTCTTAATTTCTATAAAATAAAATGAAAATATAATTGAACTTATATACAATATTGCAAATAAACTTTCTTTACCTGCAACCATTTCTTTATTTTTTTCAATAGCAAACATTGCAACTAATAATATACTTACATATGCAATATATAGAATTATTCCAGAAGTAAATCTATTAAATATTCTTTTATCCATATAGACTTTATCGTAAGCATGTTCCTTAATATTCTCACTTTGACTGTATATAAGCAAAGAATTCAGCATTAAACTTATAAAATTAATCCATAGTATTTTAGTAAAATCTACAGAAATATGTTTAAAGAACACACTAATTGTAGTAATTGATAAAAATTCTATAATTGATATTATAAGATTAAAAAATATTATATTATTTATATTTCTAATGAGTTTCCTACTTTTATCGATTAAAGATAAAAGCTTCACAAAATTTTTATCCTTTATGAATATATCTGCCATGTTTTTTGTTATTTGAGTACATTCTTTACCTGTAGCTATACCTATTTTTGAAGCTCGAAAACTAGGTAAATCTGTAAATCTGTTTCCTGTAACTGCAACATTATAACCTAACCTTTTAAACTCACGGCATATTTTCCATTTATTCTTGGAGGATATCTTTGAATATATTCCTACTTTTTCAACTACTTTTTCTATATCACCATCATCCATATTGTCAATTTCAACACCTGATAGCACCATGTCATTTTGATTTAGTATTCCCATCTTTTTTCCAAATGAATTTGCTGCTATCTTGTTATCTTCAGTAATAATCACTGGTTTTATAGCTAATCTTCTGCAATAATCTATACTTTCTATTGCACTTTCCTTCAGCGGATTATTTAGTCCCATAAGCCCTACAAAAACTAAATTACTTTCTATATTTTCATTTACACTTGGCTCATAATTAAAATTTCTATATGCAAAGCTAATAACATGTAATCCTTCCTTAGACAAGGCTAAATCCGCATCCCTTATACTTAATATATCTTTAAGTGTAATCTCTACTTCCATTCCATTTTTCATTATATGAGTGCATCTTTCTAATAGCTTATCTACACTACCTACAACATTTGCTCTATATTTATCTTCAATTCGATTTAAAGTTGTTTTTATTTTTTTGTCACCATCATAAGGTACTGTAAATATCCTTTCTTGCTCTTTTTCCAATACGTTCTTATATAAAAAATTTTTTCTTCCATATTCTATAATAGCTCTTTCTGTAATATCTCCCTTGTATACTTTCCCATCTCTGTCAACGTTAGCATCATTGCAAAGTAATCCTATAGTTATCATTCTATCTACGTTATCTTTATTTTCCTCTATATTTTCTAAATCTGCATCTATTATATTTTCACCACAAAAAAGTTTACTTACAAACATACTTTCTTTTGTCAAAGCCCCTACTTTATTTATAAGTAATACATTTATTTCTGATAAAGTCTGCATGGAGGATAATCCTTCTATAGTAATTTCCGCTCTCTTCATATGTTTTCTTATTATAAATGAAAGGATATCTATAATAAATATAATATGAACAGGTACTATAGTAAGATAAATTATAAATATCAAATTTATAAATTGGGATAAACTTGTTTTTCCGTAAATAGCATATAAGCCTATACCCACTAAACAAAGTATAAAAATTTTTGACATAAAATTAATAATGTTAGATATATTTTCTTCTAGTAAAGTTCTCTCATGATTTTCTTTTAATAAATTTTCGGTCATTTTGCCTATCTCGGTATTTTCTCCTACTGCCACTACTATCCCCTTAGCACTTCCATCAATAACAAAGGAAGATTTAAAAAGTATGTTTTTCATATCGCTAGGAAGCAGCTCTTTATCTTCTATTTTTGTTTCATACTTTTCTACTAAACTAATATCTCCAGTAATTGCTGACTCTTTAACCTTTAAATTTTCGCATTGCATTATCCTCAAATCTGCTGGTACTATGTCTCCTTTTTCTACATATACTATATCACCTACTACTAATTCTTCTGAATTTAGAGTAAGCAATTTTCCTTCTCTTACTACATCAGCTTTATGTGGAGCAATACTTCTAAGCTTATTTAATCTATTTTCATTTTTATAATCTTTAAAAGCGTATAATAACACAAAAAGGACGGTTGTACCACACAAAAAAACAGCAGCTTTAAAATTATTAATATAAATTAATAGTACAGATATAAATATAGCTAAAACACAATGTAGTTTTAACATGTGCTTAAAAAATAGAATAATAAAATTTTTATTTTTTAAATTTAAATTTTTGTTATCTCCGAAAACTTCTCTGCTTTCTTTTACTTTGTCTTCAGTAAGTCCATATTTAAAATCGCTTTTTAATTTCTTTACAACCTCATTCCAACTGCTATTATACCAAGTCTTCATAAAACTACCTCATTCTTTATATAGCAAATATATTTCTAAGCTAATAGTCGTATAATAAAAAATATACTTTAGTTTTTAGTATTCCAATTAAAAATATTAGTGAGCCCTATTAAGGACTCACTAGCTATTTTTTATCTTCAAAATAATTTGAGAAGAAGTAATTTTTTTCTCCATTATCATCTTCAATTAGATATAAAATAACACCATTAACTGAAGGTTTAATCTCATATTGAGCAGGCATTTTAACGCTTAATACTTCATACTCTTTTCCTTTAGTTAAATTAACCACTACTCCTGTTTTCTCTTGAGTATTTCTTTTAAATATAACTTTCTTTACTGGCTTATCAATTTCAATAATTTCTTCCATTTAATTCACTACCCCTTCTGTTGGTTTATATCCATAAATTTTAACATAAATAATATTATAGCATTTTTATAAACTTAATTCAAAATTTATCTTACTTCAATTTTATCTCTAAACTTAGCTAAAGTTTTTTCTCCTATTCTATCTACCTCCATTAATTCCTCTACAGAATTAAATTTTCCATTACTTTCTCTATACTCTATTATTTTTTGCGCAGTAACTTCTCCTATTCCTGGAAGGCTTACCAACTCTTCTTTACTAGCACTATTTATATCTATTTTTTTATTCTCTGAATCCAAATTGGGCGAATTTTCATTTCTATTACTGTTATTATTAACAACAGGTAAGGTTAATCTTTCCTTATCATTTTTGTTATATATTATTATACAATCTTCATCTTTTAATTTCATAGAACAGTTAACACTTAGTTTATCAGCATTTTCTGTAAATCCACCAGCCTTTTTTACTAAATCATATATCCTACTTCCATACTCCATAGTATACACATCTGGATTTTTAACTTCTCCTTTAATTTCAACAACAATATTCTTAAGTTCTTCCCTAGATGAATTATTTTTATCTAGGGAAGAATTATCCACAATTACAGAATTGTCATATTTATTAGATAAATTACTAATAACCTCATTATTATAAGCTTTTGGCTTAGATAAAATGTACCCAACCGTCAAAAATATAGTGCATATTATTATCATAGCTGCTGAACCTATTATTTTTTCTTTCTTATCCATAACATGTTCTGCCCTCCAACAATAATCTTAATGTTTTATTATTGCCACTATAAAAAATTTAATAACCTATATTCTATTAAAAAATACATTTTTAGACTATTATCAATTTTTAGTAATTATTTTTGATATAATCAAATTTTTTTGATATACTATTCATATAAAATTTAGGAGGTAAGTAATGCGTAAAATAATGACATTTATACTTATAGTTGTATTATTATCCTTTACAGTACATGAAGCAAAAGCACAAAGCTCTCCCCCTAATATATATACTGATGGCGTTGTATTAATGGATGCAGCTACAGGAGAAATATTATATTCCAAAAATATGGATACTCAATATCCTCCAGCCTCTACTACTAAAATTATGACTGCTCTTTTAACCCTTGAAAACGCTAATCTAGATGATGTGGTCACTGTAGGAAAAAATCCCCCTCTTATAGATGGCAGCAAAATATATTTATTTGAAGATGAAAAGTTGACAGTTAAAGATCTTTTATATGCTTTGCTTTTAAGATCTGCTAACGATGCAGCTTTAACTTTAGCTGAACATATATCCGGTTCAAGTGAAGAATTCGCAAAACTTATGAATAAAAGAGCTTTAGAACTTGGATGTAGTAACACTAATTTTGTTAATCCTAGTGGATTATACGATGATATGCATAGAACTACTGCTAGAGACTTAGCTTTAATTATGAAAGAGTTAATTAAGCATGAAGAATACATAAAAATATCTACAACATCAATGTATTATATACAACCTACAAATAAAAGCAAAGAAAAAAGACCTCTTTGGAATGAAAATAGATTAATACAAAAAAGTTCAAATTATTATTACGAAGGCTGTGAAGCAGGTAAAACTGGATATACTATTCAGTCAAAGCATTCTTACGTTGCAGTAGCTTCTCGAAATGGAATTAAGCTTATAGCTGTACTTCTTCATGATTCTAATAAAGCTTATTGGTCCGATGCTAGAAAGTTATTTGATTATGGATTTGAAAACTTCTCCAAAGCCACCTTATATTCCAAAGGAGATATGGTTGGAGAATATACAATAAAGGAAGGATTAAACATCCCTCTTTTAGCCGCTGAAAACTTTTACTATCTTAAAAACAAAGATTCAACAGAAACTCCTAAACTTAAAATAAATTCTAAGGATTTAAGCAAAACATCTTTTAATAGAGGGCAAAACATTCTAACTGCAGAAGTATTTTATAATAACAAATCTATAGGCAGCCTAAATCTAGCAAGCGGTGCTGATTATGCTTATAAAGCACCTGCATTAGCCTTAAAAAATAGTGTTAATTCAATAAACTCAATGAAAATTCTGGCCTATCCAGTCATATTAATCTTGCTTATCTCTTTATTGAGAATAAGAAAGAAAGTAAAACAAAAGAAAAGAGATAGATATTGATAAAAATCAATATCTATCTCTTTTCTTTTAAGATTTTAATTTATCAATTAAACTTTTCATATCTAAAGGCATATCACTTTCCAGTTTTATTATCTTTCGACTCTTAGGGTGAGGAAATTCTAATTTATAGGCATGTAATGCCTGTCTTTCTATATATTCTTTTTCCTCTTTTCCATATAATGCATCCCCAAAAATAGGATGACCTATACTGCTTAAATGTACTCTTATCTGATGAGTTCTTCCTGTTTCAAGAGTAAGCCTTACAAGATTAGCATCATTATATCTTTCTATAACTTCAAATCTTGTAACACTTCTTTGTCCCCTATCATCTATAACTCGTTTTATGGTTCCTTCCCCAACTCTATATATTGGTTTATCTATTACTCCTTTGTTATCTTTCATATTACCATGGACTATAGCTAAATAGCTTTTAACAAACACATTCTTTTGCATGTCTCTTGCAAGAGCCATATGACTAAAAGCATTCTTAGCTACTAATATAAGACCTGAAGTGTCCATATCTAGTCTATTTACTAATCTTACTATACTATTTTCGTTTTTTTCTTTGAAATAATATAAAAGGCCATTAGATAAAGTGCCATTTAAATGCCTTTTTGTTGGGTGAACTACCATGCCTTTAGGTTTATTTACCACTATTATATCTTCATCTTCATAAACAATTTCTAAATCCATCTTTTCTGGAATTATATCTTGTTCTTCTTCTTTATCAATTTTTATTTCTATAATATCTTTATCCTTAAGTTTATAGGATAAGTTTACTTTTTCATTATTTACTTTTATTCTTCCATCTCTTGCTGCTTTTCTGATGAATCTACTAGAAAATTCAGCATTGCATCTTAGATATTCGCTAAGTTTTATGTCTTCTTCGATTTTTACCTTTAATCTTAATATATTTTCTTTATTATTCAACAAATGCTATAACCTCAATTTCTAGTAGAGCATCCTTTGGAAGTTTTCCAACTTGGAAGCAAGATCTTGCTGGTTGTTCACTTGTAAAATATTTTCCATAAATTTCGTTTACTTTATTGAAATCGTTTATATCTTTTAGTAATACAGTTGTCTTTACTACTTTATCAAAACTAGTTCCTGCTTCTTCTAAAATAGCTTTCAAATTTAGCATTACTCTTTCTGTTGCTTTTTCTATATTATCATTAACTAACTCCCCAGTTTGAGGATCTAAAGGAATTTGACCTGAAGTAAATAAAAGATTTCCAATTTTAACTCCTTGTGAATATGGTCCTATTGCAGATGGTGCATTTGTTGTACTGATTATTTGTTTTTTCATTTTCTCTTCCTCCTAATTGTATAATTTATTTTTTACCTAATATAATTATTATATCAAATTTTTCATAATTTTTCTCTATATTTTCTACTTTATCTATTTTTAAATCTTCTTTAATATACTTTATTTGTTTATTACTAAAGTTGCCTTTATTTATTAATATTTTTGTATATTCTGAGTCTTTTGTATTTCCTATTGAAGTATTTTTATATCCCTTCTTTTTAAGATATTCTCTATAATTTGCTGCAAGACCAGTTTTACCTGTTCCATTTAATACTTGTATATTTAATTTGCTTTTATCTATATTAAAATCATTATTTAAAGTTGTATTATAAATTCTGTCTAATAAATCTTTATTACTATTCTCATCATAAATAAAGTATGAAATTCCTCCAATATACTTGGTATGTCCTTTTAATGTTTCTATTTTTATGTCATTAGCTCTCATAAAAGCGTATCCATACTTTATTATTTCGTCTCCAGACATATTAGTTTCCACATACTTAGGCAAAGTCATAAAAATACTCGGTATTCTTGGTATTATTCTAGGACTTTTTAATTTTTCAATTACTTTTGAAATAAAAATGTGTTGATTTTCTATTCTTCCTAAATCCCCTTCTGCAAGACCGGTCCCATTATTATTTTTTCTCCATCTAAAAAACTCTTCTGCCTTTTTACCATCTAAATGAACTGTTTCTCCTTTTTTAAAATGTATGTGTAAGTCTTGAGCGGGATCATCGTAATCCATGTTGTTTTGTATTTCAATATCTACTCCGCCTATAGAATCCACAATTTCTCTAAATCCCTCATAATCTACCTTTCCATAATAGTTAATATCTATATCTAAAAGTTTTTCTACAGCATCAATAGCATATCTAACTCCACCTATAGCATGAGCTGCATTTATTTTTGCATTTTTCCCATTAATCTTTATTAAGGTATCTCTAGGAATTGAAATTACACTTACATCTTTATTTATTTTGTCATAGTGAATTAGCATAATTGTATCTGTCCTTTTTGGGTCATTTGCATTTTCTGCCCCTGGAGTGCCTATATCTACTCCTAAAGCTAATATATTTATAGATTCTTTATTGTCATCTGTTTCAATATCGTTATTTATATACTGTACATCATTTTCTCCTAGGTCAGAATTTTTGCTTAACTCTGAAAGGCCCATATAAAAATATGCTCCTACTGCAATAACTATTCCTATGATTACAGTTATTATAGTTATCATAGCCTTTAAAAATTTACTTTTTCTATTCTTACTCATTTTTTCCACCTATCTATAGTATACAACATATAATTCCTAGCATCTATAGTATCTTTGTGTAAAAGAGCATTTCTATCCAGTATGTATTTTATAGTATTATTAAAAGACATTATTAAAGCCTCATGTAACTTTCCATCATAAACTATTTTTCTTATTTCTTCCACACCATTAAAATCTCTTAATGGTTCTATGTAATCTGCTATATAAATTATTTTTTCAAGTAAGCTCATATTCTTTCTACCGGTGGTATGATAGGCTATTGCATTTAATACATCTTTATCCTCTATTCCCATAACATTATTTGCTATATAAGCTCCTGCATGCCCATGTAAAATGTTTGGAAAGTTTCTTGAAACTTCATCAATATTATAACCATATTTTTCACAAATATTTAACATTTCTTCATCCTTTATATATTTAGCACAATCATGTACAAGTCCTGCTATTTTGGCTTTTTCTATATCTCCTCCATATATTTCAGCCAGCTTTACAGCAGTATCTCTTACACTTAAGCTGTGTTCTAATCTACTCTTTCTTAAATTCTTTTTTAAATATTCAATGATTTGTTCTTCTGTCCACATATTCTTTCCCCTTTTCATCTATATACATTCATTTTTTTCAATGTTTCATTTAAATTTTTAGGGACTAAATAACTTATGTTTTTACCTTCCTTTATCTTACTTCTTATTAGTGTAGATGAAATTTCTAAAATAGGTATATCCAAAAAAATTATTTCTTTATCAAATTTGCTTTCCACTTCGCTTTTTTGTTTTAAGATGTCTTCTTTTTTATATCCACTTCTATTGAAAACCACAAATTTGCATGAATTAAAAATAGCATCTATATTTTTCCAAGTATAAATCTCCATTAAACAGTCTGCACCTGTTATAAAATACCACTGAGTATTAGGTTCCAATTTATTGAAGAATTCTAAAGTTTCATATGTATAGCTTAAACCATTTTTCTTTATTTCATAATCGCTAACTTTAAATTTTTTTTCATCTTTTACAACCATCTTAACTAATCCATATCTAATTTTAGCGTCGGTGACTATTTTATTAGTTTTATGAGGTGGATTCCCAGATGGAATGAAGATGATTTCATCTAATTTCAAATTATAAAGTGCTTCATAGGCTACATGCAAATGCCCATTATGTATAGGATCAAAAGTTCCTCCAAAAATTCCTTTCTTCTTCATAAAGCGCCTCCTACTAACAAATAGTATAGCATAAAAAACAAAATTTAAAAGGCAAGAAGCACATTTTATGTAACTACTTGCCATTAACATTTATAAAGTCTATTGTGTCATTTCCTGATTCTATCGATACTTCTACATTTACTAATAATTCTATATCTTTTATGATATCTTCTTCTGGTTCTTTCCTGAACTTTCTTAAATATTCTTCTTGTATATCAAATATATCTAACCCTTTTTCTTTATATTTATCAAAAATCTGATAACAGGCTTTCCTAATATTACTTTCTGCATTTTCTTTTAATTGCTTCAAGTTCTTATCGTTTATAATTAAACCTTTTTGAACACATCCAAGCACTGTATTCACCTTAATATCTTTAATTAATTTTACTTTATTATCCTCTTGTTTTATATTCGTATTGGTTTTACTATTTAGTATTTCCAAAGTAACAAATGCATCTTTATATTCAGGATTAGTTACTTCTAATGTTCCAAATGCCACATTATTCATTAAAAAATTGAATCCTTGCCCTTCTTCTATTGATATACTTCCTATCATTTTATCATTTTTTATTATAGCTCCTCCATTTACAAATATCTTTTTAAATTCCCCCACATCCTTTTTTACTTCTATCATAGATACTACATTAACCTTATCACCAATTAATCTTTGATTATTATAGTCATTGATACTTCTAAAAATTCCTCTTGAAGAAGATGCTATATTATCTAATAACCTATCTACATATATTCCTGTATATTCTCCTTCACTGCTTTTCATAGAAAGCAGCTCTTCTGGATCTCCTATTAATACACATACATATGGTCTTACAAGAAGCTCCTGATCTCTATCAAAAAAGTCAATAAAATTACCTATACCATATTCTGCAGCCTTCTGAGTAAATGCAATAATTTTATTTTGATTCAAATTAAGTTTATAACTTGACCCTAAATTTATGCTCCTTAAGGCTTCAAATATAGTTTTTCCTTCTCCTTTAAATATTACCTTTTGTCCTTCTGTAGTCCCTTCCATAGGTCTAAATCCCTCTATATATAGCACAGGATTATTATACTCATTTATATCTACTACTAAAGCAATAGAAAAGACTAATTTATTTATATCTTTATAATTAAAGCAGCCAGTAAATATAAGAGAACACATAATTATTAAACATAGTGCTATCTTTTTCATTGGTTATCATCCTTTAATTCATCCTTCTTTTGAGTATCCTCATTCTGATTATTATCCTCTTCCTTAGTATTTTTTAAGTCATCACTCTTATCATTAACATATTTTTGTTTATTCTGCTTTGAGTCACTATTTTTTTCATAACTATTATTTTGCTCAATATCCTTTGAATCATCGCTCTCCTGGCTATCACCTTTTTCAATATTATCTTTTGAAGCATTCATTTCTTGATCACCATTTTGAAATATGCTATTTGATATTTTATTTAGATCTCCTCTCAATATTACATCTTTATACTTAAACAACTCCAAAGTTCCCAAAGGATACAGATATGGATATCCACAGGTTTCTAATGCTGATAAATGGGCTATAAATACAAAAAAACCCATATAAAACCCAGGCAATCCTAAAATTGCTGCAAAGACTACTATAATTATGCTCCAGATAGACACATTTTTATAAAGGTTAGGTACTAAAAATGTGGATATGGATGATACAGCTATTATTACAATAGTACCTTGAGATGCAAGCCCTGCCCCGATAGCTGCGTCTCCTAAAATAAGAGCACCTACTATACTCATAGTTTGCCCTGTTGGCTGTGGAAGTCTTATACCAGCTTCTCTTAAAAGTTGGAAAAAGAATATCATAAGCAGCACTTCAACGACTGTAGGAAAAGGTACTCCTGCTCTAGAATTAGCTAATCTAAATACAAAAGATGTTGGTATAAGAGAAAAATGGTGTGTTCCTATAGCTATATAAAGTCCCGGGAGCAACAGTGCCATAAAAAAGGCTGCCCACCTTTGAATTCTTATAAAACTAACAAAATACTTATTAAAAGAATAGTCATCGCTAGCTTCAAAGTTTTCAATAAAAAAATATGGTGCTGTTATAACTTCAGGGCTACCATCAACGAGAATGGCTACTCTTCCTTCGAGCAACTTAGATACTACTTTATCTGGTCTTTCTGTGGTATCTATTGTATTAAAAATTGTTCCCTTAGCTCTTAGTCGCTCTTCAATATAACTTGCCTCTAAAATAAACTCTAAATTTGCACTTTCTATCTTACTCCTTACATATTTTACCAATTTATCAGGAGCAACTCCTTTTATGTAAGCTAATACTGTAGTAGTATTAGACTTTTTTCCTACTTTTATAGTTTCAAATGTTAAATTCTCATTTATAATTCTCTTTCTTATTAAAGCAATACTATCCACTATCAACTCATTAAAAGCTTCATGAGGTCCTTTTATTACATTTTCTCTTATATTTTCTGAAACGGCTCTCCGTGCAATATTTTTTGTCTCACAAAATATAACAGATTGAAAAAATTCAAATATTAATACTACATCTCCAGATAAAATATGAATAATAGCATCCTGCTCATCTTTCACATCTCCAAGTATACTTGTATATAAAACTTGACTTTTTACTGCTTCTATGTCCTCAAATTTATTTGTTTTCATTAAAGGTAAAATTATATACTCACTTATATACTTTTTGTCAACTAAACTATCTATAAAAATTGCATATATTTTTCCTTCCTTAGCCTGAATTTCTCTAAACTGAACATCAAAGCTATTTTTTAGTTTTTCTTTAATATAATTAATATATTTTTTATCCATAAAACCTCACCTTTAATATTGTTTGTGAAAGAATAGAATATTATTCACTTAGCTGTAGATACTAGAATTATAATAAGGAAAAATTTATTAACAAAGGGAAGGATTTTATGGATAAATTAAACAGCAGACATCTCATATTTATTATTTTAGGAACTTGTATAGTTTCATATAAAACTTATCCAAATATAATTGTTCAATGTGGGAGAAGGGATTCTTGGATAGCAGTTTCGATAGCTTCTATATTTCTAATTTTATATGCTATTTATACTTTAAGAATTTTTATAAAAACTAAATGCTATGATTTATACAATATATATACTTCTGCACTAGGAAAAAATTTGGGAAGCATATTTTACATATTGTTTATTTTTACCCTGTTTTTAACTTTAGTCGAATCTGCTTCAGTGGAAGCTAATTCTATGCATCAAAATATGATATTAGAAACCCCAACTTGGTTTATACTTTTACTTTTTATAATAACTACTGCTTATTGTGTAAAAAAAGGGCTTAGACCTCTTATAATAACTACAATTGCCGGAATGTTCTTTGTAATGTTAGCAGGCACTAATTTAGGAATACTTACTCAGAAATACAAAGATAATAAATATCTATATCCTATATTGCAGTGGGGATTTGATAAGAATATGATTATAGCTACATTAAGATCCCTAGCTCTATATGGACCTATATCCATACTATTTCCATACCTAAATAATATAGTTGATAAACATAGAATAATAAAAACTTCCTTAGTTGGTATATTAATCGTAGTACAGATGCAAATATATTCACTTATAGGTGTAGTTACCACCTTTGGATACAAAAAAGCTTTAACTATATATTATCCTAAGTTAATTCAAACTCAGCTAGTAAGTCACTTTGATTTCTTAGAGGCCGGAGAGCTGTTTGTTATGCTGCAAATAGTAGGTGGATGGTTTATAAAATATATTCTAACCTTCTACGCATTTTTAAAATTAATAGAAATATTCTATAATAAAAAAAAGAGTACAGCTATATTGGTAATTTCCATATTAGTTTTTATCCTTTCACATTTTACTTCAAAAAACGGATTTTTGATGCTAAAATTGCTGGTTATTTATAATTATATTGTTTTAATAAACTTTATAATAATCCCTGCAATTATATTCACCATATATTCAGCTAGAGTTTCTAATAATGAATCCAATAAATATGAATCTCAAGATAAATACTCCAAAAAAGAAAACTCAGAAGACGCCAAAGTCTTAAAATCCAAAACGAATCTTAATAGTGAAAAATCTTTGACAGTTTACAATGATAAATACTTACTACCACAAACTATTGAAAAACAGAAAAACAAAATGCTAAATTAAGAAATTCTTAATTTAGCATTTTGTTTTTCACTTTAAACTAACTTCCTAGCATTATACTTTTCTCTTTTTACGGAAGCTCTATCTTTGGTTTATTCTTTGATTTTTTATAAAGTACTAAAATATTTCCTATAGCTTGAATTCCTTCACAATTTAGTTTTTCACATATTTCATCTGAGGCTTCTCTTGCTGTATATTCGCTATTATTAAGTACTTTTATTTTTATGAGTTCCCTTGCCTCTAGTGCATCCTCAACTTGCTTTAAAAATGCTTCATCTATTCCGTTTTTGCCTACTTGAAAAATAGGCTGAATCGTATTTGCGAGTCCTCTTAAATAGCTTCTTTGCTTACTGCTTATCATATCTATCCTCCTAATAATTACAATAAAAATTCAAATTCAAAGTCGTTTAGTCTTACTAAATCTCCATCTTTAATTCCCATTTCTTTTAATTCATCTATGATTCCTTTGCTCTTTAGAACCTTTTGAAAATATCTTAAAGAGTCTGGATCATTTACATTTACGCTTCTTAAAAGTCTATCTACAAAACTTCCTTCTATAATATAAACTCCATCTTCTACTCTAATATCATAAGTAAATCTCTTCTCTTCCTCTACATACATTTCTTCTGGATCAATTTCTAAATCTTTTACTGGAATCGTACTTAAAATTCTTGCTGCTTCTTTTATTAATTCATTTACTCCTTCATTGGTAGCCGCAGAAATCTTAAATATTTTATCATATCCCATCTTATTTAATTCGTTTTTAAAGTTTTCAAAAACCTCTTCGTCATATAACATATCGCTTTTATTAGCCGCAATAATTTGAGGTCTATCCCAAAGTTTTACGCTATAATTTTTCAATTCCTCATTTATTTTTTTAAAATCCTCTACAGGATCTCTTCCTTCAATTCCTGATATGTCTACCACATGTATTAAAAGTCTTGTTCTCTCTATATGTCTTAAAAAGTCAAAGCCAAGACCTACACCTTCTGAAGCACCTTCTATTATTCCTGGTATATCTGCCATAACAAAAGGTGGCACTCCTTCAACTTTTACCACACCAAGATTAGGCTTTAAAGTAGTAAAATGGTAGTTTGCTATTTTAGGTCTAGCTTTACTTACCATGGATAGAAGGGTTGACTTTCCTACATTAGGAAATCCTACTAATCCCACATCTGCTAGTAACTTGATTTCTAAAGTAATCTCTCTTTCTTCTCCTGGCATCCCTGGTTCTGCAAAATTAGGTGCTTGTCTTGTAGGTGTTGCAAAATGATAATTTCCTTTACCTCCTTTACCTCCCCTTGCAACAACATAAGAATCTCCATCATGAGATAAGTCTACCATTATTTTATTGGTTTTAGTATCCCTTACTACCGTTCCCATAGGTACTTTTATGTATAAATCTTCACCTTTCTTACCAGAAGATTTAGAGCCTGATCCATTTTGTCCTTTTTCCGCCACATACTTTCTGCGATACGTAAAATCTAATAAAGTAGTTAAATTTCTATCTGCTACTAGAATTACACTTCCTCCATCGCCTCCATCGCCTCCATCAGGACCTCCTAAAGGCACATACTTCTCTCTTCTGAAGGAAATAGCTCCATCTCCTCCGTCTCCTGACTTTACAAATATCTTCGCTACATCTATAAACATATATATCACCTTACCTCAATTTTTAATTTATGCCAAATAAAACTTTTAGTTATATAATTTAAAACAATTCTTTACAGTCCAAAAGTCAATCTATAACCTATATTGTTATTATACATATATTTATGTAACTTTATGTCTTGTATTCCAGATTCAATTACCTGCCAATCTTCCATCCAATCTAGTTCATCAGCACAGGACTCTTTGTTAGCAATAAGAAGACTTTCTCCCATATCATCTTCAAAAATATATATATATACAAATTTACATTTGTTATTTTCAAATTCATTAATTATATTATTTACTAAATCGATTTTTTTATCGCCCTCTAATTCAAAGACTTTTCTCGAAAAACTATCTATTTCTATATCGACTTCTACTGAAACCTGCTTTTTTCTAAGACTTTTTAAAAGTTTCTCCATTGCAAAACCAAATCTATTATCACCTAATGCATACATTCTACTTAACATCTTGTTGTGTTTAGAAACATCATTTATATAGTTTAAAGCTTCATCTTTTTTATCTAGCTGCAAATATCCATAAATTATTTGAATATCATTCATATGGTCATGTCTTGCTCTTCTAAGCTCACTTACAAAATCATGAAAACTATCCATTTTGATCCCCCATCAATGAGTTTTAAAAAAGCACCCTTATGGGTGCCTTAAACTATTCTGCTACTTTTTCTATTTCTACAGGATAAACGCTAGCTTGCTTTTTATTTCTTCCAACTCTTTCATATCTTACTATACCGTCAACTTTAGCAAAAAGTGTGTCATCTCCACCTCTACCAACGTTAACACCTGGATGAATTTTTGTTCCTCTTTGTCTTACTAATATATTTCCAGCAAGAACAAATTGTCCATCTCCGCATTTAGTTCCAAGTCTCTTTGATTCAGAATCTCTACCGTTCTTAGAACTACCTACCCCTTTTTTATGAGCAAATAATTGAAGGTTAATTAATAACATGAATTACACCTCCTCTACCCTTACATTTATATAATCACCGTAAGTTATTTCAATGTTCTTTAATCCGAGTAACATAGTTTGAAGTAAAACCTGGCACTTTTTAATTTCTTCCATGGAATTCTTCTCTAAACTCAAATTTAAAAAACCATCTTCAATGTAGTATTCTACATCGATTTTTAAAACTTCCAAAATGCCAATTAAAGTGGTTTGTGAAATCATAGATATAGCACTACATACTATATCTTCTCCTTCTTCCTTAAACCCTGCATGACCTTCTATTTTGAAAGCAATTAAGTATTCATACTTTTTTTTAAAAGAAACACTTGTCATAATTAAGCTTCAATCTTTTCAATTTGTAACTTAGTATATGGTTGTCTGTGTCCTTTTTTCTTTCTAGAATCCTTCTTTGGTTTGTACTTAAATACAACTACCTTTCTAGCTTTTCCTTGTTTAAGAACCTTAGCAACCACCTTAGCTCCATCAACAATAGGAGTTCCAACTACTAAGTTACCATCTTTATTAACAGCGATAACTTCAGTTAATTCAACGTTTGTATCTACTTCAGCATTTAGCTTTTCAACAAATAAAACGTCTCCTTCTTGAACTCTGTATTGCTTTCCACCTGTTTGAATTATAGCGTACATTAAAATACACCTCCTTATAAGAGTCTCGCCGCCTTCGGTACGCAAATTTTTGCGTTTTTTGACCTTATGCGTGCGGTTTACAAATGCCATTGTAACATACTGGCTTTTGTTTGTAAAGATAAATTTAGCCATAAATCTTTAAATCTTCAAACTTTTTTACCTGGCTTGCAAAAATCAAAGGTTCCACTTTGAAATATTCTAGATTTTCCATAAAGTTTATATATATCTTCTTATCTAAACCATCAATTTCATTCACAAATTTTAGAACATCTCCTAAAACTTCCTCTTTATATATTTTGTCTATTTCAATGTATATGTCTTTGATTTCATAATCATTGCTAATTCTTACTATCTCATTTTTAATCAGTTTATTTAAGTATGAAAGTTTTATTTTCTTTGCCTTTCCATGACATACATTGCAGTCTTCCTCTATATAATCATAAATAGATTTTCCTCTTCTTTTTCTTGCAATTTGAACTATATTTAGCTCCGTGAATGGATATATAACTGTCTTTTTCTTATCATCCCTGAATCCTTCTTTTAATTTCTTAATTATTTTTTTCTTGCTTTCAAGACTGCTCACGTCTATAAAATCTACAACTATTATTCCTCCTAAATTTCTTATCATTATTTGCCTTGCAATCTCTTCTGCCGCCTCTAAATTCGTGATAAGAGCAGTTTTATCTATGGAATTTTGTTTTGTATTTTTCCCAGAATTTACATCTATAACATACATCGCCTCTGTTTTTTCTATTACTATGTTCCCTCCACTTGGAAGAGCAACCTTACTATTTCTAAGAGAAAGAATTTCTCTTTCTATATTATAATAAGAAAAAACACTTTGTCTTTCTAAATGAAGTTCTATTTGAGGATTTAAATCTGACTTACCGTATACAAAACTCTTTATATATTCATAATCTTTCTCATCATTAAGGACTATCTTACTTGTTGCACTGCTTAGCACATCAATTCCAACTCTCCCCAAGCTTCCTCCTTTATATAAAAGACCAGGTTTAATAGAATATTTACCTTCATTAACTATTCTTTTATATTGCTCATATAATTCATTTATCTCTTTATTCACATCATCTATATCTACTTCTAAAGCATTAGTTCTTATCATAATACCAACATCTAAAGGCTTAATTATGTTTTCTTTTATGTATTCTTTGAAATTTTCATTATCACCAATCTTTTTAGAAAAATTAACCTTATTGTTATAAGTTATAATAACAGCATATCTTCCTGGAATGCTTATAAAATTTGTAACTTTAGGACCTTTCTCTCCTATTGGCTCCTTCATAACTTCTAGTAAAAGTTCATCACCTTTTTTTATATTCTCATTATTAAATTTTTTATGCATATACATATATGCATTTTTCTCAAATCCAATATCTATAAATGCACATTTAATAGCAGGAACTATATTTTTAACTACACCCTTATATATTTCTCCGGGAAAAGGCTCATTTGTTTCTTCTTCTATGAAGCATTCCTTTAATCTTCCATCTTCTTTTATTGCAATTCTTAAAACATCTTTTTCTCTTTCTATATAAACTTCTTCCAAACATTTCACCTCATTTAGTACATTCTATAAGTTTTTTATAAACTTTTCTTCAATCTCATATCCATTAATAAGCATATTCTCCGCTATCTTCATTACTAATCTGGCATCTGGCAATGCAATATGCCTATTTTCTATAGGTATATTTAAAAAATTCAAAGCTCTATCTAAAGATATATTTTGCTTCAGTTTATAAAATTTTCTAAATTCAATAGATAAATCTAAATAATCTTCTTTTAAAAAAGGCATTGTAATATTATAAGTTGCACATACATTTTTTAAAATATCATACTCAGATCTTCCCCAAGATATCCATATTGTTTCTTTGGGAATATACATTTTTTCCATATCTTTAAAAGCTTCACTTATATCTATTCCGTTTTTTATATCTTGAAAAGATATTCTTCCTCCATAAATACTTTGATGTTTATTAGAAGAAGACATAAAATATCTCGGTTTAATAATTCTACTGTATTCTATAACCAAATTTTCACTTTTTTGTACTGCACCTATCTCTACTATTTCTTGAAAGTACTTTTTGGCCTTGTTATCTATAATTCTTGTAGTTACAAATTCAAAATCTACAGCCATTATATTATAAGGAACCAAAACTAAATTATCGCCATTTACTAAATAAAAACTCATTTATATTATCTTCTCCATAGCGCATAAAATTTGTCATTTTTTATTATACCCTAACTTTCATGAAAGTAAAAGTTGAAAACCTGAAAGGTTATAATGTAGCAAAATTTGATATCATACGTTATACTAATAATATTAATTACTCTAAACTTTATAGAAAGGGATCATGATATGAATTTTACTAAATTAAACAACAGATATAAAGGCATATTATTCTTAATAATATCTTCTTTTGGTTTTGCTATGATGTCAGCTTTTGTTAAATTATCCGGAGATTTGCCCTCTTTTCAAAAAACATTTTTTAGAAATATAATAGCAGTTTTGGTGGCACTTATATCCATAGTGAATCACAAAGGTAAATTCTTTGGAAAAAGAGAAAATCAAAAATTATTATTACTCAGATCTTCCTTTGGAACCTTAGGGATAATTTTTAACTTTTATGCTATAGATAAACTGGTTTTATCTGATGCTAATATGCTAAATAAACTTAGTCCATTTTTTGTGATTATTTTTTCATGGCTATTTTTAAAAGAGAATATAAACTTAAGACAAATACTATCAATAACAATTGCTTTTTTGGGGGCATTATTCATAATTAAACCATCTTTTAACTCCGAGATAATTCCAGCAATTATTGGAGTACTCGGATCAATAAGTGCAGCATCAGCATATACTTGCGTTAGAGCATTAGGAAACAAAGA
Organism: Clostridium thermopalmarium DSM 5974; assembly: GCF_002995795.1. Taxonomy (GTDB): domain Bacteria; phylum Bacillota; class Clostridia; order Clostridiales; family Clostridiaceae; genus Clostridium_H; species Clostridium_H thermopalmarium. Next base: position 137,648 of record NZ_PVXN01000021.1, read on the forward strand.
AGCTCCGGATACAATTGTATTTTATTTTTCCTTTTTCTCTAGCATTGTAACTTTTCCATTAATGCTGCTCTCTTACAAACCTATGAGTATACTTCAATTAGCTTATTTAACTTTAGCTGGAGTTTTTGCAAGCGTTGGACAATTTGGAGTAACTTATGCTTATAAGTATGCCCCTGCTAAAGAAATATCAATATTTGATTATTCGAATATTATTTTTTCAGCAATAATAAGCCTAATCTTCTTTGGAATACTTCCAGATTACTTAAGCATCATAGGTTATATTATTATATTTATAGCTTCTCTATATATGTTTCTATATAATAGAAAATGCTGAGTCAAATTAACTTGACTCAGCATTTTTATTCTTAAATTGCAATATTAAATGCAACACCCCTGTGAAAAAATCATGTAGAATAGGACTGACAATAGTCAAAATCAGCCTTAAGCCCATCTTAATAATAACAGGAGATGGCGTACATGGGTTTGTCAAGGGCTGCGTAGCAGGCGGAGCTTTACCCTTGATAAACCACAAGCGACATCTATAATATTCAAAATATGGGATTAAGCAATCTTCGATAGTTCTTCATAAAAATATTTTTCTGG